>JBCDFY010000034.1:0-39054 GCA_039176995.1 Bacteroidota bacterium
ATTTAACAAATTGATTCGCCTGTCTTCTGAAAGATAATGAGGGGATACTATAAAACTCTAAAAACACACTTTCTTTTCCAAGAGGATAGATAGTAACTGAAATGGGGATTATTAACTTATCAGTGGTATATTTATGAATTCGGAGTGATCTTAGATACACATCACCATTAATACTTCTATAATCAAAAGGTCTAGAGAAAGTGTTAGTGAAGCGATTCAATCCTAATCCAATCCTAAATCTTAAAAATTTTGAGTCTAAGACGACCTTTTGCAAGCTTAGATTAAGTTCCCAATCGACTTTTTGTTCTTCCGCATTGATAATACCGTCTTGGTTTCCTGATTGAAATAATCGCCTATCTTGTTCACTTACTGCAAGACCTAGCATCAAAGAAGTATTATCCCAAAAACTTTGAGCCTCAATTAGTTGGGGAAGGACTAAAAGGATGATGAATAGTATTCTTGTAATCATAAATATTAGTTTATATAGCATCAACTCACTCACTCACTAATCCTATACCCAACAGAAAACCAAATGTTGGTAGGATTCAGCCGCTCATAGTCTTGTGCTAAGAAGTCTTCTAAAGGTTGACGTTCGCTAAATAAAACAGAGAAAAAAAGCACTCGATCTATTTTGTAGAGATGGAAGAGACGATAGTTGAGCTGAAAGTTGAATCTATTGAGTTGGTAACCTATACCAGGATTAATTTCTATGGCATCAAACTCTAATCTGAATTTTCTGAAAGTAGCTTTTCCTGTAAAAGTTTCTACTCTTTTTGAAACATTAAAAGCAGCAAAAGCAGAGGCGGTTAGGTACAAATGATGATGTTCTTTTCCGAGTACTCTGTGATTGATGGCTAGCTGTGGAGCTATTTTTTCTTTAGAGTAGATGTCTGTATATCTAAGTACATAAGTACCTCTATTTGTAAAATAATTATGATCAAAAGGGCGTAGAAATTTATGGTGACTTCTTATGTATCCCAATCCAGTTACAAAATCTAAATGCCTGAATAGCTTCCACTCTTTGTTAAAAGTCAGCATGAAATCATAATCATTGGAAATTTCATCCATATTCCAAATCTCTTGTCTTCCAGGGAGTTGAAAGAGTCTTCTATCTTCTTCATAAGCAGCATAGCCAAGCATTAGGGTCGTATTATCAAAAAAGCTCGGTAAGGATTGAGCTAGAATTGAAGTGCTGATAAAGGAGGAGAAAATTAAGATGGACAGTATTATATTTTTCATGCTTGACTTTATTTGGTTAGTCAGACGGTGTAAAGGAGGGATAGGGTTTGTATAATGCCTCTGATTGCCTAAATTTTTTCTCATTTCCTCAAAACAGGAAACGGATCGTCCAATATCTTTTGACTTGGATGCTGCTACGCTTATCACATTTGCTAAAATAGAAGAGCCAATTATTCTTTATGGATAAGTGACTCTTGAAACTTGACAGGCTTATAACATCGCAGTTACAAACTGTGACGATCTCGGTTATTTTTTCTGTTATCAACAATGACGATCTTCTCACACTAGTTTTAGTTTAATCATCTTGCTTAACCAAAAAAGCGCCCTCTATTTGCAGGGTATCAGGATATTTTCTACCATGTATGGAAGTCCCTTCTGGTCTCGCCAAATGAATATGGAAAGTTCCTTCTAATCTATTCCGTTTTATTTTATCTAGCAATAACCAGTTTTTATGAGCTTCATTCGAGGAAGTAAAAAAGAGTTCAGAATGAACATCACCGTCTGATGTGAAAGTAGAAAAGGATGCAGTAGGAATTTCGGGAAAATTAATTGATCGTCCATCTATGTAGTTTAGGAATATGGTATCTCTATTTGTATCCAGTTCAATATTTTGGAAAGCTAAATGTTCTCTTAGTTCCTTGTATTCATTGAATCCTAAAAAAACAATGGCAGTTTTACTATTTGGAGTATCTTCATAATACGCGTTTTTTTCAATTGCCCATTCCCATTTATTTCCCTCAATGGCTATATCTACACGTCCAACTTCTCTTATTATTTTTTTTTCACAAGCCCAAAAGAGTAAGGCAGAACATATCGTGATGATAATCTTTTTCATATTTGACAATTAATTAGCTATCAGTGCTGTATAACGAACTTCGTACTCCACTTCTCTGTTCCGCTGAAAATACTCAGATAGTAAATACCATTTGATAAATCATGAATTGGAATCAGCGTTTGTTCTACTCCATTAGGATAAAATTGTCTGAGCAATTGCCCATGAGCATCATACAATCTTCCAATTTTCCATTGTAGTTCTTGATGCTGTAAAATAATATTTTCATTGGCTGGATTTGGATAAAGGCTTACACCTTCACTCGATTTATGTTCATCAACATCGACTACTTCCTTACAGCTTTCTTCGGCTTTTCCTAGGCGATAATGTGGAATGTTGGGTAACCCAACAACATGATTGGAAGGAATTTCTAGGGAATGTTGCCGCACATCACAAGCCACCCCTTTGCGCTCGGGATGATGAATGACGTGTAAAAAACGAGAACTGCTCGTGCCTGCCATATAAATCTTATCGTCGGCAGCGAGTTTTGCCATATAAAAATTGGTAGGGGCAAAAGCTACAAAGCCATCGTAAGTAGCAACTAAAGTTTCAGATGCAGCGATATCTGGGGCGTGCATATCAAATTGCAATACTCGCCAAGAAGTGGTTGCGTACAAAAAGCGAGAATCTGCTGAAAATGCAACGCCTGCTGCATACACACTATCAATCGTAATATGCAGAGGATTAGACAATTGACCTGCGCAACGATCAAAGTCAAAGATGTGTAAGCCATGATTAGGGTCGTAGCGTACATAGTGTTTACCATTAGGAGAAAAAGTAACCATACCTGCCCAGTCTTTAAAATCCCATTGATGACCAATGCACTGCTTAATAGGTTCATGATAACCTTCTTCATCTACTAGAATCGTGTAGTAACAGTTGCTTAGTCCTTCTGGCACTAATAACCACCATGCTTCTCCATTAGCATGACGAACGGCTTGCATATTACCAGCCGAAAGTGTATCACGAATGACAACGGTCTTTTTTTCTACAACTTTTCCACCTGAATCACTCATATCTACTTTATGAAAGTACAGCTTTGTAGGCATACCTGCTACACTACCCGAGTAGATACTCGTATCTAAGGAAAGGATTTCTAAATTATAGTTAAATAAATAATAGATATCTGTATTTTCAGAACTAGTTAATAAGATTACGCTTTGTGATAAAGGGTCTCCTAAAGTTTCACAGTATTCACTCAATAAGAAATCAGATGTTATAGAATCCCCATTCTGTAATAATTGATGGTTTTTATTAGAAATTGCACAACCATTTGTATAAAGCAGAATATTTCCATTAAAATCACATATTTGTGAGTGTCCTCCTCTTTCAGGTGTGTATTTTGGTACACTACTAACAAACAAGCTATCTTCTGAAAAGTCTAGTAATGTACCACGTTTTGTATTAGGTTCAAAGTCAGTGTATCCAATCAACCACTGCATTTCTCTTGTTAATTGAGCATTTACATCGACAGAAAAAATAATAATAATTAATAGAGTCAAGTATTTTATCATAGAATAAAAAATCTTATTAGTATGAAGACACCTAAGTCATAAATAATTGACTTAGGTATCCAGAGAAAACGTTATTGAATAAGTAATTTTTTAGTGAAAGTTACCCCATTTTGATATTCTATATGCAAATAATAGAATCCCTTTTGAAAAGACTTAATATTTATGATAGCTTGAGAAGTGTTGGTTTCCCATGTTTGTAATTGTCGCCCAGATAAGTCAAGAATATTGATAGTCGCACCCGGATTTTCCAAGTCAACTGTGACAATATCTCTTGCTGGATTTGGATATACACTAGTCTTGGTAAAAGTCTCTGAAAACGTTTCTAATTCTCTCTCTTCTACTATATTGTTATCTATATTTTTGAAATAACAATCTTCATTTTTATCATCATACTTTTCTAAAGCTGAAAATGGCAATAGTCCTCTTGAATAATAAACAGCTAAACCACCATATTTTGGACATTGTCTAGCTATACTTTTCAAAATAGTGATTTCTGTCTCATTCACTGCTCTTTGATCTATGAGTGTAGATAGGTATATAGCGTTGAATGCTTTCTCATTACGTTCATATATCTCCTCTGCCAAAATATCACGATTTTCTCTTTGAAAAATTTGTAATGCAGAACTTAGTTGCTCCTTATACTCATTTTGAATGCTCGTTCTCTCATAATTGATTTGGCTTAAACTTTCCGAAATACGCCGTTTTTCCGATAAATAAGCTTCATCATTGGGACTGTAATTCTGTTCTAAGTTTTTCAATTCTTCAATAAAACGTTGATATTGCTCTTTTAGATCGTCAAGTTCTTGCATCTTACCACTCATACTTGTCATTTCAACTTTATTCAATGCTTTACGAATGCGTTGAAATGTTCCAATATTACTGTCCTGATTTCTTTGTAAAAAGCTGCTGTATTCTGATTTTAAAGCAGAGGAACGCTCTATTGCTGCCATAAGATAACGTTTCATATTCCATATAGCAGTAGGATTACTTTCATATTGCTCAATGATATCATTTGCAATTAAGTATTCTAGGCTACTTGATCTCTCATTGCTTGATCCACCTGATGCTTGAATGGCGCAACCTGTCTCAGGCGTTCCAGATTGTTGCTCAAACCAGCCAGAAGAGGGGCTGATCAGATCAGGATGATAAGAACCTGATACTGAAGTAGGAGGAGTGACGGGAGTATGAACAGTGAAACGATTTAAGGCTGGAGAACTAGAAGAAGATAGAGTTGCATGACCTCCACTAGGATTACCATTATCAAATTTCTTGAACCATAGATTTCCTTTATGTTCTTGAACTCCTATAACGCCATCTACATTAACACCAGCTCCAGACACGTACATCTGATTTGCTACTAAATTTGTTCCAGAGCAAGTACCCGTAAAATCTACAGTACCGTTAACAAGATCATGGAATTCATTTCCACATATTTTTAAATTTTGAAAATCTATAACCCTAACACCGAATCTAGCATTAGCTAAATTTACATTACTAATGTGAGAGTAGTCTGGAGGAAACACGTTAGTACTTATATCGTTGTTTATACCGTTTGATCCTGAACCCTCGAAATGAATACCCGCTACTCCATCACCAGTAGTGTAAGAATTATCATCTGAAAACGTATTACTAGCAACAATTATATTGGATTTGTCTCCATTTACAACTCTAACCCCCGTGCTTATATCTGTCCCATTCTCTCCATCTATGACGAAATCATTCTGCTCAATAAGTACTTTCTTAGCATTAGTAAACATTCCATTAATCTGAACACCAAATCCTCCTTGATTATTGGCTAATCCTCCTGCAATATTTTTAAAGGTATTATTAGTGATAAAAATTTCTGTATTACCTCCAACAAACCCTCCATCCAAAAACACTCCAGAAGTACTTAGTTCTGCTAGCTCACTACTAGCAGAAGAGTATGTTAAATCAAAAATACAATCTATTATACGAACATCACTACCTGCTTCAAAATTATCCAAATATATGTTTGCGTTGATACCATCAATAGCAGGAAAAAGAGGACCAACTAGAAAACCTTGATTAAATCTGAAAACACAATTATCTGATACATCTATATCTACAACTTTTCCAACATAAATACCTTGAACTTCAAGGTCTATGAAGTCAGAGTCTGTGATAGTAATATTTCCTCTTTCCATATAAATTCCATACACTGTATTATTAAACTCTAAGTTATCTACTAATAATGTTGTAGACCCATTAAACGGATTTTGCTCTACAGTGTATATTCCATAATCCAAGTCTCTAAAAATAGCAGCAGCTTCTAGTTGAGGTAGACTTTTTCCTAATGTCAGTGGGGAGTTGTAGTCTACTCTTATTCCAATATGAAAAATTTCTCGCCTTCCTGTATCATCTCGAAATATATTAGGAGTTGAACTTTCTGTAAACTCGACACTGCCATTCAAATTAACATTAGTAGGAAATGAAGTAGAAGCAGTCAAAGGCACATTAATTCCGATATGGTTACGATTGAACACCATATCCTCCAAATTTACTGTACTAGGAGTAGCCATATCTATTGCCATAAAGGCGTCCTCAATTTCCGTTCCATTAAGTCCATTTATGATACCA
The DNA here is from genome assembly GCA_039176995.1 of Bacteroidota bacterium. GTDB lineage: Bacteria > Bacteroidota > Bacteroidia > Chitinophagales > Saprospiraceae > JAAUTG01. The sequence continues at coordinate 6,184 of JBCDFY010000034.1, forward strand.
AAAGTTCCTAAATCAAAGCCTTTCCAAGACTCAGTACCGCAATGAAAGAATTTAGAATTATCTAATGTAAGTATTTGGCCTCCTGCCACGGTAATCTTGATATCCTGATCTACTTCTACAATAGCATTAAGAAATGTAAAATTGTTATCAATTGTAAAGTCTCCTTGTACTAGTATATTTCCTGAGATAGAATTTGAACTTAGTTGGGAAGATGAAGTGATTGTTGTTCCAAGTACAGTTCCTGTATTTCCACCATAGTCATCACAGAGCGTATTAGCAAATACTTGAGTGAATGTAAAGAATAGCAACAGGGTAAAAGAAAATTTTACATTTCTGATTTTTAAGTTTTTGATAAAAGAATTAAACATCAAAAACAATAAACGTAATTTCATAATCGGTATAATTTCTTAAAAAAATAAGTGGCATTTCCTTTGAAATACCTATCACCACAAAGCTGCGCGAAAAAGCAATACCAAACCCGCTGAATAGCTGCAAACGCTTGAGGAATAGCTTCAAAAAAAGAAGCCGAAAATGTTAAAAAGCTAGATTTTCGCTTGTTTTCTTCAATTTTTGTCTGGAAAAGGCGTTTTTTGAAGTAAAGCTTCAAACCACTTGAAGCCATTCTTCAAATCACAAAGGATAGAAAAGCCATGGTACAAGAAAAACTCCTCCAACTTCTAGCAGAAAAGCAGCCACGACGAGCAGATTTGGTAGCTGAATTATCTACACTACTCAATCGAACAGAGCGCACCATTTATAGCCGATTAAATAATAAATACGGCTTTTTCTTTGGACGAAATAGAGCTGCTCATACATCACTACCAGCTTGATGCGTACGAAGTTTTTTCGCTTCCTAAGCGGCAAGTAGAAGAAAACCACCTTCCAGATAAGCTAGGTGATTTTATAGACCAAACCATGCAGGCATGGGTTAGTGAAGTAGAGTTGCTGCCTCATCGAGAAAAGGCGAATATTTTCGTGCTGACCGATACCCTTCCCTTTGCTTTGGTGTTTCACTTCCCTGACTTGGTGAAATATCGCTTGTACTATATGGCGATGTACCTTTGGCAGTCGGAGGAAAAAGTACTGCCCGCATTTGATTTATCGCACGAAGTTTTTCAGAATGTTCCGACCTACTGCAAAAGAATCGCACAGGTCTATCACGAACTGCCAACTACAGAAATATGGGGAACGAATACCTTTCATGCTTGCATTGGGCAAATTGAGTATTTAGCAGAACAAGAACTTATTTCTGCGGAAAATGTAGTTACGCTACTGAATGCTTTAGAGGAATTGATAGAGCTTTCCAAAGTCTATGCCAAGAGTGGATACAAACAACAAGAAACACCTACTCGCTTGCAAACAATTGCTGCGGAATATACGATCTTTCTAAATAAAATCTTCAATGTGAATGAGTACACGCTCTTCTCCTGGCAAGAGCATCAACAAGCGAGGTCTTTCGTCTATGATCCTGTATTGGGATTGATCAAAGACGCTACTCGAAGAAAAAGTGCCGAGCGCAATGTACTTTCTTTGAAGAAAACGGGTATTCAAGTGAGTCGAATCAATTCCAAAGAACGACTCGCTTTTTTGAACAAGGCGAGAAGAGCCATCAGGAAATACAGAGCAAATATGGAAAAAGAATCGGTTTTGCGTAAGGTGGTTTAAGTGAATGTAAATTTCAATAGGGTACACGAATTGAAACTATGGAATTTCGTTTCCAAAAATCGCAGAAAGTTTTTTTTCGATGGCGAAAAACTTTCTTCTAGAGTTTTTTAAGGACAAAAAGCATCAAAATTTATCAAATTTTGATGCTTTTCGTCCTCAAGAACCTCTCAGAGCATTCAAAAAATCTTCCTTTAAACCGAGTCTGCCTTAGGCTGAGATTTTTTGAACGCGACTCATGGATATCCCAAAATATGCACCCTTCTAAAATGTGAATAACGGTTCAATAATCGATCAAACCGTCACTCAGTTATTTCTATGCAGAAGCAGCCCGCTGCCCTTTTGCTTTTGCTAAAATAATACCTTCTAATCGCACATCATCCACTTCCTTAATCTGATCTGCTACATTCAAGAACTCTTTATACACCACATCCAACTCATCTTTCATCAAGTTGTAGCCAATATTTTTAGCACGATATGCCAGAGCTGCGCGACCACTTCGAGCGGTCAATACAATTTTAGATTGATCTACTCCAACTTCCAGTGGATCAATGATTTCGTAAGTATCTCTGCGTTTGATAACGCCATCTTGATGGATGCCCGAAGAATGCGCAAAAGCGTTCGCTCCTACAATCGCTTTGTTAGGTTGCACCGGCATTCCCATGCGTTCGGAGACTAAATGACTGATCGAATTGAGTAGTCGCGTATTGATGCCTGTTTCTAAATTCAAATAAGGGTGCTGCTTCAACACCATGACGACTTCTTCCAAAGAAGTGTTGCCCGCGCGCTCACCAATGCCATTGATGGTACATTCTACTTGTCGCGCGCCGTGTTGTGCACCCGCCACGGAATTCGCTGTTGCCAAGCCCAAATCATTATGACAATGCGTAGAAACAATGCAATTATGAATGCCTTTCACGTTTTCTAGCAAGTAGCTAATTTTTGCACCATATTCTTCGGGCAGACAATAGCCCGTCGTGTCAGGAATATTGAGCACCGTAGCACCTGCTTTGATGACCGCTTCGATCACTCTAGCGAGGTATTCGTTATCGGTTCGTCCAGCATCTTCTGCATAGAATTCTACATCTTCTACAAAGCTTTTAGCGTATTTCACCGCTGCGATGGAACGCTTGATTACGTCCTCTTGAGTAGTTCTCAATTTATGCTGCACATGACTTGGAGACGTGCCAATACCTGTGTGAATTCTCGGACGTCTCGCTTTGACCAATGCTTCGGCAGCTACTTTTATGTCTTTCTTCACTGCTCTCGAAAGTCCACAAATAATGGGACTTTTCAGATTTTCGGAAATGACTTCCACGGAACGAAAATCCCCAGGACTAGAGATCGGAAAGCCTGCTTCTATCACATCCACACCCAATTGCTCCAATTGCAGCGCAATTTCCAACTTTTGAGAAGTATTCAATTTACAGCCAGGAACTTGCTCACCATCTCTAAGCGTTGTGTCAAATATATGGACTCTATTATTAGTCATAATTGGTTAGAATTTTATGGACAACTTGAAAGTCTAGAAGTAAAAATGAACAGTGGCCCTTCTTCTACTTTCAATCTTCATTTTATTGAATTACCTAATGAAACTTCTCAAAATCATACTTGTTAAGTAGATTTTTTATCAAGAAATTCCTTCAAATTTTATGTAGCAGAAAAAAAATGTATGTTTGCTTCTACCAAATGTATCCTTACCTAACTGCTAAATAAAACTAAATTGGGGGTTCTAGTACAAGATTGCACTGGCACTATACAGCGTATAAGACATTGATTTTCAAAGCAGTAAAAAAAATATATTTACAATGCCAAAGCAGAAGACGGACGATCTTGTCCAGTTGATTCGCTCACTAACTCGGTCGGAAAAGCGGCATTTTAGAATTTTTGTTCGGAGGAATCAGGCATCAGACGACATATTGTTCTTAAAGCTATTCGACTTTTTAGATAAGTACGGAGAATATGATGAAGATCGCATTCTAAAAAAATTTCCAGACATCAAAAAGCGGCAGCTTTCTAATTTGAAAGCGCATTTGTACAAGCAATTGCTTATCAGTCTGCGCCTACTGAATAAGAATCATGACATCAACACAGAAATTCGAGAGCTGATTGACTACGCACGCGTGCTGTACAACAAAGGTTTGTATCGCCAAGCACTTGATGTGTTGAGCAAAACCAAGCAAAAAGCCATTGAAAGCGAACGCAATCTACTTTCCTTAGAAATCGTAGAATTTGAGAAACATATTGAGTCTCAATACATTACGAGGAGCATAGAAACGCGCGCAGAGGAACTGACCGAAGAATCAGTTGATATTTTCAAGAAAGTTGGACATATCAATGAATATTCCAACTTAGCAATACAGCTTTATGGTCTTTACCTAAAGACAGGTTATGTCCGCAATGAGAAAGATTACTTATATGTCAGTGAATTTTTTCACTCTAAATTACCCAAAAGAAAGAAAGCAGAATTGAGTTTTTTTGAAGAACTTAATTATCATCAAGCGCATACTTGGTACTATCACATCATCCAAAATTTTACGCTTTGTTACAAACACAGCCAAAGTTGGGTGGATGTATTCGATAAGCATCCGCAGATGAAAGTGCACGAAGGACCGCTCTATTTAAAGGCACTCCACAATTTGCTAGGTACTTTATTTAACCTATGGCACTACGATAATTTCATTGAAAAACTTCAGAATTTAGAACAACTCAAAAAAGAACCATTCGTTAGTCGTACCAACAATGCAGAAGGGCTTTATTATCTTTATTACTATGTCCATCACATTGATCGCCATTTCATGGAAGGTACCTATACGGAAGGCATCAAGTTGGTGGATGGATTGGTAGAAATCATTGAGTCCGATCGCTATAACTGGGATGACCACCGCGTGATGTTGTTCTATTATAAAATTGCTTGTTTGTATTTTGGTAGTGGCGATAATAGTACGGCAATTGATTATTTGAATCTAATTATCAATCAAAAAAATCCAGACTATCGAGAAGATATTCAATGTTTTGCGCGCATCTTAAATTTGATGGCGCACTTTGAATTGGGCAACGAACGTTTGGTAGAATATCAAATTAAATCGGTTTATCGCTTCGTTGGTAAAATGGAGGACATACACGAAGTACAGCGTGAAATTTTCCGCTTTTTGCGTCGCACACCACGAATGCGTCCTTCTCAATTGAAGCAAGAATTTGTTGACCTGAAAGGTCGTCTGGAAAAAGCGCAAGACAAAAAATTTGAGCGTCGCCCATTTTTGTATTTGGATATTATTTCTTGGTTAGAAAGCAAGGTTGAGCAGAAGACCGTACAAGAAGTGGTGCGAGAGAAGTTTTTAAGTCGAAAGAAGAGAGGTTAAAAACAAGATACAGTAGTGTCTTGTTGCTAGAGTCAGGATTGTTTATAACAATTACCAACAAAAAAGCGTCAATTGCAGTATGCAATGACGCTTCTTTCTAGGATGTATGTGAAAAATTTTATTTTCTAAAGTAGATTTAGAGCTTCTTAATTTACTAGTTGAAGAATATGAAACCTAGTTATTTTGAACTTTTTTCTTAAGTTCTTCTATCTCTTTTTGTATTGTCGCATTTACTGTCTTTAACTGATTATTTTCCTTTTTCATTTCAATCATGTAAAGGGTCAACTCTTCTATTTTTTGTAGAAGCTTTATACTAAATTCTCCAAGTTGTAAGTCATTTTCTATCATCTCTTGCTCAGAAGGAATATCAGGAAGATGTTTATGTAATTTCACATATCTTTCTAATTCTTCTAATGTCAAGAACTTATAGCCTTCTTGAAAAACGAAATCTGCTCCAGCATCTGTACTAACTCTCACGTTAACAGCATATATCTGTCCCGCCACGTGAAATAGTTCTGAGGGATCGTTAGTCCCTACACCAACATTTCCCGTATTGTAATAAATCTTATTGCCATTCTGCATCCATAGACTTCCCCCATTTCCTGGATCAGGACAGTCAGGGCAGTTACTACCTCCACAATCTATGCCTTCTTCGTCACCATTTTGGATATTATCATCGCAAGTCGGAGGACAAGCGTTACAATCTGGTCCACCGCAGTCCACACCTGTCTCCATACCATTTTGAATACCATCGTTACAAGTAGGGCAAGCAGGGCAGTCTGGTCCACCGCAATCTATACCTGTCTCCATTCCGTTCTGTACACCATCACTACAAGTTGATCCGCCACCGCCACTTGTAGTCAACAGTAGCTTAGGATCAGTCTCATCACCATTTCCATTTTCTTGTGATGCAAATGATATACGAGTCGTCCCACTTTTTTCTAGTGATAGAGATATGGTCTGTCCACTTCTGTTGGCAAATTGACTAGTACTTAGTACCCAAGTCACTTTATTTCCTAGTTTTGATGGGTTTCCAACGGATACTAAAGTACTAGATGCTGGACTATTGTCTGCGCTAAATTCATGTGACCAGCTGGTGTCATCTACCCAATATACTGCTACATCACTGAAGCTATTACTGCTAGTAGATAGTTCTAGTTCAATAGTGCTAAGACTAGAAAAAGTAGGTAACGTAAATTTTAAATAGGTTACCTCTGGTGCGGTGCTATTACCTTTCACATTTAGTCCATTATTATTTTTACTGGTTGATGAAGATGAACCATTATTTTTTATCCAAACGTCTTCTGAGGATAGAACTGGAGTTTGGCTGAATAAATGTGTACTGGAAATTAGTACGCTGATAAGCAAGATAAATTTAAAAATTCGCATGGTCTGTGATTTATGAAATGAACAAAAAGAGCAATACAATAACAGGGAATACATGATACAGCTGCATTCTTATTTTGTAATTACTTTCTGTATGTTGATATTTTTATATAACCAGATTAGGTCACCACTCTATTGTAAATTCTTTCCTTTCGCCTATGGCTAAGTTAAAACTGTCTTGGTCTTCCGTGATCACTTCACCATCGCGGAGAGTGCGCCATGTATAAATGTGTTTGCCCATAGGAGAAGGGAAAAAATCATTCCTTATCAAGGTTTGGCAATTTTTTAATTCAAATGTTAGGTTGTTAATAGCTTCTGGTATAGAGTTTTGTCTTGTGATCTCTAGAACAATTGAAGTGTCACAAATAACGTTTACAAATGCCTCTTTTACATAACCAGAAAAAGTAGTTTTAAATTCCACTATGTTAGTTTCTCCTGCTGTCAAATCTTCAATATAATTATCTGCATCTCCTAAGCCTGTAGATAGATTGGGCGTTTCTAAATCAATTCTACATCGATACCTTTTTAATGACTTAGCATCAAATTCATGCTCGAATCTTCCTTCTTCATCTGATTCTAGTATAGCAATATCGCGTCCACCTCCAAGCCCAGCGAGAGAAAAATCATACTCCGTGACAAAAATTCTTAATCCTTCGATAGGATCGCCTTTTACTATATCTATTACTTGACCTTGAACAGAAGTTGCCGTCGATTCATTATTCGAGCAACTTTGGAAAAGCATTAGACCTGTTAGAAATATTAAATACTTCATTTGATAATGATTTTTTCGTAAAATACTTCATGATTTTCTACTGTAACTTTCAATAGGAAAATACCTTTAAGATCATTGGTTTCAATCGTGTTGACGTTGTTTATTCCAAATCTCAATTTTCCTGTTAAATCATATAACTCTATCTTTTGAATTGGTTGCTGACTCCCAATAGTAAAGCGTCCTGTATTTGGGTTCGGAAAAACTTGAATTTTACGATTTAACTTCGATTTAGAAGGAGACGTTAAATCTTGATTGATTATAGTTGAAGTAGAATTTTTATCTGTGTTACGACTATTGTTATTTCGATTAGAGGAACATATTGCAAGAGACTGTATATTAGTGGAAAGCGTACTTCCAAGCTCTATAGAAACGCCAGGTTCAAAGGTAATGGCTCTACCTGCTTTTAATTGGACTCTACCATTGTTTTCAACGCTTGCATTGCCAATAGCTGTTTGAAAAGTAATATCTCTTCCTAAAGTGATATAATCCCTTGCCTCAAAATCTGTTTCATAATCATTGATATATTGACCGATCCTGCGATTTTGGATAGTCAATGTATCGGGTTGAATTTCCGTTATAAAGAATCTATAAATCTGAGGTATTTCACCATCACTACCTGGGCTATGATCACCATTTTCTTCTAATATAAAAATTGCTTCGAAGGGAGTAATTGAAAGCGGGTTATTATGATTAATATGAGGATAACCATAGAAGTCATTTTCCAAACCTTGCTCCACAAAAAGTAATTGATTAGCTTTTACATCATAGTAAGGATCATTTGGTAATCTATTGCGAATGTCTAACGCGCTATATACAGGCACAAAAGCATCATCTTCCTTGATATGCACATCTGGATTGAGACTAACAGCACAAGCCTTAATGGTAGATCCTAATATGTTGCTGTTTCCAATTGTGCTACTATTAGAATTTTCAATAGGCACTTCTGGATTGGGTACTTGGAATTGTTCGTCAATAATGTTTCTCCAACCACCGAAAATGAATCTTCTAGCCTTTTGCCTTAAAAAGACTCGTGTTCCATCGTCAATAGATCGTATTTCCATTTGTTGTTCTGTACTAAACCAAGGTGAATTAAATCCCCTGTCAAATCTAAAAAGTATCTCACCTGCATCAAAATTGCGCATACTAGCATCAGAAGCTCCCTTGCTCATCCCAACATTACGCATCAAAGCAGGATAGCCGTTTACCTTCGTATGAAGGTGATTAGTATTTTCTAGTTTATCGATTAGAGCTTGTCTTTTAGGATGTGCACCCGAAGCGGGGCTATTTGGTGTACCTGTAGCTATAGGATGATTAAGTAGTATCTCACGCCCTAGATGCGAATCAAATAGTTGAGAACCTTCCAAAAAAGTAGTACCAATAAAGTCAGCTGTAGCTAGCAGTTCGCTACAAGGAATAAAATTGGAAAGTGTGTTTGAAACCATACTTTCTAGTGCATGTTGATAACCTAAAACAATACTAGCTCCTTGATGCTCCCCCTCATATGAAACATATAGTTTTGAGTGATGGAAAGATCCATTATTTTCAAAAAAATCTTCCTCCATGGTGGCTAAAGCTACTCTTGCTATAACTGCTCCGTAACTAAAGCCTACAACAATATTTTCATGGTTACTATTATTTTGAGCTTTCTCATTATTAACATATTCAATAGCATCTATGAGCAAGGCCGCACCATTTGCTACAGAATCAGCGCCATTATTCGCTCTAAAAACACAAATATCGTAGCCTTTCGATTGTAATTCATCTAGTAGTCCGCCATCATTGTACTTTACATAGAAATTCTCTAGATCGTTGTAAGTAAAAGGAGAAAAAGTGACTCCACCAATGGTCACATCATATGATACATCCGATTTAAAAGGAGCATAAGGATTGTAGCCACTGACGAATATTGCTGGTTTACGAATCTGTGTATTACCACAACCATATTTTACACCTAGTTTTCCAAATACATTGTTGGCAGATAAATCAACTACCTCGTCGTAGGAAAAATCTTCATTTTCAGACCGACTTAAACTTGAAAAACTAGGTAGAATGTATATTTGAGCATTATTCTTCAAAATTTGTCCTCCGCAATCCATCTCAAAGTACAATGTCTTTCCTCCCGTATTAGAATAATTTACGGTATAAGTATTCCCTGCACTGACCGTCTGCAATCCATTACCATCATCAAAATCAATTTTAAAACTAGTCCATGAAGTACAATCATTCCGAAAATAAAACGACAAATCAACCTTAAAATGAAGCGTAGTAGATTCAACCGTATCTAGCATTGGAACTGCTGCAAAAAGTTTCCTTTGTTCAAAAGGGTTCTCCGTAGCTCCTGGAGAATCTTTAAAAGACTCTCCGTCCACGAAAATTAGATTATCATCTAGCGCATTAGGTTTTAGCTTATGGTAGTCAAAGTTCATAATACCAATTGGGATATTCAAGTTCCCTTCTATGATTGCATCTTCTGTTTCATCATATACCTCTTTTGCACTATACCAAGTGTCTATTGTCTCTGGTTGACCGGGAGGAATAGCTTCCGATGAAGATTGGTAGGCAATAAGCATTTCATTATACATAGCTAACCAATAATCATAATTGATAGTATCAGATAAATTATTACCATTCATCTGTAAAACCATTGAATTATAGTCTGTCCGATCATAGATGTATTTACTTGGATAATTCAATGGGTTGAGGGAGCCAAATACTAAATTGTTTTGTTCTTCATAAGTAGATACTGGAAAGGTAGGGAAATCGGTATCCCAAAAGGAATTTTGTGCAAATGCTGCGCTAGAAATTAGAACTAATAATAGAGATATAGGTAGCTTCATAACTTATCAGATTAAAGTGGTGATAATAGTTGAAATTAATGATAGTTTTTTGTCATTTTGCTATTTGCTGTTCCAATATTTTGATCTTCTCATTCAATTCAATAGTGTAAAGCATTAATTCTTCTATTTTGCGCAATAAGATAGCGTTCATCTCCAATACATCCATTCCTTTTTCAACCATATCCTCTGCTGATGGAACTTCAGGTAAATGTTTATTTTTTTCGATAAAAGTTTTTACTTGATCTAATGGTAGTAAGTGATAATCGTCTTCAAAGACATAATCAGCCCAATCCGCACTGGTTTTTACAGCAACTTTTAATCTTTCAGCGAGTATGCCGTTTTCTACGTATAGTTTATAATCACTAGGAGTGCTTCCTACATTTCCAATTACAACTTTACCATCATTGAATATTTCCATACGTTTGGCATCTGTATTACCATCGCCCGTGGAAAAGATAATACCATCTTGACTTCTAGTGGCGATGATCAAATTTCCTGTAGCCTGTCCATCAGTTCTTAAGACAGCGTCAAATTTTTTAGAAATGGAGGAGAAACATCCATCGCAAGTAGCAATTCCTAACTGAACACTTCCACTTGTTGATCTAACCCTTAGGTTCGGGCTACTGGCATCAAAAATATCCGTTTGTTGAGCAGAGATAGAAGACGAGAAAACAAAAAAGAAAAGAATGTATAAACTATTTCTAATAATCATAAGGCTGTAATTTTTCAGATGATGTATGTGACAAATATTTCATTCATTGTAGTTGAAATACGTTACAAAATTACAGCACATTACTATCTATATCTTTGCTATTATTTGTATTGATGTTAAGCAGTTTTACTAATTATACAAATTCGTATAGACAAATGCTTGCTTAGATTAGCATTTTACGAAAAATGCAAAAAAAATATTAACTTAGTATCTACTTTTATAATCATTGGCATTTTGAATAGAGCATAATAACAAAATTAGCTATCCTACTATCTACAGCTTTTTGGTTATATATGATTCGAGCTTTTTACATCAACATTATACATCCATGAATCGATTCAACACTATTCTTACTAAAAGAATTGAAGAGCTTTTTGAGAAAAAGGCAAATGCAGTTGAAAGGCTTAGCGAGTATCTACATCTTGGTAACCATGCCATATACAGAAGGCTGAAAGGTGAAACTCCTTTTACTTTTGAAGAAGCATGTATACTAGCGAGTAAGCTTAATATTTCTTTAGATGCATTAGCCTTCTCCAGAGAGGAAGTTGCTTTATGTACTCCTAACTTTTATAATAAGCAGCATAAATCTTTTAGTGAATTTCTAAAAGATTTATTACGCAAATTCGAATCTATAGTGCATCTAGAAGATGTTAAAATGTATTACACTTCTAAAGGCTTACCTTTTTTTCTCTACTTAACTCAACCTGAGTTATTAGCATTTAAATTGTTTGTTTGGGAAATTGGGTCTTGGAATTCGGATAGCATCAATGGAAAGCAATTTGAATTTGATATGCTGAGTACAGAAGATTTGATACTAGCAAAAAAGATACATAAATGTTATTGCTGCATACCAAGTTATGAAGCATGGAATAGTGCCATATTGGATAGTACTTTTGAACAAATTCAATATATTGATGATATAGGATTATTCAAAAATAAAAATGTGAAGCACAAATTACTAGATGCATTGAATACCGTTATAGATAGAGCATCAAGTATGGCTGATAAGGGACAAAAATTTGATATCAACCAACAAAGTTCTGCAGCTTTTCATCTTTATCACGTCGAACTACTTAATTCTACAAATGTTACTTATGTTACTTCCAAACAGCATTCTTTTGTAAGTTGGACTTTTTGTGATCCTGATTATTTAGTCAGCTGTGATAAAATTTTATGTGATAGAGCCGCCGATTGGTTAGGTGCTTTGATAAAACAATCAAGTTATATTAGCAGGGATTCTTTTAAAGCGCGAAATCAATATTTCAATAGTCTAAAGCAAAGAATAAAGACTTTTCAAACGTTATCGCTATAAAGTATGAAACTCTATTCCTACCTCAAAAAAATAGTTTACACCTTTTTTCCTAAAAAAGTCATTCAACAAAACGAAGAAAGACTACGATATTTGTATGCTAACCTATTTTATAGAGGTAAAAATTGTCAATGTAATATCTGCACAAAAAAGTTCTCTAGATTTATATTATTGGATAATGGAAACTTAGTTTGCCCCTATTGTGGTAGCTTATCGAGAAATAGAAGGCTTTGGCAAATCCTAAAAGAGAAGAAGTTGTTGAAAGGAAATATATTACACTTCTCTCCAAATAGAGCACTGTATCGAGTTTTGAAACAACTCAATTATGTTGAATATACTAGCACTGATTTCGTAGATGAATTTTTAGCAGATAAGAAATTAAACATTACTAATATAGCATCTCCTGCTGAACGGTTTGATTTAGTCATTTGCTATCATGTTTTAGAACATATAGAAGAAGATCAACTAGCAATGTCTGAGCTATATCGAGTTTTAAAAATAGGAGGAATAGTAATGATTCAAACTCCATTCAGAGAGGGAGAGATTTATGAAGATGCTACAATTAAAAGTCCTCAGGAACGTCTAAAATATTTTGGACAAGAAGACCATGTAAGGATTTATTCTGTAGAAGGTTTAATAGAACGCTTAGAGAAAGTTGGTTTTCAATCGGAAGTTTTAACTTTTAATGAAGCTTCTACAGGTATGGGATTGAAAGTTAATGAAAACGTAATATTAGCATACAAAACTAATTCTTGAACTTGGCCTTCCAATTCTAGGAAATTTATGGCTTTGGATTATTGAACTCAGCTTAGTAACTTCAAATCAAAATAATATGGCAAAAGTAAAAAAGGTTTTTGCTTGCTCGGAATGCGGCAATACTTCTCCAAAATGGTTTGGTAAATGTGATGCTTGTGGCAGTTGGAATACTTGTGTGGAGGAAGTGGTGAGTCGTGCTGCGACGCAAGAAGAGAAAAAGAAAGTTTGGAAAAACGCGAAGATCGGGAAGAACAGTCCGAAGCCAGTTGCCTTGCCCGAAATCGAGGCAGGAAATGTGAAGCGCATCGTCACACCAAACGAAGAATTGAATCGCGTGTTGGGTGGTGGAATCGTTCCTGGTTCTTTGGTTTTGATTGGTGGACAACCAGGCATCGGAAAATCTACTTTGATGCTGCAAGTGGCGATGGAAGTATCACAAAAAGTACTGTACGTCAGTGGGGAAGAAAGTGGCAATCAAATCCGAATGCGTGCAGATCGAATTGGTACGTTGCGTCCAGAATGTTATGTATTGACGGAAACCAATACGAGTAAAATTCTGACGCACGCTGAAAACTTGCGCCCAGATATAATCGTCATAGATTCCATTCAGACGCTTGCTTCCCCACATCTGGATTCTATTTCGGGCAGCGTTTCTCAAATTCGAGAATGCGCGGGCGAACTCCAACGCTTCGCTAAAGAAATCAATATTCCCATTTTTATTATTGGACACATCACCAAAGAAGGCTCAATTGCTGGACCAAAATTGCTAGAACACATCGTGGATGCTGTCCTTCAATTTGAAGGTGATCGACACTATACTTATCGTATTTTACGGACCTTAAAAAATCGCTTTGGCTCGACGGACGAAATGGGCATATATGAAATGCAAGCCAATGGTTTGCGCGAAGTTTCTAATCCTTCCGAACTGCTGCTTTCTCAAACGGACGAAGAACTAAGCGGCAGCGCGATTTCCGCAACCATGGAAGGAATGCGACCGATGTTGATCGAGACGCAAGCCTTGGTGAGTACTGCTGTTTATGGTAATCCACAGCGCTCCGCAACGGGTTTCGATTTGCGGCGATTGAGTATGCTGCTGGCAGTTTTGGAGAAACGATGTGGCTTTGCTTTTGGGCAAAATGATGTCTTCCTCAATATTGCAGGTGGCATCAAAGTGGATGATCCAGCAATTGATTTAGCCATTGTGAGTGCTTTGATTTCCTCTTTGGAAGACGTCGCCATTCCAGAGCAAGTGTGCTTTGCAGGTGAAGTAGGTTTATCAGGTGAAATTCGTTCGGTCAATCGTATCGAGCAGCGCATTCAAGAAGCCGATAAACTGGGCTTCAAGCAAATTTTCATTTCTAAATATAATACAAAAGGCTTGGATGCCAATCGCTATCAAATCAAAATAGTACAGTTGGGGAAAGTGGAGGAATTGTATCGTTTGTTGTTTGAGTAAACTATTATTTGACGGTCAATCGCCGCTCTAAGAACTTCGCCGCTCCCAAATCAATACTTCGCTGCGAAGGCACAGAGCCACCAACGAATATCTTGAAATCTCCTGCTTCTAAAACGCGTTCGCCCTTTGCATTGACGAGTTGAAGTATTTCAGGAGTAATGGTAAAAGTGACCGTTTTGGATGCACCTGGCCAAAGTTCAACGCGCTGAAATCCTTTTAGCGCATATTTGGGCGTAGCAACAGAAGCAGCGATATCCGTCAAATACAACTGAACGACTTCCTCTCCTTTGTAATTACCTGTATTTGTGATAGTTACGCTCACTTCTACTTCTTCTTTTTTATCAATCGCCGCTTTACTCAATTTCATATCCTTATACTCAAATTGGGTATAGCTCAAGCCGAATCCAAAAGGGAAAAGTGGTACTTTTTCGGCATAGCGATAAGTACGATTGGTCATGTCATAACTATCGTAAGGAGGTAAATCCTCTAGAGCCATCGGGAAAGTAACGGGCAAACGACCCGAAGGCAAAGCATCTCCAAAAATGACATCACCAACGGCATTTCCACCTTGCTCGCCGGGATACCAAACGAACAACATGGCATCTGCCATCTCAAACACTTCTGGACAAGCCACTGCACTTCCACCTGTCATCACCACCACCAATCTTTTCGCATTTTTACGAATTTTTTTCAAGAAATCAATCTGATTTTGCGGCAAGCCAATTTCCTCGCGATCTCCTTTGTGGCGACTCGCGATGGACTCACCCTCTTCTCCTTCTATCAGTTGCGAAATACCTAGACAAGCAATCGTTACTTCTGCATCTCCCGCTTCTCCCGAGAACCAATCAATTGGATTACGATTGGGTTCATCTAGTAATGCACCTTGGCTGTAATGCACCGAAGTTTGTGGGCTTACTTTGCCCATCACACCTTCCAGAATAGTGCGCAAATCATCACTTTGTCCATAATAATTGGCTAACAGTGCTTGTGCATGAGCAGCAGTTGGACCAGTCACAAAAATGCTTTTTACTTCTTTATCCAAAGGCAGCAGACCGTCATTTTTCAACAAGACAATAGACTTAGTCGCTGCTTCTCTACTCAATTTGATATGCTCATCAGAAGCAATCACTTTTGTTCCAATGTGATCGAATGGATTCGTACCAATTGGGTCAAATAAGCCCAATCGGAAACGAGTCGGAAGCAATTCTCTTAGATTTGCATCAATCATTTCTTCTGTGGTCAATCCTGCTTCGATGGCTTTTAACAATTCAGGATAAGTGCTACCACAGTTCAAATTACAACCTGTATTGAGTGCCAAAGCTGCAGCTTCTGGAGCGGTTTTCACTAAATCATGCCCATTGTACAAATCTACCAATGCCCAACAATCCGAAACAAAATAGCCCTTGAAGCCCCACTTTTCTCGTAGCACTTCTTGCATCAAATAGGGATGTGCGCAACAAGCATCTCCATTAGTACGATTATACGCGCCCATTACACCTTCTACTTTTGCTTCGGTCACTAAAGCTTCGAAGGCAGGTAGGTAGGTTTCCCACAAGTCTTTTTGACTTACTTTGGCATCAAATTCATGCCGTAAACCCTCTGGACCACTATGCACTGCGTAATGTTTTGCCATCGCCGCCGATTTCAAGTATTTTGGATGATCACCTTGCAAACCTTTCACATAAGCAACTCCAATGCGCGAAGTCAGGTAAGGATCTTCGCCATAGGTTTCTTGTCCTCGTCCCCAGCGTGGATCGCGGAACAAATTGACATTTGGCGTCCAAAAGGTCAAACCTTGATAGCGTCCTCGCGCGCCGTGCTTGATCGAGACGTTGTATTTGGCTCTAGCTTCATCAGAAACGGCTGTTCCAATTCGGTGCATCAAATCGGTATCAAAAGTAGCTGCCATACCAATGGCTTGTGGAAAGATGGTCGCGCGTCCATTTCGTGCCACACCGTGCAAACATTCATTCCACCAGTTGTATTCAGGAACTCCTAAGCGTTCGATGGCAGGGGCGTTATACATCAGTTGTCCTGCTTTTTCTTCTAAAGTCATGTGGCTAATCAAGTCGTCTACTCGTTTTTCGATGCTGAGATCAGGATTTTGGAAAGGGAGTTGTTCTTTTTGAGCAGGGAGTAAATTAGCAAGAAGAAATAAGCAAAAAAAGATAGAGAGTTTGTGAGTTGGATTTCGCATATGAAAAGTTAGTTGCTGAGAAGGATAAGGTCGTACATAAGAGGTATGAACTTCACAAACTTACTATTCTAGCCAAAAAAATCCAATAAAAAGCGATTTTCTGTTTTTCTAACACTTCACAATTTGTCATCTACTCATTCCTTAAACTTTCCACTGGATTTACCCAAATTGCTTTTAGACTTTGAATGCTAATGATTAATAATGCCATCAATATTACACTCAACGCTGCTACTGGAAACACCCACCACTGAATTTCTATGCTGTACTCAAAGTCAGCGAGGCGTTCTTGCATAAAATACCATGCTAGAGGAGTCGAAATGACAAATCCTAGAAGTATCAATTTGATGAAATTTAAGGAAAATAGCTGAACGATATGAGCTAAAGAAGCACCCAATATTTTGCGAATGCCAATCTCTTTTGTGCGTTGGATGAGAGATAAATCTACTAGACCAAACAGCCCTAGCAAAGCGATGATGATTGCTAAGATGGTTGTGCTCGTAATCGCTTTATTCCACCTTGATTCTGCTTCGTATTGTTGTTGAATATCTTCATCCAAGAAGGAGAACTGGAAGGTCTTATCTGGACGAATACTTACCCAAGCTGTTTTTAATTGAGCCAATGTTGTTTGCACTTCATTCGGATTGATTTTAACCAGCAGATGCCCATATCGCAAATCTGGATTCATGTGCATCATCATTGGTTCTACGCTTGACTTTAGTGTCGAAAAATGATAATCCTTTACTAGACCAACTACACTGGAATTAGCGAAATCTCCAAATTTTTCGGGTAAGCGATAACCTTCTATACTTTCGATATTGTATTTTTTAGCAAAAGCCTCATTCACAATCACCGTTTTTCCTTGATCTTCTTGAATACTTTCTGAAAAATTTCTTCCTTCTAGCAATTCAATGTCTAATAAATCAAGATAATTATCTGCCACACTATATTCAAAAACAAAGCCCATTGTCCCATCTTCCTCATTGATAAATTGCGCACGATTTCCACGTGCAAAGGAATTAGAAACTGCTGTTACACCTTGTACACCCGAATGTGCTAATACTTTTGATTTGTACTGCTCCAACAGACGCGTAGTGTTAATGCTATCTGCTCGTTGAATTTGAGTTGGGATAACCACTACTTGTTCTTGATCAAAACCTAAATTTTTGTTTTTGAGATACTGCTGTTGTTGAAATAAAATGAAAGTGGACGCCAGTAGACCAATGGATAGTGTGAATTGAAAAACCAAGCCTCCTTTGGTCACCCAATTATTTCCTCCAACTTTGAAATCGGATTTGAAGGTATTAATGGGTTTTAAATTGGACAATAAAATGGAAGGGTAGATACCTGCCAGCAGTCCTGTAATCACGGTGATTCCTACAAGAGGTAGTAATATTTTTGGAGAGTACCAGTCGATAACCAAGTTATAGCTAAACAAATCACTTCCATAAAGCTGAAATAACTTAATAAATCCAATTGCAATTCCTAGGGAAAGACTGCTAATGAGAACTGATTCCGTTAAAAACTGCCTCAGCAATTGATTTCGCTCTGCACCAAGAACTTGACGGACACCAATTTCTGTCAATCGTTGCGAACCTCTGGCATTAGATAGGTTAGTAAAGTTCAAACAAGCAACCAATAAGATCAAAATAGCAATGATAGAAAGGATATTTAAGTAGCTTGTTTCTCCTTTTGCAACTAACCCTCTAGTGGTCATACCATCCTGTAGATGATAATCTTGATAAGCATGAAGCACAAATTCATAAGCTCCTTCTTCTTCGTAGTGCAAGGCAGAAAAGCCAGGCATTTTTTCTTCTAAGCTCTTAATATCATCAGCTTGGCGAAGTCGAATAAAACTGGCTGCTGAAAAATTGCTCCAATCGCTATTGAGTTTAGCTAAATCTTCTTTGTAGCGATACTGGATAGGAATCAAAACGCTAAATTGCAGACTAGAATTGGCGGGCGCATCTTTAGCCACTCCTGTCACTTCAAAGGTGTTTTCCTGACCACGCCAAGCAATATTGAGCATTTTCCCAATTGGGCTTTGCCGACCAAAGTACTTATTTGCCATACTTTCACTCAAAACTACTGCGTTGCGTTTTTGAAGCACATCATTTGTATTGCCTTCTAACAATGGAAAACTGAAAAAATCAAAGAAATTAGATTCTACTAAAAGAGCTTCTTCTTCAAAAATTTCTTTTCCTACCTTAATAGATATAGCATGATCTTCCATCCGAAAGGCTTCTGTCACTTCAGAGAAATTCTTTTTCAGACTAGTAGATAGTACGGCAGGAGTAGTAGACAAATTCATCTGTCCACCTTGATGCGAAGTATGCAGCCAGTAGATATTTTCGTATTCTTCGTGAAAAGTATCGTAAGATCGTTCATGCTGAATAAAAATGTAAGCTAAACTAGCACAAGCGATGCCAATTGCTAATCCAAAAATATTGATTCCAGTCGTTAGTTTTTGCTTCCAAAAGGAGCGCAAAGCGATTTTGATGTGATTTCTAAGCATGATTGATCTGTGTTTAGATGATATCACTAAATCCAATATCAAACACTATGCCGACTAATTTAAGTTTCTGTAAATCAATTATTTAAGAAGGAATAGTTTAATTGCCTTAAAATGCAAATGTTTAAATTTGGACAACCTTTGTTTAAATGCGGACAGCATAAGTATCCCTTTTTCGTAACTGTTTACCACATAGCTCATATAGCATTTTCATAGAGTGCACGTAGTTTGTAAGACTACTCAAGCCGTAGGAGGATGGTCTTATCTTATCATAGAAGTTACCTGAAAGCTCAATTTTCCTTCAGAAGCGGGAAGCAGCTACTATGATCTATGTGAAACTAACCATTATGACTACTGTGGTAAATAGTTTCTCTGTTTTTAACTAGGTCGCTGCGTAATTTCATGGAAGCAAATCGCATCTTTAGCGTAATAATGAAAAACCATACTCTTGCGCGTTTTGCTTTTGTCGAATAATGGTTCGCCACCATGCAGTAAATTGGCGTACCAAATAAGAAGATCACCTTTTTTGGCAAGAAAAGTTTCTTTCCGCGGTTGATTTTGCTGTACAGCTTCTTCGATTTTATCTTCGTAATCCGCATAAGCTCTATCGCCCAGCAGCAGAGTTGAGCCTTCGTTGCCAAAATCATTATTCATCACGTAAGGCAATGTATGGGAACCTGGATAGTAATGCAACGGATCTTCAGCAGTAATGTCTTCTAGCGCAATCCAAATGGCTATTAAATTTCCGTAGGGAAAAGTCGTCATGTGAATGGAATCAGAATGAGTGCGCTGCTGACTCGCCGTGAGGAAATTGATACTTTGGAACAATTCAACTTCTTTGCCCATTAGTAAATTCAAGATGGAGAGAATATGCTCGTTTGTTCCAGCCTCTAATAAAAGTTCAGACTGATGAATAGCGAACATGATTTTATTGCCATATCGCCAATTGCTTGCTTGCTTTCAATTAGACGTTCCACTTCTTGATTAAGGTCTTCTACTTGCTTTTTGGAATAGAAATTTTCCTGATTGTAACATTTTGCAGTGATTGGGCAAATGGCTGTATTTCTATTCAATACGATCTATTTTGCAGTCCTGTAGGGACGAACTATGGGTGGTAAGTAAGTGGAAAAACCTACCTCCAAGCTCCGTAGGTGCGCACTATGCAGCAATCACAATACGTCCCTACAGGACTCAAGCAACGTTTTCAGCATTTTTACTACCTATAAGTCCATCCCTAACTTGTCCGTATGGACGGGATTTTAAGGTCATAATGTAATCTGAAAATCATAGTCTATCCTGGGAGTTCAAGTAAATAGCCTTCACTGCAATCCGTTATAATCAGAATATTGCATTGACTATCTTCAGAAAATTTTGGTGTACATGGCATAACAGATTGGTGGTAGTGGATCAAATCCGAGGAATAAGACTTACTAAGTTTCACAAACTTGGCAAGTTTATATTGATAGATTAACAGGTTTAATCCACCACCAACAGATCATACAATAATAAACAACGCTTGCTAAGAGTGGCTTATTTTGGAATTGAATTGCGCTTAAGAAACTTTGCGCCTTTGCATACTACTCCACACGCACCACCTCACTTGCTTTAAAACCAATTCGATGGGCTTTCACCACCAGCTCTTTACCTTCTCCTAATTCAAAAGGCTCGGTATAAACTTGCCAATTGGAGAAAGTAGGATCACTATCCTTTTCTATAAATTTATAGCCAATCGAAGCCCCTTCTGTTGCACTACTTAGTGCAATTTTATCGCCTTGTTCCTCAATTTTTGGAACAGCAGTGATAGGTTGCTGCATATTTGTCCACATTTCCTCTATGATTTCTTTTTCAGGACGCAAAGGCTCATCTTCCATCGCTTTCATCCATTCATCTAAAGCAGCCTGCATTTCTTCTATTTGCGCCTGATATTTTGGATCATCCGCTAAATTATTCAATTCATGGGGATCATTCCAAGTATCAAAGAATTCAGCTTTGGGCTTTTGTTGGCGATACCAAAGTGCTTGTTCAGGAGTCAATTCTCCAGCAGCATTTAAGCGATGTAATTCTTGCATGATCGGCATTTGATCGCGATACTGTACGCGCAATAACATGGGTTTTTCAGGATGGTAATAGCGAATGTATTTATAGCGATGATCTCGTACTGCCCGATTGGCATCATAGAGTTCATCGAAGCGGTCTGCGGCAGCAAAGACATACTCTTTTTCGTCATTGTCCTTGTGCTTTCCTAGAAAACTTCTACCATCCATATAATCTAAGGGTTCAATGCCTGCAAGAGAAAGCGTGGTGGGTGCTAGATCTATAAAGCTAAGCATTTGACTATCACGCTGCCCTGCAAACTGCTGTTGTGGAAAACGAATAATTAATGGCACGTGAATGCCCGAATCGTAAAGTAATCTTTTTTGCCGTGGCAGCGGTCCACCATGGTCGCTGTACCAAAAGATGACGGTGTTTTCTAGCAAACCATCTTCTTCCAATTGATCTAACACTTTTCCGATTTGCGCATCCATTTCCTTGATATTAGAATACATTCGTCGCACATCTCGCTGCCCAATCTCGTTGTCAGGTAAATAAGGTGGTACTTCCACTTCCAAGTCTTCTGCCACCCAAAGCGAGTCTTCTGCTTTCGCCCAAATCCGCGATTCGTGGGTTACGTTAAAGTTAAAGACTGCAAAAAAGGGTTGATCTTCTCTTCGATTGCGGAAGTGAGCTTGTTGGTTGTTTTCATCCCAAGCCGTAACGGGCGAAGTGAATTGATAATCTCGCTTAGCATTATTGGTGCAATAGTAACCTGCTCTGCGCAAATGCTCACTCATCATTTTAACTTCGGGCGCAGGCGTAGCTTCGTAGGGAATGAGTTCTGGTCTAAGGTATTTTGCATAACGATCTATGTTGGTCTGACTAATCGTATCTGCAAACCAAGGACCAGTACGCATATGGTTGCTCTTCAAGTGCGTTGGATACAAACCCGTTGCAATAGCAGAACGCGCAGGCGCACAAACAGCAGCAGGAGAAAAGAAACGATCATAACAGATGCCTTCAGCAGCCAAGCGACTTAGATTTGGCGTCTCAATGGTTGAATCGCCGAACATGGGAAGGTAAGGACTCAGATCTTCGGCTACGAGCCAAAGGATGTTGGGTTGAGTGGGAAGCGTTGGGTTAATAGTAATACTGGTAGTATTTTCAGAAGGCTCTTTCGTGGAGCAAGCAGTTGATAATATGGCTACTACCAAACACCATAGGAATAAATTTCTCATTGTTTTTTCGTTTTGTCTTGTTTAAAGGTAAGTTTTTTTTGTCGCGAAACGAACATAAAAAAAATTGACGAAAGCCTAATTTACTGATTTGGATGAGGAGTCTTCAAAATTACGAAGGGCTGACCTTATTCTTCTCAGTGCTAGAGTTGAATTTCTATCTTTGTTGTAAAATAACTATGGCGAACTTACTCTATTTTTTGAAAGCTTTGCACGTCGTTGGTTTTGTCTCTTGGTTTGCGGGTTTGTTCTATCTGGTCAGAATATTTGTTTACTATGTGGAGGCTAGTGAGAAGGAAGAACCTGACCGTAGTATTCTGACTCAGGAATTCGGACAAATGCAGCAGCGCGTCTATAAAATCATTTGCAATCCAGCCATGATGATTACTTGGACAGCAGGTTTAGGTATGTTAGGTCTAGGCTTATTTTCTGATTTTATTCCCAACTATTTAAGTGTAGAGAATGGTACAGCAGGTTGGATGCACTTGAAATTACTCCTGTTAGTAGGCTTACTTTTTTATCACCTCCGTTGCAAAAAAGTCATCAGACAACTGGAAGCTGGCAATAACAGAATGACCGCTTTTCAATTCCGATTATTCAATGAAGTACCTACGTTATTTTTAGTTTCCATTTCTTTCATTGCAGTGTTTGGCAAGTTAGGAACTTTAAATTATACTTATCTATTTTTAGGAGTTGCGGCTTTTGGTATCTTGGTTTATCGAGGAGCAGTTGCTTATCGGAAACGTAGAGAAGCAGAAGGCGGATAATTAACTACTTCTTGATTATCAATAAATTAGTATAATGTAACGAAAATTTGTTTTAGTTTTAGAAGCTAGAAAACCCTATTTTTCTCCCTCAAACTCCCGTTACTGGAATTAGAAGAAACTTAGATTACGGTATGTAAACGAAGTTTTAGTTAATTGTCATACCGCTGCTTCGCAGCGAAAAACTCTTTTGGAGCGAGCGTTATTAAAAGCAGGAAAACATAAATCATACTCCACCTGTCTAAAAATTCTTTTGCCTCCTCTTGTTCCTTTTTGGTTCAAAACAAACTGATTATAACAAATTGCTGTGATTAGTAAATTACAAAGATGTGATCTCATAAGTGTTGAAATTCACTGTACTTCGCTGCTAACGCAGCGAAGGAAACTTCAAGAGGAAGAGAGGAATTTTCGCCCGTGCGGGGCACACAGTACACCTAATATTGCTTATTTTTAGTATTTTTTCCTTTTACAGCAAAACATTACAATCAGAAAACAAAATATAACGATGAAACTACTTTTTCCTACATTCTTATTTTGTCTCGCGTTCATTACTTCTTGTGCGCAACAAAAAGATTCTAAAATCACTACGGAACACATCAAAAATGCAGAGCAGCTCTACGGATTAAAATTTACAGAAGCAGAACGAGAACTAATGCTCGAAGATGTACGTGAGACCGCTGCCAACTACGAAGCGATGCGCCAAGTTTCTATTCCGAATAATGTCCCAATGGCATTGGACTTGAATGTGATTCCTCAAGGCATGACTTTCGATAAAACACAATATCCAATTGATTGGGATTTGCCTAAAAGTGTAACTGTTCCGAAAAACAAAAAGGCGCTAGCATTTTACTCAGTTGGGCAATTGGCGAGTCTGATTAAAAGTAAGCAAATTACCAGCACTGAACTTACCAAAATCTATTTAGAACGGCTCAAAAGATATGGCGATACCTTGCAGTGCGTCATCACAATTACAGAGGAAGTCGCATTGGCACAGGCAGAACGAGCCGACGAAGAACTATCAGCAGGTAAGTATCGAGGACCTCTACATGGCATTCCATATGGCATAAAAGATTTGTTGGCAGTGGAAGGAACGAAAACAACTTGGGGGGCGATGCCTTACAAGGATCAAGTGATAGAAGAAACCGCAACAGTCGTGAAAAAATTAGAAGAAGCAGGTGCAGTCATGGTTGCTAAACTGACCTTGGGTGCATTGGCTTGGGGAGATGTTTGGTACGGTGGCGTCACCAAAAATCCTTGGAATTTGGAGCAAGGTTCGAGTGGTTCTTCCGCGGGTTCTGCTTCGGCGACAGTGGCAGGTTTAGTCGCTTTTTCGATTGGGACAGAAACTTTGGGTTCTATCGTTTCACCTTCCACGCGTTGTAGTGCGAGTGGTTTGCGTCCCACTTACGGTCGGGTGAGTAGAACAGGTGCAATGGCATTGAGTTGGAGCATGGATAAAATTGGTCCAATTTGTAGAACTGCAGAAGATTGTGCGCTCGTTTTTCATGCCATCATCGGCACGGATGGGAAAGACCAAAGTCTGGTCGATTTGCCGTTTAATTATAATCCAAATACGCCACTTTCTGATCTGCGAATTGGCTATTTAAAAGACTTATTCGAAGCTGATTATTTTAACAAAAAGAACGATAATTTATCGCTAGAAGTATTAAAAGAGCTAGGTGCAAATCTAAAACCTGTTAGTCTTCCCAGTGATATTCCAGTAGCAGCATTGCGTCCGATACTATCTGTGGAAGCTGCGGCTGCTTTCGATGAACTGACGCGTTCTAATTTGGACAGTGCGCTTGTACGTCAAGTGCGCTATGCTTGGCCCAATACTTTCAGAGCGGCAAGAATGGTTTCTGCGGTGGAATATGTTCAAGCGAATCGTTTGCGCTATATGCTGATTCAGCAAATGAATGAATTGATGAAAGACTATGATGTAATTGTTAGCCCTAGTTTTGGAGGCACTCAATTACTCATTACTAATTTGACGGGACATCCCTGCATGGTTGTTCCAAATGCTTATCAAGGAACAAAAGGTGGTTTTCCTGCAAGCATTAGTTTCATTAGCAATCTTTACGATGAAGGAAAAATTTTGACTATTGCAAAGGCTTATCAAAAAGCTACTGATTTTGAAGATCGGCATCCTGATTTTTTTAAGTAATCGCAGCCATTTTATACATTCCTGAAAATTGAGAGCAATGTTCTCAATTTTCAAGAATGATTTTTACAATTTACTGCACACTAATCTTTAATGTCCTCACGCCTTCCTCTGCTTGCACATACACAAAGTACGTACCTGCTGCAAATTGCGCTAAAGGAAAGGTCAATTGATTGCGCTGTAAATTATCATATTCTCTTGCAAATAACAATCTTCCATTGATATCCATGAAGCGAATTTCAACATCTTGAGGATTGACTAGATCAAACTCTAAAGTGACGAATTCATCTGCAGGATTTGGATAGGCAGTGATTTGGTTGTCCTTAGACAAACGCGGTTGAGTAGCTACCAAATCAGGATTTGCACTCATCGAAATATCAACGACTGGAACTAAATCAAACCCAAAGGCAGCCAAATTATACTCTCCTGTGTTACCTACGTCCAAAATAGAAGCGTATTGCGGTTGCCCAACACTAAAAGATTGAACAATCATCGTCTCGTAGTTAAACTCATCACTTGCCAATAGAAACATGGTTTCATCACCTTGTGAGACATATTGAATTACCGTAAAATAGTATACACCATCTTCAAATGGAATTCCAATTTCATCTTCACTCATCGGGACTGTAATTAGATTAGTATCTTCTTCTCCAGTAAAAGTGTAGGTGTTAAAGGCAATTGGTGCACCACCATATTCATCTGGATTGGCAAAGAAATCGCCGTCTTCGTCGCCTTCCCAACGATAGGTTAGAATAGTTACCTCTCTACCCGTCAAGTCTTCCGCATTGGCTACGGCAAAACTGACGTAACGTCCATAAAATCCATCTCCACTAGGAACGTAAAAACAATTACCGTAAGCATAAGAATTGTCATCTGCTGGAGCAACGACTCTAATAGGATCTAGAAACCATTTAGAAAAAAGCGTATCGGTCGATGAAAAACTGAATGCTCGCTGATTATCACTCGGATTGAAATCTTGATTATCAAAGTTGACGCTGTAAGTACCCGTGTAATTATCAACTTCACTTGCTGGGGTGAACTGCTCCCCAAAAGCAACCACTTCTGTGGAATCTACTCCTAGCAAATCAATGGTCCCATCTTCTGAAAACACAATATCTCCTCCATCATTTTCTATGCTGATACTTACCGTGACATTGGTTTGTTCCTGCGAACCTTCATTGACTGCGGCAGCTAGAAAATCCAAGGACTCTATTTGGCTTACAGGCGTCAGAGCATTGGGTGCCACGGCGAAAAAACCATTACCTATACTCAGATCATTAGCTGGACGACTATCACCATCGGATAGACTCACATCATCTATTTGCCAAGAGTAAGCACAGCCAGGAGTACCGCCACCATTGAGGGTGGTATTATCCGAAAGAAAACGAAAAGCAAACCAGAAGGTGGATTCGCCAGCCACTTCTTCGGATAAATCAATGTTGATCGTCTGCGGATTGACATCAACTGAACCGCCGCCAAAATCATTTGCCTCCACACCTGGAAAAACCTCGATAGAAGTCCAATTCATGGAGTCCGTACTTATTTCTATCGTCGGGCGGTCATCAAAAGTGGCATAAAACGTCTGAAAAGAAAGAAACACAGTACTAAGATTAGAAGCATCTTGTTTGGGTGCAATCAACCAGGATTCTTGCGCACCACTGCAATTCAAATCAGAATCGAAGATCATCCAGCCATTGCCAGCCGTTGTGGATTGGAGTGCACCGATAGAAAAATCGCCCATTGGTCCAAAATTTGTCCAAACCCAATCTGCGCTTGCCGTATTATTTCCTTGTGGTGTCACTACTGACCAATTACTTGGTATTCCTCCATTAAAATCTTCGGAAAAAAAGTTGTTCTGTGCATTTAAGCGCATTGCACTTACTGCACAAATAATGGATAGTAAATATAAAACATTCTTCATTAAGTGAATTTTTTAGTGAGTAAATGAAGGGTGAGGTGTTGAAGGAAAGAAGACCAGAGTTACTGAATAGTTCAGTATTTCGCTATTCTTTAACAGTTAATAATGACAATACTAACGTGCGAAAAACACGATTTGTGTAATAAAGTCAAAAAAATACAAATCAAATTGATTTTAATACACTGTAACATAAGTTTTATTTAATTCTTAAATCCTCTTTTGGCACGCCTTACGACGCGCAGAGTTTTTTCGGAGAGCGCAGGATTTTCGCCGCGAAACAGTGGAAAATTATTTTGGGAAGACGACAGAAAAATCTCTGCGTGCCAAATAACGAAAGCAAAATTGAGTATTATTTAGTTTACAGTGTATTAAGCAGAAGCGGTATTTCATATTTAAGAATATATGATTTATATTTGTCATGCTTGATTAAAAGGCAGGTAAAAATTGTGAATTTCAGTTCACTTTATCTTGATTTGGAAGGCGTATATTAGTTCATTTTGAGGTTGTATATTTTTCATAACTTACATAATGATAATGATATAGGTAACGCTCACCCTAGACAAAAATAAACATGAAAGATCAGTCAGAGGCGACCTGTATATTTATAGTTGAGGACGATCCGATGTATCAGCATATGATTAAGTACTTTGCTGAAATGGATCCCAATCATGTAGTACACACCTTTACTACTGGAAAGGCTTGTATTGAGCATCTTCACCTGAATCCAGACATCATTTCTTTGGATTATACACTCCCCGACATTAAGGGAATAGAGGTATTGAATACCATTAAGAAATACAATGATAAGATTGAAGTCATTGTTCTCTCTGGGCAACAAGATATAGGAACAGCAGTAGAATTGATTCGAGAAGGGGCTTACGATTACATTACTAAAGATAAGAACACAAAAGATCGTTTCTTCACTACCATCAACAACATCAAGAAGAAGGTGGAAATGGAACAAACGATTGATAATCTGAAGGATCAATTGGCAGGAAGACATGAGATAGAAACTACATTGATCGGAAGTAGTCCTCCAATTCAGCAAGTTTTGACGCTCATTCGTAAAGCCGTTCGCAACAACATTACCGTTTCCATTAGTGGAGAAACTGGAACAGGTAAAGAAGTGGTAGCTAAAACGATTCACTACAATTCTGCACGCAGAAAGAAGCCATTCGTGGCAGTGAACATGAGTGCCATCCCAAAAGAACTAGTAGAAAGTGAGTTGTTTGGCTATGAAAAAGGAGCATTCACGGGTGCCAACAATCGCAAGAAAGGACGTATTGAATTATCAAACGGAGGGACGCTCTTTTTAGATGAAATTGGAGAAATGGACTTGAATATGCAAGCCAAAATTTTGAGGGTTTTGCAAGAGCGCGAGTTTGTGAGAGTAGGTGGAGAGAAACCTGTCAAATTTGATAGTCGCATCATTATTGCGACGCACAAGGATTTAAAAGAAGAAGTAAACAAAGGTAGATTCCGCGAAGATTTGTATTATCGTCTCTTAGGTTTAAATGTGCACTTACCACCGCTCCGACAAAGAGGAAGTGACATTATATTACTTGGTAAATACTTCCTCAGTGCTTTTTGCAAGGAAAACAAAATGTCTAATTTGAGATTGTCAGAAGAAGCGATCGAAAAAATGATGAAATACCAGTACCCTGGCAATGTAAGAGAGCTCAAAGCCGTCATCGAGCTGGCAGCTGTCATCACAGAAGGAGACATAATAGACAAAGATAATATTCATTTCAATAGTCCAAGAAAAGAATACAATTTTATCACAGAAGAAATGACGTTAGAAACGTACAAACGAAGAATCATTTTTCACTATCTGAATAAATATAACCAAGACATTAATCTGGTTGCCAAGAAGTTAGATATTGGTGTCTCAACAATCTATCGCATCTTGAAAGAGGAAAAAAGTAAAGTTTCTGATGGCGTTGGATTATTGAATAACTAAGATCACATTACAGTTTCAAACGTTTTAATTCACTCTCTTTCCAGCCCAGCCGAATGGCTTTACTTTCCACTTGGCGAACACCTTTCACCGAAAAAGGCTCGGTATAAAGCAACCAACGCCCATTTTTGTTAAGCCGATAAGCAATGGAAGCTCCTTCGGTAGCACAAGTAAGTTCGATTTGTAACCCTTGCAAATTAATTTCAGGATTTTCGGTTGTGGGCTGATTCCCGTTGGGAGGCCAAAGTTTTCCAATTAATTCTTCTTCAGAAATTCTACCTAAATCGCCGTACTTTTCTGTCCAATCTTCGTGTGCTTTTCTCAGTTCAAGTAGTTTATTATGGTGTGCTAAATCGCCTGCAAGATTTTTGATCTCATGTGGATCGCTTTCCGTGTCATAAAGCTCCTCAAATGGTTTGCCTTTAACCCAAAATTGCCATTGATTTCCGTTGAGTTGGTTTTCAGCGGCTAGTTGATTAATTTCCTGCATCATCTTCATCCGATCCCGATAAGGAATGAAACCAATATAAGGTAGATCGGGACGATAATTTCGGATATATTTGAATCGTTGATCTCTAACTGCTCTAATGGTTTCAGGAGCAGGATCCATTCGGTCGCGAAAAGCATAAATATATTTTCTAGGTGTACTTTTTTGTTTTCCTAAGAAGGCTTGACCTTCTATGTATTCTGGAATTTTGATGTCAGCAAGCGATAAAATCGTTGGTGCGAAATCCACAAAGCTCACCAATTCATCGTTTCGAGTTTCATTCACCAGCTCCGGAAATCGAATCACCAAAGGTACTCGAATACCTGAATCATACACCCAACGTTTAGCACGCGGCAACCCATCTCCATGATCGCCAAAAAAGAAAATGATCGTTTTATCTAATAAATCGTCTGCTTCTAGCTGGGTCAGCAGCACTCCAATTTGTTCATCCAATGCTACGATATTATCGTAATGGGTGGCTATGTCTTGCCTTACGGTTGGTGTGCTAGGATAATAAGGTGGAACATCCACCCTGCCAGGATTAGTAACAGCAGGAGATTTGGGTTGATGAATTCCACTTTCGTGCGTGATATTGAAATTGAAAACAGAGAAGAAAGGCATTTTCTTGTTTGGACGATTTCGCCAATGTGCTTCCTTACTATTCTCATCCCAAGCAGTGATTGGAGAGCGAAATTGATAATCCGTCTTATCATTGTTAGTACAATAGTAACCTACCGCACGCAAATACTCCGTGAAACATCTCGCCCCAATAGGAGGGGTTGCTTCGTATAATGGAATGTTGAGTAATTTAGGATCACTGATTTCCTTGATTGCAGAGGTTCGCTTCCAAGTACGCATTGCTCCTGCTCCTGTAGAAGTTGGGTACATTCCCATAATTAGAGTATGACGTGCAGGCGCACAAACACCATAGGTTGCAAACGCACGATCATACACAACTCCTTCGTTGGCTAGTCGCTCCAGATTAGGTGTTTTAACAGTTGAATCGCCGTAAAAAGAGAACCGAGGACTCACATCTTCCGCTGTTATCCAAAGGATATTGGGCAACTGCTGTGCGTGAATAACTGTGCTAATAAATAATGGAAAAAGAAGACAGCTTAATCCATTTTTAAAAAGAACATCTACTTTCATTTATGTATATAATATGATGGAATCGCGGTATTATGATCGTTATTGTACAGCTCACTTATTCGATTATGATGCGTAATAAGCTAAGGAATTACTTGTTTTCAATTTCAAGCTGCTTCGATAAATCTCATAGCCACATCTATGAATGGTATTCTTGCTCCCAAAGGCATTTAAGACTGAACAAGTTTAATAATAGAGGGTAGGCGTAGCTGTTTGAACGATGAAGTAACAGCAAGAGTTGCCTTTTGTTTTAATTAATCAAAAATAGAATAATAGTCCTTTTTTGATAAGGAATCCACGCACATTACACAGGTGGTTGTGAGGGAGCATGAGGTTTTCGCTCAATCACTTCCACTATCTCATTATTCAAATGACTTAAAGGAATAATTATTTCACGACCATCCTCTTCCGAGACGATAGTTAGCGTTGTATTATCTACATCTTTGACTGTTCCTATTTTTCCTCCAATTTCTATTATATCACCTAGATTAACTTTATTTCTATTGTAAAAATGAGCAATGTAATTGGACATGATAGATCGAGACGCCAGACCATAACCAATTGCAAATGCTAAAACTACACCACCAAGAATAATGGATAAATTAGAGGTGATAAAATCAGTATTAATTAGGGCTTGCTCCAGGGCTAGCATTAAAATATTGAGCAGCACAAAGTAGAAAATGAAGTTAGCGATAAAACCTGCTGCGGGAATACCGAGCGAAGATAACGTAGCAGAAGAAACATTTTTCAGGAAGTCAGCTAAGAGAACACCAACTACCATTATCGCAAAAGCGGTGACTAAGAAAGGGACATAATTGATTGCATTCTGTACCAAACTAGAAACAGCTTCCATTTGTAGTACATCCGTCGCAGCCACCAAAATGACTAACAGTATAGAGTAGTAAATAATTTTGCTAACTAGTGTGCTTGGTACGATACGAATATTGTTGCCGCTTAGAAAATCAATTCCATTAAGGTACTTGTCTGCAGCTTTATCTACGCCTGTTTTCTGAAGTCCTTTGCGAATGACTCTAGTAATGATTTTCGCTAAAATCAATCCAATAATAAGAATCAGGATAGCTCCAACAAGATTGTCAGCAAACGCTACGAATTGATTGAGCATTTGTCCTAGTAAGCCTTTTGCGTCCATTTGTAATAATTTCACAGAATTTTTTTATAAAAATCGGATGAGGAATCGTTAGTACAACTCAATGCCCCTGATTCGGAGGTGGTGTATTTTCTTCTTCTGTATCTTTTCCCATCTCCAGAACTGCACTGAACATTTTAGTAAGATATACATCCACTAAACTGCCAAAAAATCGAAATATGGAGAAGGAACTCCATATTTTATTTCTAATCTCATTGCTCTTACCAGAATCGAAGAATTGGTTTTCGTGTTCGTTACCGTACTCGTGAAATGCCATAATAATTAATTTATCACAATGCCCAAATCTAATCTTTACATCTCCTATTGACAGACAATTGTGTTATACTTAAATGTTCGGAATGGGTTGTAGATGTATAGCGTATCGCGTTTTCCTGCTTCAAAAAATGGAAATGACTCTACAGGTACTGACTGATGTTAAACTTATTAAATATCCGTTTTCCACCATATTTTAATGCACCTCTTGAAACAGTTGCGTACGGACTTGCTGTGCTTTTGCTTTTGCTCTTTTTAGCCGCATTTTAATCGCACTTTCTGTTTTATCAAGGATGGCAGCAATTTCTTTGATCGACATTTCGTCTTGATATTTCATCAATAAAATTGCTTTATCTCCAAGTGGAATTTCTTCCAATACCGTTTTCAGTTGATGAAGATTCATACTTAGCAACTCCTCATCTCTTACTTCTTCCTCTGGCAAATCTGGCGCACGCTCAATATCATCTACAAATAGATTCATATGCTTTTTTTGCCTTCGGATATAATCTATACAATAGTTATAAGTAATGGAATAAACCCAAGTGGAAAACTTAGCGCGCTCTGCGAACTTAGAAAGGTTTAAGAATATTTTAGTGAATATTTCTTGCGTAGCATCATGCGCCAAAGCTTCATTTTTCAGCAGCGAAATACACTTGCTATACACCTTCCCAGCATAGCGATTATAGAGTAGTTTGAAACATACTGGAGATTGTCCATTAAGATACGTATGAATAATCTCAATGTCCTTCATTCTGCTGTCACAATGCTTGCTCAATTGTATTAGTTGGTTG
>JBCDFY010000035.1:0-38879 GCA_039176995.1 Bacteroidota bacterium
ACGAATAAGAGTTTTCTTTTCCAAAATTCGCAGAAAACCTTTTTTGAACGCGACTTCATGGATTCCCCAAAATGTGTACCCTTCTAAATTTGATAATGCAAGCTGTTAGGCTATGTAATTTTCAGCTCCAATTGTTTTAATAGTTTTCTTGAATTAGCGACTTTCGCACGCAAGAATTGATAGACTAAGATATTCTAAATTTATGAATATGAAAAATAGTAGCGAACGCGGCAAATTCATTGTTTTTGAAGGCATAGATGGTTCTGGAAAAACGACGCAGATTAATCGCTTGGTGGAGTATTTAGAGGCAAAGGGCACGAGTGTTCATGCAACGAAAGAACCAACTGATCGCCCAATCGGAAAAATGATTCGGCAGGTATTGAATAAGGAATTGAAGATGAGTGAAAAGACGATGGCGGCGCTATTTTTAGCAGATCGTTTGGATCATATTCAAAATGAGGAAGATGGAATGCTAAACCTTATTAAGCAAGGAACAACCGTAGTTAGCGACCGCTATTATTTGTCTTCTTACGCTTACCATAGTGCGCACGTTCCTTTGGATTGGGTGATTGCAGCCAATGCAGAATGTGCCAAATTACTTCGTCCTGACTTGATTTTTTTCTTGAACATTAAGCCCAAAGTTAGTTTGGCCCGCATTCGTAAAAGCCGTGCCTTCTTGGATTTATACGAGACCGAAGAACGCTTGACCAAGGTGCGCGATAACTATTTCAAAGCCATGGAAAAAATTGGAGCAGCGGAGTATATTGTTGTTTTAGATGCAACTCAGGAAGAGGAAGTAATCTTTGAGCAGATTCGAGAACATATCAATATAGTTCATCAGGTTAAGCATTAACCTTTTGTAGGGCGTCTTTTGCCAGCAACCCGTCCACTGGCTGGTCTCTCCACTGAAAAGATATTTAATCTTTTCTACGAGCACCATTGCGAGAATATCACCTCCTCACCTTGACAACTGTGGCTATCGGGCTGCGAGCAGAAACAAAATACACTCCTCTAAATTGTCTACTTCTCATCCTGATGAAGTATAACCTATAACACTGCTTCTAACAACTGCTGCGTATACTCTTCCTTTGGATTTTCAAATATTGCTTCTGCTCTACCCCGCTCTACGATTTTTCCAGATTTCATCACCAAAACCCGATCTCCAATAAAACGAACAACTGAAAGATCGTGCGTAATAAAGAGATAGGAAAGATTAAATTCTGCTTGCAAATCTTTGAGTAAGTTAAGAATTTGAGCTTGTACGGAGACATCCAGTGCAGAAACGCATTCGTCGCAAACGATGAATTTTGGCTTCAATGCCAATGCTCTAGCAATACAAACACGCTGACGTTGTCCGCCTGAAAATTCGTGCGGATAGCGCGTAAAATGATCGGCTTGCAAACCTACTCTTTCTAGTAATCCAATCACTTTTTCTCGGCTGTGAGGAATGTCGTGGACTTTCATCGGCTCAAGAATGGCATACCCAATCGGTTTTCTTGGATTGAGTGCAGCGTAGGGATTTTGAAAGATAATTTGAATTTGCTGGCGTAATTTTCGGAGCGCTTTATCAGAAAGCTGCATCAGGTTTTGTCCTTCAAAATTCAAAGCTCCCGAACGCGGTTCAACCAAGCGCAAAATGGAACGACCGAGTGTTGTTTTTCCACTTCCACTCTCTCCTACCAAAGCCAAGGTTTCGCCCGCCCGAATATCAAAACTTACTTCATCAACAGCTTTCACGTAGCTTTTTGCGCGCCCAAAAATATTCTTTTCTTTAGGAAACCAAGTAGAAAGTCGTTCCACTTGCCAAATAGTTTTACTTATTTCTTCTTCTTTAATTAATTGATTATTAGTGACTTCTGAAATATCAACTTTCCCTTCTTCAAAATCCTGAATAGTTGGCAAACGGTATAATTTTCGATCCAAGGGCGGACGACAAGCCAAAAGTCCCTTAGTGTAAGGATGTTGTGGTTGCTCAAAAATTTGTTGCGTTTTTCCTGCTTCCACTATTTCCCCATGCCGCATCACCACAACTTGATCTGCTAAATCTGCCACTACGCCCAAATCATGGGAAATGAACAGAATACTCATTTGCCGCTCTTGTTGCAACTGTTTGAGTAGCTCTAAAATGGCTTTTTGCACTTGCACATCTAGCGCAGTCGTCGGTTCATCTGCAATCAGCAAATCAGGTTCACAGCACATTGCCATGGCAATCATCACGCGTTGTTGCTGTCCTCCTGAAAGTTCGTGTGGGTAGCTCTTAAAGATACGTTCCCTATCTTCAAGTTGTACTTTTTTTAGCCAGTCCAAAGCAATTTTTTTCGCCGATGCCGCCTCTATTTTCCGATGTGTTTGCAGTGCTTCTATGATTTGTGGACCACAGCGCAAAAGTGGATTTAAGGAACTCATCGGTTCTTGAAAAATCATGCCGATAGTGTTGCCACGATATTGCTGAATGGCTCTAGGGGAAAGTTGTAACAAATCCTTCTTTTCGGTTGCAGTATGCCAAATTTGACCTTCTACTTTTGCATTTTTTACTAACAACTGCAAGATTGAAAGCGCCGTCACCGATTTGCCTGAACCCGATTCTCCAACAATACCAACGACTTCGCCTTTTTGAATCTCAAAAGCAATACTTTTCACTGCCTCCACGGTTTGTTCTGGCAAGGTGAACTGGATCTGTAAATCTTGGATGTTGAGTAAGGACATTTATGTTTGGGTTTGATGACTTCGTAGTTTGCGGTCGTTCCTCTTTAACAAATGTAAAATTGCACTTTTGCAAAGATAAAATAAGTTCTTTCCACAAGCTCTAATGTTATCACTATCTTTGACTTTACAATGAGTTAATCTGAAAACGTAATTTTATTTACTCAAAAGAAAGAAATCCAAATTTTCTTACTCGAACACTGACATGAAGATACTACTATTCGCTTTCGCAACGCTGCTTTCCTTGCAAATGTATGGTCAAGAACTATCCGCTTCCCTCAAAGAAGCAATTAAGGAGGATAATGTATCTATGTTGAAGAAAAATTTGATTGAGGAAGACTTGAATGTTTGCTATCCAACGGGCAAAAAAAGTTATACGCTGTTGATGTTAGCAACAAAAGTTAAGGCGATTCATTGTGCGAAATATTTAGCAAAAAAAAGTATTGACATAGATCAAGTTTGCATGGATAAGACCGCGTTGATGTACGCTGTGGAGAGCGATAATTTAGAATTGGTGAAAATCTTAGTGAAGGAAGGTGCTGATGCTAAGAAAGAAAGCGGAGATTGGTCAGCAATTGACTTTGCGGTGTCTCACAGACACCATGCAATTAGGCAGTATTTCAATAGTCTAGGCATTTACAAAAATTATGAATTGCGAGGTGTGGATGGTCCATATGTCTTTGGGAATTTGATGTATACTATAAATCAAAATGACGAATTTAAGCAAACACGTTTTGATCGCACTCAGCCTATAAAAGTGGAAGTAGCGAACGAGGATAAAGATCAATTTGAAGTACAACTACGCACCAATTGGCAAGAAGAACAGGACTTCTATCCAATGCCCAAAAAACTGATCGCTATTTCAGATATCGAAGGTAATTTTAATGCTTTTCAAAGTTTCTTAGTCAGTAATGGCGTGATTAATAAACAATACGATTGGACGTTTGGTGATGGACATTTAGTGATGGTGGGTGACTTTTTTGATCGAGGGTATAATGTCACCGCTATTCTATGGCTGATTTATGATTTAGAGGCAAAAGCAGAAGCAGCAGGTGGAAAAGTGCATTTCATTTTGGGCAACCACGAGGTGATGAACATTCAAGGAGACATTCGATATGTCAAAGAAAAATACATCGCCGCAGCCCAAAAAATCAGCGAAGAAAGAAGCATAAAAGCAGCCTATAAGCAACTATACTCTAACGAATCTGAATTGGGACGTTGGCTGCGCACTAAAAACTCAATGGAAAAAATAGGCACATATTTATTTGTCCATGCTGGCTTGCATCCCGAAATTTTAAGCTATGATGTTTCTATTAAGGACATCAATCGTATCATTAGAGAATATATAGACATTGATCTTTATCGTCATCCGAGCGAAGATATGACTGCTAATTTTCTAGCGGGCTCGAAAGGACCGCTTTGGTACAGAGGTTTAGCTTCCGATCCTCAGCACAATGGAAAAATAAGTATGATTCAATTACAAAAAATGTTGAACTACTACCAAGGCACTAAAGTGGTCATTGGACATACTTTGATGCGCGATATTTTAAGCAGTTATGATGGCAAAATCATCAAAATTGATGTGAAACACGGTAAGAATAAAAATAGCGGACAAACCAAGGGGCTGTTGGTAGAAAATGGCATTGAATACAAAGTGGATGATCTTGGAAGAAGAGACCTGCTTTGAAATAGTCGGTAGTGTTCGATAATCTGTGCCAATTGAATTTCAGTAAATCATTAATTCCTTGATAATCAAAACTCTGCGTTCTCTGCAAACTCTGCGTAACACACTTTTCTGAATACTCTCAATAGCCTTTACCGAACTAGCGTCACATCTTTGGCAATGTACTGTTTCGTCCCATCTATTAAAACCGCTTCTACTACACATACATAAACGCCGATCCCTGCTCCTTCTCCATTCCAACTCCCTAGCGTATTGGACAGAGGCGATTGGAAAATCAAATTACCCCATCGGTCTAAGATTTGAAAGGAAAACGCGTTGATAACGTCTAATTTGGGATAGACTTGGAAAAGTTCGTTAACGCCATCTCCATTTGGGGAAAATGCATTGGGAATGTAAATAGCCGTCGTCAAATCTACCTCACAGATGGCAGGCACAGGTTGCACAAAAGAGACAACAAACTCTTTTTCTACTCGACAGTTGGCAGCATCTGTAATATTCAAAGTATAACTACCAACGGTTAGATTTTCAACTTGCAACAAATCATGTGAAAATTCCTCCCAACGAATGGCGAAAGGAGGAGTACCTTCTAATATTTCAATTTGAATGCGACCATCTTCGGAACTGGAACAGGTCGTTGGTGTAATTTCTTCAGCAATTTCAACTCCAGTCAATGTTACCAAACTTTCGTCTTTTCCAATACCTAAGCAATTAGCATCACGAAATTGAAGTAATTCGTAAGTGCCTGCCTCTCGAATTAAAATCTGAAAAGGATTAGCAGTGATGTTATCAATCATCTGGTTTTCTCCATTTACAGCATAAGTCAGCGTCCATGGTGGATTACCTCCTAGATCAACCTCTAAAAAAGTATCGCTTCCATCATTACACCATTGCAAGTCTCCTTCTAATTGCGCCATGGGTTGATCTTGAATTTTAACTTCTGCCAAAGTAGAATCTCTTCTGCCACAGGCATCCACCACTGTTACCACAAAATGAGAAGGATCGTTGATTACTCTCGTCAAAGCCCTAGTCGTGTCACCTACATCCCACGCAAAACTCATAGGCTCAATAGCATTTCTCACTGTGGGTTCTAAGCTAAACTCTTGCCCCTCGCAAACCAAAATTTCTTTTGGGAAAGTTGCTTCAATAGGAATGATATCTGAAATAAATAGTTGACTCGTATCTTTTGGAATACACTTGCAATCATAGTCCAAAACAACCATCACCTCTTCCAGTTGTTCTTCGATTTCATCAGCAATTACTTTAATGGGTAAACTCACTTTTGCGCTCCCTGCTGGAATCGTAATTTGTTGCACTTGGCTTTCGTAATCAATTCCATTAATCGCATCCCCGACAAGTCTAAAGTTGACATCCAAATCCTCTTCCAAACTCAAATTTCCAGCTCGTGAAAAAATAAATTCCCCATCGGTACAACCCTCGTACGCAATATTATCGTCCGAACCAAAAGCATTCGCTGTGACGGATACGGACTCTCCAAGATCGAAACTCTTCGCTTCTAAAAAAACAGCGGAGTCTAGCTTATCATCTGCTACATCTCCTACCAACAATCGAATATGGTAAGTCTCACAAGGAATGACCTCAAACTTGGCTTTCAATCTGATCGTAAACCCGTCATATTCAATATCCTCTAGATACTGCGGCGCAAATTGCACATTGCAAACACTAGCATCTACCGCTAATTCATTTTTGATGTAAAAACTAGCATTTCGTTGGCTATTTACGTTATTGATAGAAACAAACTCCTCCGTATCTGGAATGCGCGCAACGTTAATACCATTATCGCTGAATGTTCCATTAATTCCTGGTCCGCTCACAAAAAAACCAAATACATCATTAAAAATACTTCCTACAAATTCGCAGTATTCTTCTGAAGCAAAAACATAATTGAAGGAGACCTGGTTACCAATTGGAATGAAGTCAAACTCAATTCCTACAGGATCTGCAACCACGGAAGTAGCAATCTGACTTAGGTCAGGGTCGCCACTAAAATCACCATATCGAAAAGTAGTTTCATTGTTCTCGTTAGGTCCGACAGCGTCTTCTATTAAACCCGAACTTAGAATGATTCCTTGCTCCATTTCAATGACCGAAGCACCTTTATCAAATCGTCCAATTCCAAAGCGAGAACCAATGCTTTGTATATTGAATACATTCGCACAACTCCCTTTTATGAATACATTTTTGATTAAATCTTCTACATCAGAATAGTTTTCCGTAGTCAGTCTACCTTGACTTTGTGAAAAAACAAATGAATGGCAGCAGAAAGAGAATAGTAGAATAATGCTGCTGGTTTGGAGTCGTTGGAAAGAAAAGCTTGTCCGTCGCATAAGCCAATATTGAGAGAGGAATCTATGATACAACGGAATTTCAAGCAGATTGATTTAGGGCTTATGTAAAAAGCGCATCAAATGTCTCGAAGAGCACTTAATCATTGCAGGCGTCTTTCTCATCTAATTGTGCCTCAATGTAGAACTTCGCCTTTTTCAACATTGAAAAAATTTGGAAAATATCTTGTTGGGTAGCATCATAAGCTAAACTCTCCATATATTCATTGCCATCTAAAACGACAAAAAACCAGAAGCGTCCAGTCACATAAACACCATATAACGGTTGTTCTATATCAATTGCTTTGTTGGCTTGTTGAGCAGCAATCATAGCAACCAACAATTGCCCTTGAGGGTCAGTACTGATATTAGGTTCAGGCTTATATTCATGAAGTGTGAAGAAAGGTGTTTTCGGGATTTGCTTCCCTGTCGCTACTAAAAAATCAATATTGCCAGAAATTTCAATTTCTTCACTGACTTTGAGTTTCAAATTTTGCTCCAAAAAAGAATTATAGCGGTCTGTATCGTATTGTACCATACGAATAAGTGGCCCTAAAAAATAGAATTTCAATGCCGCTTCATTCCAGTACTTTACTTTGGCAATAAGATGCTCCTGAAGACTCATCAGTTCCTTTCGCTCTTCTTCTGAGTATTCTTGAGGGACATTTTCCCAATCCTCCATTCGAGTTTTATTTTTGGCTGGCGCAATACCAAAGACTTCCTCCACTTCTTGTGTCTTCCAATACTTGAACGATTTGTTGTATTCCTGCATAGCTATAATCTTTAGGCTGTACAAATATAACAAACCATACAATCATTTGTTACGTTCTCTGCTCTTTACCACTCAATTGACTCCTTCTTCTCTACAACATTTTCAAAAAATCCGTACTTTCGACCCAAACAAAAACAGATTCGATCATGCCAATTAGAATGGAAAAAGACGATCAGCAGCCCAGACGGGAGCGCAACAATCCTCAACCGAATCGTCCAGGTGGCGGTAGTTTAGGGAAACTTTTGCCCTTTTTACTGCTCTTCCTTTTCAAAAAGCCTAAGCTAATTTTACCTGTACTCATCATCGGAGCAATTTTCTATTTTATGTCTGGCGGTGATTTTTTCCAACAATTTCTAGGACCAGCAGAAGCAGAAGGTAGTAATGATCCAGGTGCATTCTCAATGGGCTTCGACCCAAATGAAGAAGAATACGACAAACGATTAGTCTATGCCTCTTTGGCAGAAGGAAGAAACAATTTACCTTCGCGGATGTCTCTTCGCCAATATGCGCCACCTCGCTTAAATCAAGGGCGACAAGGTTCTTGTGTAGGTTGGGCAAGTGCTTATGCAGCGCGCACGATTTTGCATTCCAAGCAAACGGGTAGCAGTCCAAGAAATGCTTCTTTCAGTCCTTCTTATGTGTATAATCAAATCGCTTTCAAAGGTTGTCAAGGTACTTATTTGCACTATGCCATGGAGACGATGATGAAGCAAGGTGCACTGCCATTTTCGGAGTTTGAGTACAATGAAGGTTCTTGTCGTTTGCAACCCAGCAGTGCCGAACAACGTCAAGCATCACAGTTTAAAATCAAAGGTTATGAGCGACTTTCACTAGGTACAAACAATTACAAAGTAGATGTGAATGCCATTCGTCAATACCTAGCCGCTGGTTCCCCCATAGTGATCGGAATGATGGTTGGGCAGAGCTTTACCTATGGTATGAAGGGACAGCAATTATGGCAACCAACACGCCAAGATTTGAATGGTTCGAGTCGCTTAGGCGGTCATGCAATGTGTGTAATTGGATATGATGATACGGCACTGAATGGCGAAGGCGCATTTGAAATTATGAATAGCTGGGGACGCGATTGGGGGAAAGATGGAATCGGTTGGGTTGGTTATGATGACTTTGAATATTTTGTTAAAGAAGCCTACGGTTTGTATCCAATGGGCGATGCAAAAAGTGTAGATAAAAGTAAACTCGCTGCGCAATTTGGCTTGTTGGTCAACGACGCGCAAACGACTGTTCCCTTGCAACAGGTGAGCGGCAATATTTTTCGCACCCAACGCCCAATGCGCAAAGGCGAAAAATTCAAAATTGCCATCGCGAATTCGATTGAATGCTACACTTATATTTTCGGAGAGGAAACAGATGGTTCGAGTTATGTGTTATTTCCATACACCGAAAAACATTCTGCTTATTGCGGTATCACGGGTACTCGAATTTTTCCGAATGACTACTCGATGGTACCAGATGAGATTGGAAATACGGATTGGATGGCGATGGTAGTGAGTAAAAAACCACTGGATTTCCAAAACTTAAATCGCGCGATCAATAACAGCAGAAAAAGCACTTTTGCAGGAAAAGTAAGCGATGCTTTAAGTAGCCAATTAGTCAACAATCCAAATTTTACCACACCAAGTGGCAATGTGCAATTTGAGGGCGATGTGCAGAGTAGAAATGCAGTGGCGGTAGTGATTGCAGTGGATAAGCAGTAAAGGAAATGTTTGACTTGGTTTGACCTAGTTCGAGTTTGTTCGATCTGGTCGTTTCAAATCAACGAATCAACAGTTCAACAAATCAACAACAAAAAATGACTTCACCTTTTAGCGCATTAACAGAGCAAGAAAAGCAAATCTTGTTTGATGCCGTTCCTTTGATTACTATTTTGGTAGCAGGAGCAGATGATAACATTGATGAAGCAGAAATGAAATCGGCAGAAAAGCTGGCGCACATTCGCACTTTTGACGAACGCTCAGAAGATGTGAAAGACTACTACGAACGAATTGATGGCATGGTAGAAGATCGCATCAATAGCTATTTGACAATGCTTTCCAAAGATCGCGGCGAGCGCATGAATCAAGTGAGTACAGAACTAGAGAAATTGAATCCAGTTCTAGCAAAATTAGATGCTTGTTATGCGGCGGCTTTGTATCAAAGTTTCTTATCTTTTGCAAAGCATATTGCGCGCGCTTCTGGAGGTATTTTAAGATTTTTGACTATTGGACCAAAAGAGCACAAAGTGGTAGACTTACCGATGA
Organism: Bacteroidota bacterium; assembly: GCA_039176995.1. Taxonomy (GTDB): domain Bacteria; phylum Bacteroidota; class Bacteroidia; order Chitinophagales; family Saprospiraceae; genus JAAUTG01. The sequence goes on from JBCDFY010000035.1 coordinate 9,763, forward strand.
TTGATGTCTTTGAATAATTCTACTGTTCTATTTAAAGCAATTAAATTTACAAAACTGCATGATTACCGTAGAAGAGGCGACTCAAATTGTTTTAGCAAGTACAAAAGATTTTGGAACAACTATGGTCGCTTTGCATGACGCGATCGGACAAATTTTACGAGAAGACTTAACAGCAGATCGAGATTTTCCTCCTTACAACCGAGTGAAGATGGATGGCGTTGCTATTGCTTATGAAGCCTTCGAACAAGGAAAGCGGAGTTTTCCGATACAGGAAGTTGCAGCGGCAGGAAGTCCACAGAAAAAATTGAGTGTCCTGACAAATTGCTTGGAAGTAATGACTGGTGCTATTTTGCCCGAAGGAACGGACACGGTCATTCGCTACGAAGATATTGAAACTGAAGGAGATAGCGCGTACATAAAGGTTGATGAAATTCAAGCTAATCAGAACGTACATCGTCAAGGTAGCGATAGAGCAAAAGAAACAGTGATTGTAAAAGCTGGGAAACGTATCAGTCCCGCAGAAATAGGTATTGCAGCAACCGTTGGGAAGACGCAGCTTAAGGTCAGTCGTTTACCAAAAACGATTATTATTTCTACAGGAGATGAATTGGTAGAAATTAGGGAAACACCACTTCCATATCAAATTCGCAAGTCGAATGTACATCTTTTGAAAACAACTCTGACTCAATTTGGTATTCAAGCAGATACGGCGCATTTGCAAGATGATTGGGAAGAAATCTTAGAAAAATTGGGTCAAATTTTGCAAGATTATGATGCCATTTTACTGAGTGGAGGTGTTTCCAAGGGCAAGTTTGATTTTTTGCCAAAAGTACTGGAAGAATTAGGCGTGAACAAGCATTTTCACAAAATTCAGCAGCGACCTGGCAAGCCGATGTGGTTTGGCACTGCCCCTTCGGGCGCAACGATCTTTGCCTTGCCTGGCAATCCGGTTTCTTCTTTTATGTGTATGCAGCGGTATTTTATTCCTTGGTTACGAAAGAGTTTAGGTACTTCTGACACAGCAACTCCTTACGCTGTTTTGAATGAAGAAGTAACGTTCAAACCTAATTTGACTTATTTTTTGCAAGTCAAAATTGCTTACAGTAAAGATGGGAGGTTACTCGCTAATCCTGTATGTGGCAACGGTTCAGGCGATCTAGCAAATCTGACGGAGGCGGATGGTTTTCTGGAGTTGGAGCAAGGGAAAGATGTTTATCAACAAGGGGAAACCCATCGGTTTTGGGGTTTTCGGTAAGCAGTTATTTTTGCCCCAAAATAGATCTGATTTCTCCTTCAGCCATTTGTGTAAGTTGAGCAATATCTTCAATGCTCGAGCCCATTTCATGCAATTTTCTGATTAGTAAGTTTTTTGATGCTCGTTCTTTTTCTGCGAGTTGCTTCTGCTCTATTTCACGTTGCTTCGCTTGTTCTTCACGCTGTTTAGCTTGTTCTTCGCGTTGCGTCGCTTCTCTAGCTTTTTTCCGCGCAATAGCAATCATCTCATCTTTCCTATGAAATTCTTCAACCACCTCGTCCTCTACGATCATATCTTCTTCTATATCAGGTGTTTGTAAGGCTTGATTTAGACGTCTAATTACAGAATGATATTTCTTGGGATAGTCTTCTTTCTCTAATTCAAGAATGTGTCCCTTTTCATCTATGCGCTGTGATTGATCGAAAATGCTCAAGAATTTCTCCAGCACATTGCGACGACTTCCTTTCAGAAAAGGAATTTGCACAACAATTGCGTCGTGTGTTAACGCTTCAATGAATGGATGTTTTTCCTCGATTGGTGCACTCGTCGCTAGGTCAATATATTCTCGCTGCACTTTTATAACGGGAATACGATCCTCGGTAAATGATTGTCCTAAGATATAAATTGGATAGATTGGTAATGCTTCTTCTTTCTCGTCTTCTTCTTGTCTTTCTTTTACATTTTCAGGATTTTGATATTGTTTGCCCAAATAGCGACGAAAACGCATCGTTTGATGATAAAATTTGGCTTTCTGCAATTCAATGATAATCACTTTTTCAGTACCATCTTCCTGCTTGATTTTGGCACTGAAATCCATACGAATAACTGTAATACTTACTTCACCATCACCGACCTTGGTTGTACGAGAATTTGGACTAAAAACTAATTTTTCAATCGGCTCACCAATCAATGCAGACAGAAACAACTTCGCCACCTTATTGTCTTCCATCATATAGCGAAAGACAACGTCATAGATTGGATTGGCGATGTATGTTGTTTTGTCCATTGTTCAAAGATACGAGATATTAGAGAACTTATCAAAAGCACTACTTTAATCTGCTTTTTCAAAAAATTGATTCGCCACTCGAAACGCCAAATTTCCCATTTTCGCCGAACTCAAATTGACCAAAGTTACCACCACGATTTTCTCTTTCGGGTAAATCAATAGCATACTCGTACCACCAACTGAACCGCCGCTATGTCCATACCAAGCGCGATCTTTTTTGTCTTTACCAGATCGCCAGCCAATGCCGTAATTAGTTGCTTTTCCATCTTTGGTATATTGCGTTGTTGTCCACTCCTCTAAAGTTTCGGCTTGAAGATAATCTTCTGATAGGTGCGCCACTCCAAACTTAATAACGTCTTCTGCTGTAGAAATGAAACCGCCACCTGCCCACTTATAACTATTGTCCACTTTAGGTGCACGAATATTTTTGCTAAGTGTTCTAACATAAAAAGTAACCAAGTTTTCGATTTCCTGATTAGAATGCTCCGCTTGAGTATTGTTCATTTCTAAAGACTCAAAGACAGCCTCTTCCATAAACTCTAAAAAATCTTGCTCTGCTGCATTTTCAATAGCTGCACTAATCAAATTCCAACCATAGCTGCTGTAGCTATATTTACTAGAAGGCTCATGGAGTAATGGATCATCTTTGAAAATTTCCAGTCCCTCGGATACCGTTGGATAATATTTCTTACTCATGAATTCCACTCCTTTGTAATGTCGAACACCAGCTAGGTGACCTGCTAACTGACGAAGATTAATGTCCCATTTTTTCTTAGGAAAGTCAGGTACATAAGTTTGAATTGGCGTATCCAGATCAATTTTATCATTTTCGTACAATTTAGCTAGAGCAGCAGCAGTAAGGGGCTTGGAAACACTACCTATTCGAAATTTTGATTGAGCAGGGTTAACAGCTTCTTTTTGTTTAATATTGGCAAATCCGTAGCCTTTGCTCATCAAGAGTTGACCATCTTTCCAAACCGCAACTGCCATACCTGGAAAGTTTTGGTCTTCAAAGGTCTTTTGTGCAATGCGATTAGCTTGCTCAATTGGACTTAGTTGGGGTTGTGCAAATAGTGGCAAGACAAAAAGCAAAAAAATGAAGGACAGAGGGTGAACTTTCATGATTGAATATTTTATAAGTGACGTTGTCTAAATATCTCGATTCTCGGTTCTAGCTGTCTTCTTAATTATTCCTAGCCAAATACTCCAATTTTTGCCTTGCTCGTTCAATATCTTCTTTCGTTTTGAGCAAAATACCAATACCATCTACACTCAATAATTGTTCAATCGCTCGATTTTTTTGGATGCTATTCAGGTATTTTAACCAATTCAACAATTCACGAGTCGAAGGCGCACGCTCTAGTCCCATGCCCCGAAATTGATAGAACAGATCAATCGCTTTGTTGACGATTTCCTCATCAATGACTGGAAAATGTTTCTCAACAATGGTGCGCATCATATCTGCATCGGGAAAATTGATGTAATGATAAATGCAACGCCCTTTGAAAGCAGTTGGGAGTTCCTGTTCTCGATTACTGGTAATGACAATGGCGGGCATCTCTTCTTCACTCACTTCAATCACCTTTCCAGACTCAGGCAGCACAAATTTCCGATGACTCAACGCATAGAGCAAATCATTAGGAAATTCACGAGGGGCTTTATCAATTTCATCAATCAAGAGTACTGAATTGAGGGTAGAGTAAGCTTTGGCAGCAGGTCCAAGCAACACATAATCATCTAAATTCTCGGTGCTTCTGCCAGCGGTACTTAATTTTTTATCCAAGCCTTTTTCTTCTCTTTGCGCATTCAAAACTTCAATTTGCGAGTCGCGTAAATATTTGACATGATCGAATTTGGCAACGAATTGATCAACGGTACTTTTTGAACCAACTGGATAGACAAACAACTCCAAGTCCAAATCCTTAGCAAATTGAAGCGGTAATTCTGTTTTACCAGTGCCTGGTTCGCCTTCTATTAAAAGCGGCATTCCTAGCACGCGTGCCATGTGAAAGGCTTGTGCTAATTCGTCATCGCAGAGATAGTTTTTTGAGCCTGTCCAGATTGTTGTGTTTGCCATATGATGATGTGCTTCGTCTTTGTTTTATTACTGCTCCCAAAGTTCCACGTCCCAAGCCTCTACATTACGTTCAGTTTTGGAGAAACTAATTCCAACTAGATAAACAGGTTTACTGGCATTTTTGTAAGCAGCAGCGTATTCACGGTTTTTAATTTGAGTAATTGCATTTTCTATCGGTTCATCTAATTTGAATTCCATTAAATAAAGGTAGTCTTCTGTTTCTACCAATAAGTCTAGTCTACCTTTGTGTTTGGTGATTTCCGATTGGACATACAACCCCATAAAAGTAGTTACTAAATAAATGACGGTATGAAAATAACCTTCCCAAACTTCAAACTCACTACGCTTATCGTTTTTCTTTTTAGGCAATAAGTGATAAGAAATATCCGAAAGTAAAACTTCCAATTGTTCTACAAAAAGTTCCATTTTTCCATCTTCCAACCCACGCTCCATTTTGACGAGTGCATTGCTTACTGTAGATGGATTTTTATAGGTAAAGGCTTCCATTAGATTGTGCATCATGGATTGGCGCACTTCTTCGTTTGGATAGCCCAAAAAGTAGCGGCGACTAATACGCTTCTGTATAATAGACCTAATTGTTAGATAGCCTGTTTGGAACAATAATCCTGTAATGTCCAAGGTGGATAGCGAAAATTTATCAAAGAAAGTTTCTGTCACTTCTTTATTTTCAAATTCACGGGGTGTAATTCCCTCATTACGAATGGTTTCTACTAGGAAAGTAGGCGTGCCCGTAGCAAACCAAAAATTACTAAAGCGATTTGCTTGAAAGAGATTGAGTAGTGAAAAAGGATTGTACAAAGGAATATTCGGATTGTAGGCATAGCCATTATACCACTTCTTAACATCTTCCAGTATTTCTTCCACTGGAAACTGATACTCCTTTGCTAACTCCTCAATATGTTTAGGAAAATAATTTAATAACTCTTCCTGAGTGATGCCTAACAAATCATCGCTATATGGATGCAGCGTCAAGTCCGTCAGATTATTCAAATCTGAAAAGAGGCTAACTTTACTGAATTTGGAGACCCCTGTGATGAATAAAAAACGAAGATGACCTTGTGCATCCAAATCTTTCAATGGTGAGAAGAAGTCTTTGAGTACGCTTTGATTTTTTTTAGCTTTTGCTATTTCTGTAAGAAAGTCTGTGATAGGTTTATCATATTCGTCTATTAGTAATACGACTGTTTTCTCTTTTTTTGATATACCTTCTACCAAACTGTAGAGTCTTTTTCCTAAAGAAACTTTGTTTGTCTCTATTCCAAAATCTCCAGCATAATTCTCTATTTCTATGCTTAATATTTCCTCTAAGTTTTCCACTTTATACCCAAAAGAAGAAAAATTAAAATGCAAAACAGGATAAGTCTCAAAGTCGTAATCTGTATGCTCTTCAATGTACAATCCTTCGAATAAATCTCTGTTCCCACCAAAAAGATACTGAAACTTCGAGAGCAGCAATGACTTACCAAAGCGGCGAGGACGGGAAAGAAAGTAGAGGCTTCCATTGTCGATTAACTCGTACATTTGACGAGTTTTATCTACATAAAGCAAATCTTCTTCTATAATTTGCTTGAAATTCTGTCTGCCTGTTGGTAAGCGTTTCATATTTCAAAGGTAAGCCAACTTAAGGAACTATGCCAATCATAAGTCTTTGTAAATGAAAGCAGGATACTACTATTTAGTGACTTACGATTAGCAAATTCAATATCTACTCCGCCAAGACCATTTCTTGCTCTTCAACAAACACCTCCGCCTCTACCTGATTCCTCAATAAATCCTCCATGGTCTCGCGTCGGCGAATCAAATAATCCTTGCCTTCGTGCAGCAAAATTTCGGCTGGTCGGAAGCGCGAATTATAATTGGATGCCATCGACATACAGTACGCGCCCGCATTTTTCATGGCAAGCACATCGCCTTCGCGTACTTCTGCAATTTTTCGATTGATGCCAAAAGTATCCGTCTCACAAATGTAGCCAACAATCGTATAGATTCGCGGTCTTCCGGATGGATTGGAGATGTTGACGATTTCGTGGTGTGCATCGTAGAACATTGGGCGAATCAAATGATTTAAACCTGAATCTACACCTGCAAAAAGGGTAGAAGGCGTTGGTTTTACGACATTGACGCGCACTAAAAAGACACCTGATTCACTGACTAAAAACTTGCCTGGCTCAAACATTAAAGTGATGTCGCGACCATATTCTTTGCAAAATTCGTTGAAGCGTTCAGAAATACGCATGCCAAAATCTTCAATATCCGTGGCGATGCCCCCTTCTTTGTAAGGCACTTTGAAACCGCTGCCAAAATCTATGTAGCGAAGTTCTTTGAAGTTTTGTGCGGTATTGAGCAAGATTTCTGCGGCGTGAAGGAAGACTTCTGCGTCCAAAATGTCGCTTCCCGTGTGCATATGCAAGCCTTCTACGGTCAGTCCAGTTGTCTCAATGACTTTCAAGACGTGCGGCAGTTGGTGAATAGAAATGCCGAATTTAGAATCAATATGACCAACAGAAATTTTGGAATTTCCGCCCGCCATGATGTGTGGATTGATACGAATACAAATCGGAACGTTGGGATGATGATGTCCAAATTGCTCTAAAATAGAGATATTATCAATGTTCATATTTACGCCTAGCTCGACAGCTTCTTCAATTTCTTCTAAAGAAACGCAATTTGGCGTGAACATAATTTCATTTGCCTTAAAACCAGCTTTTAGTCCTAGCTTCACTTCTTGAATGGAAACGGTATCTAGTCCCGCCCCCCACTGTTTAAATAACTTTAGTATCGTCAGATTGGTGTTTGCCTTACACGCATAGCTAATCTTTAGTTTTTTCACATTGAAGGCATTCACCATGCGATCGTATTGTCTCTTCATCATTGCGCTGTCGTAGATGTACAATGGACAGCCATACTTTTCCGCCATGAAAATTGGGTTGATTCCTTCATTCATAACGTACTGATTGTGTTCTAAAGTCATTTTTAAATGTTGTTAACCTGCCCGCTCGCGCAGTCAGGCGGGTTTGTTGAACTGTTGATCTATTTTTTTGACAGTTGCAACTTTAATAAACCGTTTTATTGTGAGTAGGACGTGCAAAAATACGGCATTTTGGAAATTTCTGTTCCAGTAAAGAAGTCAGAAAATGGTAGAATAGTTCCCGTTCGGAGATTGTATTTTTATCAACTGTCCATTTTTGAACAGTTTGTTGTATAAGATTGGGACGTTTTTGGAAGGGAAATATTATTAAATCAAAGATAAATTATTGATAATCAATTGATTTAATATTTTGGCATGACTTTGGAAGATGTATAAAAGTCAGAAGATAGACCATTTCATTGTCAAATACTCCTTAGCTGTCAGAAATGGGAAAGTCTGAATTCTACAAATAAAATAATCATCACATGATACAACTAAGAAATATAGAACGCTACTACCGCAAAGGTTTACAGAAAAGTTGGGTGTTGAAAGACATCAACTTGGATATTGAAGAAGGTGAATTTGTCACTTTGATGGGACCGAGTGGTGCTGGAAAAACGACATTGCTGAACATCATTGGAATGTTGGATGAAGCATCCAATGGTGAGTATGAATTTTTGGGTGAACCTGTACACAAATTCAAAGAAAAACGTCGCCAAGATTTACATAAGCATTATATGGGTTTTGTTTTTCAGGCGTATCATTTGATTGATGATCTAACGGTTTATGAAAATATTGAGACGCCCCTACTCTACCGTGGTGTTAAGTCGAAAGAGCGTAAAAGTATCGTTGCAGATATTTTGGATCGCTTTAATATTGTGGCAAAGAAGGATTTATTTCCAGAGCAGTTGAGCGGTGGGCAGCAACAATTGGTTGGTGTAGCACGGGCGGTGGTGAGTAAACCAAAGTTGCTTGTGGCGGATGAACCAACTGGGAATTTGCATAGCAAACAAGGTGAGGAGATCATGAAATTATTCCAAGAATTACACAGAGATGGCGTGACGATTATTCAAGTGACGCATTCGGAGAAAAATGCGACTTATGGAACGCGCGTCGTGGAATTGGAGGATGGATTTATTCGTAATGATCGAGTGGTGGTGAATGGGAGTCAGTTGCAGAGTGTTTAGACGGTGGACGGGAGACGGTCACTTCGCTGGACGATGGACGGTTGCTTCGCTGGACGAGAGATGGCGGTTGCTTTTTGTTGATTTGTTGAACTGAAAAGTAAAAATGAGATGTTGCGTATTAAATATATAGTATTTATCTTTTTCTTCTTTATCCAAGTAGATTTTCTATTAGCACAAGATGTCTGGTCATTAGAAAAGTGCATTGATTATGCGGTACAAAATGCGCCCGATATTTCACAAGCAAATTTGGATAAGGAATTGGCTGCATTGGATTTGAAAGGGCAGAAAAATCAGCGGTTGCCTGAATTGGGAGCTTCTTCTAATTTCGGATTTCAATTTGGACGAACCATTGATCCAACTACCAATTCCTTTGATAATCAGCGGATTGGATTCAATAGTATTCGATTGAATAGTAATGTCGGTCTTTTTTCTGGAGGACAAGTGAACAATGGCATCAAGCAAAGTGAGTTTTTGCTAGAAAGTGCAGAATGGTCACAAAAAGAGGCGATTAATCAGTTGAAATTAGATGTATTAGCCAACTATTTGGCGACTTTATTGGCAGAAGATCAATTGGAACAAGTACGATTGAATCAAAAAGATTTGCAGGAGCAGTTGAAGAATTTGCAGAAGCAAGTAGCAGCTGGGACGAGTTCGCCGACACAGCGACTGGAAGTGGAAGCACAGTTGAGTCAAAATAAACAGTTGGTTGTACAGACGAAATATCAGGTAGAATTGGCTTATGCGAATTTGCGAAATGTATTGTTTTTGCCGCCCAATCAGCAAATCCAGATTGAAAAAACGGCGTTTGAAGAAGTCCTACCAGCTACGTTCACGGAAGCGCAGGTCTATCAACAAGTGCAGCAAAAATATCCAAGCCTTTTAGCCCAAAATGCCAATCTGAAAGCGGCAGAATATGACATCAAAGCTACGCGAGGTGCGCTGTTCCCAACCATCGGATTATTCGGAGATGTCAATACTTTTTACTCCACCGTAGCCACTAGGACGATTGGCTTTGAGTCTGGTGTTTCTACACAACAAGCCATCTTAAATGGAGAATCTGTGACTTTAGAATTTGAGAACGAACGGGCTATTCGAGAAAGTGATCCTTACTTTAGCCAATTGAATGGAAATTTTGGACAAGGACTCGGTGTTTTCATTTCTGTCCCCATTTTTAATCAAGGCAGAAATCACCTGAATATTCAGCGTTCGCAGGTCAATTTGTTGCGCACAAAACTGAATTACGACAACACCAAACAGCAACTCAATTATCAAGTCGAGCAGGCTTTAATTAACGTCAAAGCCGCTTGGGAAATACTAGAAAGCGCAGAAGAAAATCTTGCTGTAATGGAACGCTTGCTGAAAAGCAAGGAGAGAGAATATCAGTTGGGGGTTACCAATTCTCTGGACTATTTTACGACTCGCAACCAAAGACAAACTGCTGTAATTCAAGCCCTTCAAGCGAAATATGATTATATTTATAAAACACAGATCGTGGAATTGTATCGGCAGGGCGAGCTGAATTTTTGAGCACTATTCTTCAAAATTAATCGCCTGTACAATGTAATTATGAAAAGGACGCAGCATTAAATACGTCTCTTCCACTAATTTCGGGAAGTCGTCCGCACAAATTTCCTCTTCGGTCAAATCGCGCATCAGCGTGATAGATTTTCGACGCAAAATCTCGATGTGTGGGTGCTCTTTGCTGTAACTTTTGGGCGCAGTTTTTAAATCGCGCTCGGAGGTACTCAAGTCGCCGAAGAAGGCTTTTAGTTTTTGTTCCTCTAAGATTTCTTTGAACTTTTCTCCATCATAATCTATCGCCTGGTGAAACTTCTTCAACTGTTCCGATTCAGGGCGGTGCATGCCTGCGCCAATGAAAGAGCTGCCTGGACCAACGGATAAATGCAAAATGCTGATGTTATTTTCGGATAAATCAAAAGTGAAGTAGTCTTTGTAAATCGGACGATCAGGCTGAAAACGACGATTATTGTTGATCCTGGAAATTGTGGACTTAGGCTTGATTTTAGAAAAAGGTTCATGATGTTTACCCAAAACGCTCAAAAAATGCTCAATCTCTTCCAGCCAACGCTCTTTTGCAGTATGGTAACGGTCTCTGTTTTCGTCCATCCAGTCTTTGGAGTTGTTATTGCGCAGATCACGTAGAAAGCGGAAAATGTACTCTTTCTGAACCATATTAGGTTAATTTTTCTAGCTGAAAAACACAGACTCAACAAGAGACAATAATAATGGTTTATGTTGATTTCAATCATTTATAATACTTATGAGTTTCTGTATCCACTTACCAATGCCAATTAGTGAAATTATTGACTGATAACCCCAACTCTGTGAGTTTAATTTTAAAATTCGTAATGTCTTTCATTGTAGTTTTTGGCAGAATTAAAGTGAAGCCGCTAGAAATTTTGAGAAAGAAATATCCAGCAGTTTCCTCCACCTTTTCAATTTCCGATAACTTGATTGTACCTTCTCCAATTCTGTCCTTCGAATAAATAACATCAGATTTAAATTCTAATGTGGCGGTTTCTCCAAACCGCTTAGCATAGTGTTCTCGGATATAACGTTCATAGTGTCTTTTGTAACGCCATTTAAAATATTGAGGGTAAAAAATTAAAGTGACTACAGCGAATAAGACAAAGTAAATTGTCAAAGGAAGATTCTTATTGGCATAAAAATAGCTCGCAAGAACCAATGATCCAATGGTGATGAAAAGTTGTCCTTTTCGCTTCTTTTGCTGTATGCTTCGAGATTGAGAAGCAGTGAAAAGTTGGAAAGCTAAAAAATCTTCTTCCTGTAGTTGATATTCAATCGTCATCCAGCAAAGTTAATGGTTCGCTCTAATATTTAAGTTGCGTCACCTCTTGTTCGCTCAAAATCTCCAATTCAGGCAGTAGTTTGCAAAAAATATTTCCAGCATACCCAACTTTTATTTGGAACGCGCGTTCTTTTATAATTCATTTTGATTCGGAACATTTGTTCCAATATTTTAAAAATCTAAAATTTATAAGAAATCATGAGTCATTTAAAAGGAAAAATCGCAGTAGTCACAGGTGGAAATAGTGGAATTGGATATGCCTCGGCACAAAAATTGAAAGCGGATGGCGCAACGGTCGTCATTACGGGACGCTCGGCAGAAAAAGTGCAAACTGCAGCAACAGAATTGGGCGTAAAAGGTATCGTTGCAGATGTATTGAACTTATCAGCCCTTGATGCTTTAGCAGGGCAGGTAAAAAGCGAATTTGGAAAAGTAGATATTCTCTTCGTCAATGCAGGTATTTTCGCCCCTGCGCCCGTTGGTCAAATCACCGAAGCTATGTTCGATAACCAAATGGGCATCAACTTCAAAGGTGCAGTTTTCACCATCGAAAAATTCTTACCGATCTTGAATGACGGTGCTTCTATCATCAATCTTTCTTCGATCAATGCCTACACAGGAATGCCGAACACTGCGATTTATGCTGCTTCCAAAGCAGCCATGAATTCTTACACGCGTACTGCAGCAACGGAACTGGCAGCTAGAAAAATTCGCGTGAATGCCGTGAACCCAGGACCCGTTTCTACGCCAATTTTTGGAAAAACAGGAATGCCCGAAGAGCAACTAAATGGATTTGCTGCTGCCATGCAAAACCGTATTCCACTCAAGCGTTTCGGACAACCTGAGGACATTGCAGAATTGGTTGCCTTTCTAGCTTCTGATAAAGCTGCGTTTATCACAGGTGGAGAGTACAATATTGATGGCGGAATCAATATTAATCCCTTGCTGAGCTAATATTTTTTTGCTGACAATTGGAATGAATGTTCCAGAACATTAATTTTATTAGTTGTGGGTTTCACTCGAAAGTGAAGCCCACAACTTTTTACACTCCAAAAGACTTTATATCTCAAATTTCAACTTATGCCACGAGTCAAATTATTTGATGAACGAGAAGTGCTAGAAAAAGCGATGCACCTTTTCTGGGAGAAAGGCTATCATGCTACTTCCATCAGCGACTTGAAGGAACAGCTTGGCATCAATAGATCAAGTCTATATGATACATATGGCGATAAGGAACAGCTTTTTTTAAAAACCATTGAGCACTATCATTCTACGAATAAGCGATTCATTTGGCAGTTTTTGGAATCAAAAGAAAATGTGAAAGAAGGCATAAGAGCGATGTTCAAAAAGACAATTGTACAATCTAGTGCGAATAAAAAACGCAAAGGCTGTTTTGTAGTAAATGCAGCTGCCGAATTATTGCCAGAGAATAGTCACATCAAAGCCTTGGTTGAGCAAAACCGAGTAGATTTTGAGAAAATATTCTTTGACTATTTGCAAGCAGGAGTCGAAAAAGGGCAGATCGCGAAAGACAAAGATCTAAAAGCCATTGCGACTTTATTGTTTACATTGAATAATGGACTACAAGTGGTGACAAAAGTGGAGGTAAAAGAACAAGAACTACTAGCTTCTGTGGATGCTCTACTGACGCTTTTAGACTAAAGTTTTTAGATTCTATTTGCCTTCCACTATGATTTCATAACTTACTGTGAACATTACAAATTTTGATTTTCTGAATTCAAAAAACTGAATGGTTCACCATAACATACTGATGATTCTCATCTTTTTTGTAGCTTTCCGTATCATTCAAACAAAAAAAATAGCATGAAAGCTAAAATTCTATTTCTACTTGGCACTTTTTCATTCCTCTTTGCTTGCAGTCCAACCCTACTCATTGGCGACCAAGCTAGCAGTACCATTCTCAACTACAAAATGCAAGAAGCCTTCCGTGTTTGGGATGCTAGTGCTACCCAAAATGAATACGCCTTCCTTGAAAGTAACCATACCTACATTGAAGAAGGCTTACGCTACAATTATGGTATTTTAAAAAATATGGCATCCATCGTGATTTTGGAAAAAGCTATTGGTGAAAAAATTTTCCTTTCTGGACCACATACCGATGAACTGCATTACTTCTCTGACAACAGTTTTGGCTATTACAATCCTGCTTTTTGGGAAAAGGTGAAAACAGTAATTGAATACAGTTTGGAAAAAGATGGTGTATTCAAGCAATTAGGGAAATATGCCTACGATCAGCATCTTAAAAAAGAATCACAATTGTACTTCGAGAGTTATCGCTATTTGCAAGAAAACGCAAGCATGGTAGAGCAAGTGACCAAAGACTACCAAGCTGCCATGAAAGATGATAGAATAGCGGGAACATTGTTGCAGGATTCCTTCCGCTCCTTCGCAGATTCTAAAGAAAAATTAGGCGAAGATTGGTATGTAGCAAATACAGCGCCAGGTTTTTGGATTAGAAGACAAATAGATGGTACTGCAGGACAGATTTTTGAAATTTTGGAGATAGTGAGAGGAGCCTATGAGTAGTTTTGGCAAGAAGTCCGCAGAGATTTATGCTATATATTATTTCCTGCTCTTTTTCGGAGTCCACTGCCAATAGAAATAAGGAAAGATTGGAACAATAGATTGAATAGATGATTGAGCGTCAGGTAGATACATATAAAATCCAATTAGCTCCGCTCGGAAGTTCTTAAAGAATCCTTTCCTAGATTTATAAAAAGGAGCAATGCGAAAACCGTAGGAAAACTGATACTTTCTAGGAATATTATCCAAGTAGGTGAAAGTTGTTCCGTAGGAAGTGGTGGCGTGCATCGAAAGCCAAGGAGCAGTTCTCCAATCCAGGCTCAAGGACAAATCTGGATTGATGGTTTTGTCGAAAAACGCACTCTGGAAGTTAAAGGAATCTTTGTTTTCAATCAGGAGATTTTCGGTATAAGTTAAGCCAACGGACAAATAGAAATGCAGCTTTTTTTGGTTGTACCAACTGAAATTGAAGTGATTATACCAACTGTTTCCGCCTTGTCGCTCCACACGCAAATTTTCTTGATCCGCTTGGTTTTGCGTTCGCCAAAGATGCTGATACATTGTCTCAAAAGCGATGATTGGTCTCCATTCATTTTGGTCGGTAATTCGATATCGAAAGTTGAAACTAGGAACAGGTAAATGTGGCTCTTGAAACAAACCGCCGATCAAGGGCAGTAGATCAATTTCTGCGGTCAGACGATCGGTGATACCCCACCACGCCCAACTTGGAATTGGCAAAGTGAAGGGGGATTGGTTATAGATTAGCTCATTTTTTCCAAGCGTGTAAGCCGTAAATCCATCTGCGGGATGCAGGAAAATATCGTTTTGAAGGCCTGAGCTATCAGCTTGGCTGTTAAGATTTAAAGAGAAGAAATAGAGCAATAAAAGTAATCCGTATTGTTTCATGATGAAGAAGAAACGCAAAGATTCTATTCAATATTCCATTCTATTCCATTTTGCTTGGCAAATGCCCCGATAGTTACAGAGAGTCCAATGGCTCTCCTTCTCTCATTCACTTTTTCTGGTGCGTCGATTTCATAAAAAACAAGATTACCTCCTTCATCTCTAGTCGTTTGAGTACCATAGATTTGTGGTTGACCTTGATTGATGAGCATTCGATCTATCAAGCGTGCATAATGACGGGGTTGTGACTCTTTTTTTAGTATTGATGCTTTCATCAAAGGCGCGTATTTCTGCTTGAGTTCTACAGGACTGTGTTGAATAATCGCCCAAATCGCAGTATTGCCTCTTCTCCCAACATCAGAAATGCCGAGCCAACCGTATTGATCTAGTATTTTAATCAATTCGTTTTCGATTCGATGATCTTGTTCTTCCACCACTTGCCAAAAATATTCCATTTCTTCTGAATCTTTCCCAAACTTTCTTTCCGCATCCAAATACAATTGTCGGAATAGTTGATCTTCCATGAAGAGTCGTTCTAGATTCGCCGTGATGGAATCCATTACAATTTTAGTAGAATTTTGCTGCTGACTGTAAGCCGTAAAAATCAGGAAGACCGCTACTGCTGTAGAGAGGATTTTGCTCATACCAATACAATTAAATTTTATAATCGTACTAGAGATGCACTTTGGGGAAGTTTTTGGTGGATTTATCCTAATGTTTTGATTGTGTTTCCTGTCAGATTTTGAACGTTCTGAGTAATTTTCTCAATTGACCAATCCCACCATTTTAGTTCTAATAATCGCTCAATTTCCTGCTCCGAAAATCGCCTTCGAATGAGTTGTGCGGGATTTCCACCAACAATGGAATACGGCTCTACATCTTTGGTAACTACTGCCTTTGTCGCAACAATTGCGCCATCTCCTATCGTTACGCCTGGCATAATCGTTGCATCATAACCCATCCAAACATCATTGCCCACTACAGTATCTCCTTTGTTAGGATAGCTCTTGCCTTCCATTGCATCTGACCAATCTGCTCCGAAAATGGCAAAAGGATAAGAAGTGATCGCATCGCTCAAATGGTTTGCCCCATTCATAATGAAAGTAACATCTGATGCAATCATACAAAACTTCCCAATCCTTAGTTTGTCGCCTGTGAAATCGAACAGATACTTTACGTTTTTCTCAAAGTTCTCTACGTTTTCAAAATCATCATAATAGGTATAATCGCCTACTGTAATGTTCGGATTTTTGATGATATTCTTCAGAAAACAAAGTCGATCATAGTTGAGAAGGGGAAATGAGCTATTTTTGTTTGGTATATTCATTTCTTAAAATTCCATTGACAAGTTGCATCTCGTATAGATAAAAAACATAACCCCTTATAATTATGAACCTCTTATTTTACCAATTGCACATTCACCGCATTCGGTCCTTTGTGTCCCATCTCAATCTCAAAAGTCACTTTATCCCCCTGCTGCAATTCGGCGGAGAGATTTTTGATATGAACGAATATACTTTCTTGATTTGCGTGATCTACAATGAAACCGTAACCTTTTTCTGAATTGAAGAACTTGACCTTTCCCTTACGAATTGGGTCAAAGTTCTCTGCTGTTTTGGAAGGAATTCCTAAAACGATATCCTCCGCTTTTATTTTCTTTTTCTTAGAAGGATCCGGTGGTGTAGAAGTTAAATTTCCGTTTTCATCTACGTAAGAAAGCATATCTTCAAAAGCAACTTTGCCTCTTTCTTCCCGCTCGGCTTTGCGTTGTTCTCTACGCTCTTGTTTCTCTTGCTTCTTTTTTCTGCGTTTTTTCTCTTTTTCCTTTTTGCTGAATGACTCTTGTGATCGACCCATATTTTAATTTTAAGTAAAAACAAACGTAGCTCGGACATTTTTGTCGGAGCAAATTAGACGCACGCATCACTCAAATAATAATATTTGAGCTACAAAATTGGTGCGTAGGTTAATGCTTGCTTTACTGGATGAAATAATATCTAATTGAGGAGGGAAAGTATCAGGCAAACAAATCCAAGAGATTTAGAAGTAGGCAATCCATAAAAATACAAGAACGTGTTTCCCTTCATTTTACCAATTCAACGATGAACTGCGAAGATAAGGATAATAAATTGATTTTATGTTAAGATGTTGAAAACCTATTGTTATTGGCGTATTTTGAAAATTTGTTGAGTCTATTTTTTCAATTTAAGCGTTTTAAAAATTTGAACGATGTTTTAATACTCTAAAACTAAATCGAATTGAAAACGATATGCGAGAAAATAGAAAAGCGTGTTTTACGTTAAAAATTAGGGGTTTTGGCAATTTTCTCAAAATGCAGTTGATTTCTACTGTTTAGAAAACACACAAGACATAAAGATTGCCAAAGAGCTAAAGAATAGCTATTTTTAGTTTATATTTTCGACTAAGGCAACACTCAAAGCAGTACTTTTACTTTTTAAGTCTAGCAATTCAATAAGGCGTGAGGTAAATATCTCAGCAGATGAGAATTATATTTATTAATACTCACATTCAAAGACAATGTTGAAAAAGCACGAGACAGCAACCACAAAGGCAAAAACACGTCAAGAAATAGCAGCAGAGTTTAGAATCAGTTACAGCACTTTTAGGCGCAAACTGAAAGTGTGGAATATCAAGCTCCCTGCAGGTCTGCTTTATGGAGTAGGAACAGAAAATAGTTCATGATGCTTTCTGTAAGAAGAATAAGAGATGAGATAAGATTTATATTTTTTCTTCTGGCTGCACAGTTTTAGGAGATTTTGAATGGTTTTTTTTGACCGAAACGCGTGTTGTTTTTGCTACATTTTTGTAGTGAAAAGTTTTTAAGTGCGCATTTGAGATTTTTTAAGGGATTGCCGAAAACCTTGAAAAGAGTAGGTCTTCTAGAAAATAAATGAAATGTTTAAACAAATTTTCTCAATATTCATCTTATCCGCTTTTCATTATTTCTTGTAATGATAAAGCAGTCAATAATCCGAGGGATACGTTTGCTAGTACCCAAACTAGAGGCGAAATTCTAGACATATGAAAAAATATGGATTCTGATACACGCCTCAGCCTATGGCAAGACAAATTGTCGCAAGCACTGAAGCAAGACATTTCTCAGGAGAAAAGAGAATTAATTGCTAACATTAGAACAGAACTCAAATCTGCATTCTTTAGAGAAGACACTCCTGAACAAAGAAGGTTATCAAATTCTTTCATAGATACCTATTTGCCTCTTGTAGATAATGCTTTTACATATGATGAAAAGATATTAACTTTTGCTACTCTTGCCGACTATAATAAAGAAAATTTAGACTTTATAAGCTCATCAAGAGCCAAAAACAAAATTTCTAGTGATGAGAATAGCGATATAGAATCAAGAGGTGACTGTAATTGTAGCTGGACTTGTTTTCCAACAAATGCGAATTGTACACAAGGTTCATGTTCAACAACAAGTGGATTCGGATTTCTATAGCTTCAAACTTGTGCTTAGGAATGCACATTTTGATTGCTATATCTAACTTGCAATAGTAATTTTGATAGAATTTTAAATCGATACAAAGCGATTACATAGTGTAATCGCTTTGTGCTAATACCTAAAGATTGAAGGTTCTATATCTTATAACCATCTCTGAATCTTCATTCCTTTTGCTATGAGTTATTTTAAGATTGATTATAGATTATGGCTTGGATTTTTTTAAGTGTAGAAAATATAGTTTAACCTCACTTGTAAATTGGATAACTATAACGATGAAGCAAAAAAAGCAACTTTACTTCCTAATAATCTTCTCCATTCTAGCCGTTCCTTTTATAGGATTACTAACGTTGAGCCAAAACACCAGCAATTCAATTACTACCTTCATCTGCCTCGTAGGTATCGGATTAGCCGGTTTCTTCTTCAAGAAAAAATTCAATGATCGTTCAAAAATTGTGCCAATCGGTGGTGCAGGAATGATACTCTACATTATTGCCCATTTTGTTCTCATTGGAAGGCATTCTATTCAGTTGTTTTTACTTTCTACACCTTTAATTGCATTTTCGTGTTATGCCTTAGGAGTTATATTGGCAAGTATTGATAGAAAATATCTTCCGATATATTCTGTGTCGCTCATTGCTGTGATTACCATCTACGCCACATTTTTGTATCCGCTATCTCACACTATTTCTAGTAGAGCTATAAAAGAAAAAAATAGCGAATTATTTACGATGGCAATATCCGATTTAGCTTTATCTGATTGCAAAGAAGCAATAGTCGAAGGAAATTTAGATAACAGAGTGATAGTAATTGAAAATTGGAATGAGTACTGTGGAAAATGTATTTCAGCCATGCAAGATTTGCATCCGTGGCTAAATGAAATGGAAGAAAATTATAAGGGACAATTTGCTCATTTGTATATGTACAACAAACCAAACATTAACTCCAAATTTTCTCATTCAGAAGAAGCATGCCAATTCAATCTTCTGCCATATGAGGACATGAATATTGTTATTTCAGATAATGATTTACCCTCACTCCAGACCGCTCCTAAGTTTTTATTCGTTGATAAAAACGGAAATATCGTAGATGTTATGGTAGGATATAATGGTAAATACACTAGAGCTTACAAACGTAAGATCGAGAAAAAGTTAGCTCAATTGCTCACCGAATAACCTCATTTAGCAAAGCAGAAATTTCCTTCGCCCGATCATAAGTAATCATATGCCCGCCGTCCTCAATGACATAATCTGCTTCCACATTTTTGATCGGTAATGTATGGTCTTTTGCGCCGTGAATGTGATAAATATCTGCTTGATACTCCTCGCGTTCCCAATTAATCATCCAACGCACGGCACTTTTAATAAAATGCGGCGATTTTTGGCTAATCATATCGCGAAACACTTCTTGCTGTTCTTTTTCCATCGGTTCAAAAAGTGGCTGCATCAGCTTCGTTCCCCAAATCATAGAGCGTCCACCCATGACGCGATGCAGTGGTAAATAACGAAACAAATGGTAATGATTCGGCAATTCTGAAGCGCGTTTCGCACCTGCAATCACGATTACTTCTTCTGGATTCAAACGCTCTGCCAATTCCGTAGCGATCATTCCACCCAAGGAAACACCGACAATGGAATACGCTTCTGAAGTATCAATTTGCTCTGCCATTCGATCAGTATAGTCCGAAAAATTTTCCTTTTTTTCAGGAACTAAATACTCCAACCAAACGGTATCGTATTGTTCGATGTGAATGCGTTCAAACAGACGACCATCTGCACCTGTACCAGGAATGAAATAAATTGTTTTTTGTGCAGCACTGAATTGCAGGAAAAATAGAAATGCAAAAAAGAGCAATGGTCTCATAAGAATTGTTGATTTGTTAAGCTGTTGATTTGAAGGAATCTGCGTGTGTATAACAAATTGCACTTTGATAGAAGATTTGAAGTAGCAAAAACTCTGCTCTCTGCTTTTATCAAATCATGGCGGCATCAACCTAAGGCAGACGTGGTCAAACCGCCGTGATTTTATCGAGGTTTCAGCAAGCATTTATAGGTACTTATGCGATTTGTTATGCATACGAATCTGCTTGAAAATATAGATGTTTGCCAATCATTTATAGTTTTATGTACTCAACCAACAAAATCGAACTACATCAAACGACTTTTAAACCATTTCAAACTACATTTGAGCTTTGAACAAAGAAATCTTACGCCTCGCCATCCCCAACATCATCAGCAATATTTCTGTGCCGCTACTGAGCACTGTAGATACCGCTTTGATGGGACGTTTATCTGAACTACACATCGGTGCGGTAGGTTTGGGCGCAATGATTTTTAATTTCATCTACTGGAATTTTGGCTTCTTGCGTATGGGAACAACGGGCATCACCGCGCAAGCCTACGGCAAAAAGAATTCCTCGGAGGTGATGCTGACGCTTGGACGTGCCTTTTTGGTCGTTTTGGTCATTGCCAGTTTGATTTTACTACTGCAATATCCGATTGGACAACTGTCTTTTCAGCTGATGAACGTCACGGGAGATCAATTGCCTTTGATTCAAGATTATTTCTATACTCGAATCTGGGCAGCTCCTGCTTCTTTAGGCTTATATGCTTTGATGGGTTGGTTCTTTGGTATGCAAAATGCGATTTATCCGCTTCTCATCACTTTGATCGTCAATGCCGTGAATATTGCGCTCAATTTTCTCTTCGTCATAGAATGGGGAATGGAGGTGAAAGGCGTGGCATTGAGTACCGTAATTGCACAATACGTCGGCTTGACTTTGGCAATTATTCTCTTTGCTATCAAATACAGAAAATATTGGCAACAGTTTCATTATCAGTCCGTTATCGTTTGGTCAAAACTTAAAGGTTTTCTGCTTATCAATCGTGATATTTTTATTAGAACCGCTTGTTTAACCTTTGCTTTTTCTTTTTTTTACAGTCAGTCCGCAGAGGCAGGAGAGTTGCTCCTAGCTGCTAATGTGATTTTGATGCAATTTATCAATTGGATGTCTTACGGCGTGGATGGATTTGCTTATGCGGCAGAGAGTTTGGTAGGTAAATATTTTGGTCAAAAAAACGAGCAAAAAACGAAAAAAGCGATTCGTCTATCTTTTGTTTGGGGAATGGCTTTGGCAGCTCTCTATGCTTTAATTTACTTAGGATTTGGAGCTCCACTACTCCAATTGTTCACTGACCGAGTAGATGTCATCAATGCAGCTTTGCCATTCTTATTTTGGATCATTTTGTTCCCTATTTTGAGTACGCCTTGCTACATTTGGGATGGTATTTATATTGGATTGACGGCTTCTAAAGCCATGCGGAATAGTATGTTGTTGGCTTTAGCAGTTTATCTGATTTTACATTTTGTGCTAAAACCTAACTTTCAAAACCATGGACTTTGGGCAGCTTTGTTGTTATTTATGATTGCCAGAGCAGGATTTCAGCATTGGTTGTATTGGAGAAAGGGATTGGCTTTAGAATGAAATAAAGTGGAATTAGCATGACAGATACAAAACGAAAAAATCGAAATAACATGAATACTTGGTTATCCCTTTTAGCCGTCTTAGTAAGTTTTGGTGCATTTGGCGTTTCCATTTATGAGGCAAGCATCATGCGAGAGCAGCAAAAAATCATGTATCAAGAACAGCAATTGATGTTAGAACAGCAGAGGGCATCGGTTTGGCCCTACTTAGAATCCAATATTGATTACATGGTAAATGAAGAAGAAAGTAAGATCACTTATTCCTTCAAAAACAAAGGAGTTGGGCCTGCAAAAATCAATCAGCTTCAGCTTAGCTTAAAAGACTCAATTGTCGCAGATTATAGTCAAATACTAGAGATCATTACCTCAGTTTTACCAGCAAATGTTGGTGGCAATATGAATTTCGTGTATCGTCCTCCAAATGGTATTCTATCTCCTGAAGAAGAATTAACTTGGTTCAGCGTTCAAATTCCTCGTTTTAAAGGCGATCAAGGTGTTTTGTGGAACTTTCTACTAGAATTTGAATTGTGCTACTGCTCTATTTATAAGGATTGTTGGACATTAAAATCCAAAGATGACGAGCCAGAAGAAGGTTGTAAACTTGCTAAAGAAGAGTAAAATTTCTACTCCTTATCCTTAGCTCCATAAATCGCTTTCTGAATTCACTGCACCAACGCGCATTGCCATGATACTCGCCACATTTTCAGAATGCGTTACGCCTAAATCATCTGCATGAATGATGAGCAGTTTGTCTTCCTCGGTATAACCTAATTTTTCTACAAGGGATTTTCGTGCAATTAAATCTTGAACCAAAAGCCTTTTACACTTGCTTAAAGTGATTTATTTTGGAATTGGATGGACTCGATGCCGCCATGAAGTGAAAAAAGCAAAGATCACAGCTTTTATTATTTATCATCTTCTGCAAAGGTGAAATTTGCTGTACACGCAACAATAGTGACACAACCCATTATAAAAGACTATTACTATCTTTAAGCCCTAAACATCAGCAATTATTTACCACACAATATTGCGTATTTAGAAGAAACTACTGTGAACTATGTGAAAACACTACTTTAACTACTGTGGTAAATAATTACCAAAATTCGATTACCATGAGAAAATTTTTGCTACACCTATTTGTTGTATTGCCAGTCTTACTTGCTGCACAAATTCAACAAGCATTTTTACTAGAAGACGGAACAATACAAGTAGAAGAAACCACGCTACCAAGTACCGTGGCAAGCCGTTCTACTTTTGAACAACTCGAAGGCTTTCCTAAAGCATTTCCCGCGAATTCCACTTTCAAGAATTTTAGAAATCTAACACTCGTTGACTTGGACGGCGATGGTGGAGATGAAATTATTTTTGGAGCAAATAATAGATTGTATGCTTATACTAGCAAAGGATTACTATGGGAAAAAGAGGTAATTGGCACAGCAATTTATCCACCGACAGTTGCCGATTTGGATGGCGACGGACAGTTTGAAATTCTACTAGCAACGGGCGGCGTTCCGAATCCTGGGAGGTTGTATTTAGTGGATGAAATGGGGGAGGATTTAAAAGGTTGGCCGCTGAATTTTGATGACAATTGGGTATTGTCCGCACCCGTAGTAAGCGATGTAGATGGTGATGGTATTTTAGAAATCGTTGCCGCTAGTCGAGAAGCACCTACTGGAAAGGTGCATCTGCTGACCATAGAAGGAAAATCATACAGCGAAAATTGGCCGCAAACGCTTGATCGAACACCAGCTGTGACGCCAAGTATTGGCGATGTAAACGGAGATGGAGAAAAAGAAATCGTCATTTTTTCCACGGCAAGCCAGTATGTTTTCGATTTGGATGGCAATGTTTTAGAAGGCTATCCAGTAGCTGTGGAAGGCTTGAAACACAGCTATCAATCTCCTATCCTGACTGATTTAGATGACGACAATCGCTTGGACATAATTGCTGCGGGACATGGCGATGCGCCCGAATATTTCGCAAGAAATTTTGAAGGGAATTATTTGGAAGGTTGGCCGCGTCCTGTCCCTTTTGACAGTTGGACGTTTTCTTCGCCGAGTCTGCTAAATGTAGAAGGACAAAAGCAAATCTTTATGAGTCGCCCAATTGGTGGAGACGAGAACGAAGACATGTTATACAGTTGGAATGAGCAAGCCGATCTACAAGCTGATTTCCCGATTGTAAAAAATGGAGGTTTGGAAGGTATCATTTCCATTGCGGATGTGGATGGTGATGAAGAACCTGAACTCATTTTTGGAAGTAATCTATATGATTCTAATACTGGCACAAGTTTTTTACACGCCTACGAATTGGATGGTGGTGGACAAGTTGCTGGTTTTCCGATTCGCCCTAGAGGTTGGGCTTTTATGAATGGGGCTGCCATTGGTGATGTGAATGGAGATAATTTAATGGACGCAGTTCTATTAACTTATAGCCAAAATTTTGGAGCAATGCCCGATTCCATTTTTGTGAGTGCGTATAATTTGGAAGTGCCTTATAGCGCAGATCGCGTTTGGTGGGACACTTACAAAGGCAGCAACAGTCGCGATGGTGTTTTTGAAGAGGTGATTAGTTCAGTTGCTACTTCAACAACAGAAAATAGTTTTCACATTTTTCCAAATCCTACTCAAGATGTAATTCACTGGACAAAGATGGAGTCAGATACTCAATTAGAAATCATAGATGCTCTAGGTAGAACAAGAGGTATTTTAGACATAGAGAATCAGCAAGCTAATTTGAGTCACCTGGCTAAGGGTTTGTACTTTCTGGTTGCTAAAAGAGAAGGAGAACGGCTTGGTGTTCAGAAGTTGATTCTAATTGATTGATCGTGAAATCTCCAGAATTTTTGAAAATCCTGGAGATTTTTTAATATGAAAAAATTACCCATCAATACTCAAAATCTTAATCTCTACGCGTTGGTTGCGCTTACGACCAGCTAAGGTTTTATCACTTGCAATCAACTGGCGCTTTCCGTAACCTTTGTATTGAACGCGCTCTGATCTAATACCTTTGCGCACCAAATACTGCGCTACCGCTTTTGCGCGCATATTGGATAAGCTATCACAAAATTCGTGTGCAGGGATGCCATTTGTATGTCCACCTACTTCGATGGTGACGTCATCGTTTTCCTTTAGGAAATCATAAACCTCGTCTAAAGTACTATAGGAAGACGTCTGAATATTAGCCTTATCTGCTTGAAAATATAAGCGATCCAAACGAATTTTCTGTCCAGTAATCAGGCGATCTCGCTCCAAACCTTCAATGGTTTTCTCTGGTTTCGGTGCGGGTTTGGGAGGTGTCTCAAATTCCTCTGGAACTCTTTTTCTTTCTTCCTTTGGAGGTTCTGGTTTCCTTGTATCCCTGACAGGGGGAGGTGTCGGTCTTGGTCGTTGATTTATTCTCTCAGGCGTCGGCGTCGCTTCTGCGATTGGTTCTGGCTCAGGTAATGTTTCTGGTTCTGGAATTTCATCGCCGCAGGAAACTGGAACGATGTCCGAAGCATTATCTATCAAGATATTTCCATTGTAAGGAAAAAGCACTGGCGTCTCAAAGTAAACTTCAAACAGGATGTAGTAATAATCCGCCTCAGGCCTAAATCGAAAGTTCCTCTTTAACCAACGAGTATTGATAATTTTATCACTTTCTGCTAATAATTGTGCTCTATCACAATAGCCATTTCCTCCCCAAATCCTTAACTTACAAGGTGTTGCATAGTTCGCTTCTTCGTTTGTCACTCTACTCAGACTCTTGTAGAACATCGAGCGTGCAATATGTATGCTAAAATCATAGCATTGTCCTTTTTGTAAAGGTATATTTAAACGTTGTGCAACAGATTCCCAGGTTTCATTGTCGCGAACCACCATACCCAGATATGTCTTTTGGTGCTGCGCATTTTGATCTACGCTGAACTGTCCACCCGACATTTCTGGGTGAATGTCTGGTGGCGATTCGTCAGGAAAACCACAATCGTACCAACCTCTTGGCGTATGACTGTGCCTTGGAAAATCCTCGAAAGAAGGATTATTCAAGCTAATGGTTCGCTGTGCTTGCAAAGAACAAACGAATAAAATGCTTATGGATAAGAAATATATTCTGATCATGAGTAGGAACGTTTAAAATAGTCTTTTTAGGTCGCTTTCTTTTTACAAACGAATTTTAACCCTACAATTGTTTGCATACAAGGTAAAAAACAATATAAATAGATGCAATTTTTTAACGACTCGGTTGGTTGAGGTATTTTAAAGATTGAGAAAGGCGTCTGCTAAATTGCTCCAAGAAAAACGCTTTTTAGCTGCTTGTACTCCTTTTTTGAGGCTAGTTTCTCGATTATTTTGATAGAAATCAACAATAGCATTAGCAACGGACTCTGCATTTACATCTACTACATAACCCGCTTTTCCATCTTCCACAATTTCGGGAAGCCCTCCAACCTTGGTGACCACCATTGGCACTTCAAAATGATAGCCTAATTGCGAAATTCCACTCTGCGTAGCCGAACGATAAGGCTGCACCAACAAATCCGCTGCCGAAAAGTAATATTTCACTTCTTCATTGGAGATGAAATGGGTTCGTAATTCCAATTGTTCACCAACTCCCAAACGCTTAATTTGCGCTTGATATGCTTCTTCATTGCCATAAAATTCTCCCGCTATAATCAATTTTATACCCAAGGTTCTAATCCGTTCATCTTGCATCGCATCCAGCAGCAAGTCCAAACCTTTATAATCGCGAATGAACCCAAAGAACAACAAATAAGATTGATTTTGGTCTAAATTCAGATGCGCTTTTGCTTCCTTTTTGGGTAAAATTTCACCGTAGTTATCATAGATTGGATGTGGCACGCATTTGACGGGTTTTGTCGCATCAAAAGTATGCAATTCCTCTACGACGGATTGAGAGAGTGCTACAAATCCGTCGTTTGCTTGCACGAAATAATTGGCAAAAGGACGATCTCCGAAACGCTTTTCGTGTGGAATGATGTTGTGAACCAAACCCACGATTTGGGTCGCTTTATTTTTGCGAATTTGTCTTGAAATAGTACCCAAACAAGGTCCCATAAA
This sequence comes from Bacteroidota bacterium, assembly GCA_039176995.1. Taxonomy (GTDB): domain Bacteria; phylum Bacteroidota; class Bacteroidia; order Chitinophagales; family Saprospiraceae; genus JAAUTG01. The sequence continues at coordinate 36,515 of JBCDFY010000035.1, forward strand.
TGGCAACCAGAAGGCGCAAATGACTAAATCTACTTCTTGACGACGGATTTCATTCCCTACTTTCCACCAGTTCAGCGGATTGATGGAATTGATTTTAACTTGGATATTTAAGTGTTGAGGCGGCGCATCTTCGGAGTACTGCGTTTTGCCTGGAAAAAGGAAATCAGGATATTGCAAAGAGAAGGTATAGATTTCTACTTGATGCCCTAATTGCTGGAACTCTGTCGCTAAGCGTTCTCCAAAAGAAGCCAATCCTCCTCGCAAAGGATAAGCTGGCGTAATCAAAATAATGCGCTTCACGAAATGCCAATTTTTTCTTCAATCAAATACTGATTTCGATCTGCAGCACTGCGCGTAATCAGTTCTGCCAAAAAGCCCGTCACGAATAATTGTGTGCCAATGATAAAAACCAAAATACCAAAAAAGAACAATGGACGATCAGCAATGCCGTAGGCTTCATAAACCAGTTTGGCAATACTCAAATAGATCAAAATAGCAAAGCCCACAAAAATGCAAAGTGAACCTAATGCACCAAAAAAGTGCATTGGATTTTTGCCAAATCTTCCTAGGAAAAAAACCGAAAGCAAGTCCAAAAAACCACTCACTACGCGCTTCGCACCAAACTTGGTCACACCATATTTTCGCGCTCGATGCTGCACGACCTTCTCCCCTATTTTCTTGAAGCCTGCCCATTTTGCAATCAGCGGAATATAGCGGTGCATTTCACCATAAACTTCGATGGATTTCACTACGTTGGAGCGATAGGCTTTCAAACCACAATTGAAGTCATGTAAGTCAATACCACTTACTTTACGAGTCACCCAGTTGTAGATTTTGGAAGGAATGGTCTTGCTCAATGGATCATAACGCTTCTTTTTCCAACCCGAAACAATGTCATAGCCTTCTTCTTTTACCATGCGAAACAGTTCTGGCAATTCGTCTGGGCTATCTTGTAAATCCGCATCCATTGTCACCACCACATCACCTGAAGAAGCTGCAAAACCCGTATTCAGTGCCGCAGATTTTCCGTAGTTACGCTGAAATTTGATGCCTTTCACATTGGCATTTTTACTAGAAAGCTGCTCAATTACGTTCCAAGAAGTATCCGTACTGCCATCATCCACCATGACGATTTCATAAGTAAATTGATTTTCTTCTTCTAACACACGCCGAATCCACGCCTCCAACTCTGGCAAGGATTCTTCTTCATTATATACAGGAACAATTATTGATAAATCCATTTAAGTAATTGATAATGGAGAAATTGTAGATTGAAGGTTGTACGAAATCTCAAAATAGAACATGATTGGAAAGCAGATGAAATGAAATTAGACTGATTTTCAAAGATCTTTTGAAATCTCACCAAAAAATCTGTCCATCATTTGTAATATCTATCTAATCCGCGTTTCAATCCTGAAAGTTCGTACACGCTCAGTTCAAAACGCAAAAATAGTCAAAACAAAAATGGTTTTATGGATAATTGCTTCAAGGTTGAACTAACAACCCTAAAGCATTATAACCATAAAACCATTGCTCAGCGGTTCTAAGTATTTCGCTATTCTAATTTTATGCCATTTCTGGTGGATTTTTGCGCATTATTGCTCCGATGATAGCTGTCAAAACCAATCCTAATAATGCTCCACCAAACGCTTTACCAAGTACAGAAGTTACGATGTTAGGATTACTTGCTACGTCTCTAGCTGCTTCCACCATGGCTTCTATAGTATCCTCAATTGTGTCTTCATCCAGTCCTGTCAGCTCATACATCCAAACCATACTTTCAGCCTGTCTAATAGGGAACTCGGGATCAATAAAGGCAATGTAGACATAATCAAATATGCCTACCATCAGCGAGGCGACAACCACCGATAATATTCCAACGCCTAGACATCTTCCCATAGTAATGTAACCTCCAAGCTCTTGATCTCTGTGCTTTTTGATTGCAAAAACTATAATACCTACATATAATAATAAGTTGAGGAGTAAACTCCCGAGCGCACCTCCTAAACTAGAACTAGCAAACATAGTGCTATAGCTTACATATTGAAAAACGACTGCTAGCACCCCGCCAACCACTCCATAAGTCAAAGCCGTATTCCACATCGGAACTGATTTCTCATCAATATATTCTCTGTTGTCGTCTAAACTCATAATTTTTGTTGATTTGTTTAACTGTTGCTTCGTTTTTTGTTTTCAAATGTAAATCAAACTTTTCGGATGCTCAAATTTTACTCATGTACAATGATTTTTTATAATATGTTATAACTGATTGGTTTTCAATGCCTATGCTATCTGTTGAAATTTCAAATATTCCCTAAATAGAAAAAGCCAATGAAACTATTTACTGAAAATCAATAATTTATAC
>JBCDFY010000036.1:0-38423 GCA_039176995.1 Bacteroidota bacterium
CGATTTTTAGGTTTCAATGATTAGTTTGTCTTTCCTAGTGAAAAGAAAATAAATCTGAACATCTATTTAGCTTTTCTCCCTCAAACTCTTTCAGAGCAACCAAAAAATCCTCCTTTAAAGATTTTTTGACTGCGACTATACGGATTCTAAAAACGTGTCCACTTTTGAATTGAAATTCAGCAATCAACTGAACAGATTTTCGTTTCTTGTGTCTTATTCACAATGGGATACCTCCCTATTTTATTCACTAAAATTGTAAAAATGCGTTTACTCTCAGCTTTAACGTTGCTTTTGGCTTTATTTTTCACCGCTTGTGAACCTGCGACAACGGAAGAAGAGACCGACAAAGAAGAGATGGAGGAAGGAACCACTTCCAACACTTACAAACTGACTGCCTTCGATGTTTCGACTGCCTATCCAGATGCAAAAATAGAAGGTATGATGTATGAAAGTGGAAAATTCATGTTCCCAATCACGGCGACAGACTACGTATTGGGTGCTCAAACACCAGATGCTGATAGCAAAATGTGTGCAAATTCAGGAAAAGGGCAACATATCCACCTAATTGTGGACAACGCGCCTTATGCAGCGAAATACGAAAATGAGTTTGAATACGAATTAGAAGATGGTGAACACTACATCTTAGCATTTTTGTCTCGTTCTTATCACGAAAGCATCAAAACAGAGGAGGCGCATATGCTTCAAAAAGTGGTGGTAGAAGATGGTAGTTTTGCTTCTAGCGAAGCAGTGGAAGAACCAATGTTGCTGTATAGTCGTCCAAAAGGAACATATGTAGGAGAGAAAGACACGAAGAAAGTAATGTTAGATTTCTATGTTGCCAATCTCACCTTAGGAGCAGATTACAAAGTAAAGGTAGAAATCAACGGCGAATATGATACGATAGCAGATGTTTGGCAACCTTACTACATTGAAGGATTGCCGATGGGTGATAACAAAATCAAGTTGACTCTCGTAGATGGCGAAGGAAATATCATAGACACACCTTTGAATCCAGTGGAAAGAGTATTTACGTTGAAGGAAGATTCTGCGAAAGAGATGTAGAGACAAATGTATCCTAAATCTTTCCCTTCAGAGCATCAGATAAGACTTTATATTTTTTACGCCCCTTTATTTTCAAACTTTAGTTGCGAAAGCAGAGACAGGGTATTTTTGCATCAAAAATCGCTCTGTCTCTATTTTTCGGATCATTCATTGGTTGAATAATGCACCTACAAAGCTCTGCCTAGCAACAATTGATCTTAGAAGGTACCTAAATTTCATCGTTCTGATATCCAATATTTTATGAACCTGCCGTTGAGATAAGTTAGCAATCTCATTCGCTTTGCGGTTCTCTCGCTCCAATGTCTGCTGGGTATTGACCAAAGGATCGCTCGTTCATCTCAATGAACTCATATTTTTTTTCTTAGGCAGACGTATCAGCCTCAAGCTTGATCTACAAACTATTGATAATCAATTAAATAAACTTTTATACAAGCTCTCGCAGCTAGTTGTCTTTTGTTGAAAAGGAGGATAAAATTTTCAATAATCTCCCTTTTCAACAAAAGACTTTAGCTATCTGTAATGGCAATCTTAAGTATATCATAAAAAAGATACAAGTGAAATAGTTAACGTGATTAAACATTTTTACGTGAAAAATTATTCCTTTGCAGTGAGGATGCTTCCTATCTGAATAAAACTATACAAAAAATGTCTAAGTCCTACAAAGCGAAAATTGGAAAACAAGAAATAGAATTGAGTACAGAACAGCTCGCAAAACTCAATGCCATCTCAACTCAGGATGGACAGTTCCATGTCTTGCATGAGTCAAAGTCTTACCATGCTATAATTGAAACGCAAGGTAATAAGCAATTTGAAGTTATCTTGAATGGCAATAAGTACCAAATTCAACTCTTCGATGAGTACGACCAACTAATTGATAAAATGGGTTTAACTGTTGCTGGAGCAGACAAAGTGACGGACATCAAAGCTCCTATGCCAGGCTTGGTATTAAGTGTAGAAGTAGCTGATGGACAAGCAGTTAACAAAGGAGAAGCACTATTGATTTTAGAGGCGATGAAGATGGAAAATGTCATCAAATCACCAGGAGGGGGGATTGTAAAATCCATTGCGGTAAAACAAGGAACTGCTGTAGAAAAAGGTGCCGTCTTGATTGAATTTGAGTAAAAAAGAGTTCCTTTAAATCAACGATTCAACAGTTAAACAAATTAACAGCAGACATGGCTCTATTTTCCGAATTTCCAACAATTACTAAAGAAGAATGGCTTGCCAAGATTGAAAAAGATTTGAAAGGAAAATCTTTAGAGAGTCTCAATTGGAAAATCCATGAAGATTGGGTAATTTCTCCTTTGGCACATTCCAAGGATTGGAATCGAAAGGAAGCAGCAATTGTAAAAAAAGAGAACAACAGCTGGGAAATTGGTGAAAAAATCGTTGTGAAGAATACGAGCGTAGCCAATCAAGACGCACTAGCCGCTCTAGAGGGTGGCGTCAATGCTTTGCTCTTCGAATTACCTGAATCGTTCACGCCTAAAGATTTTGAAATTTTACTTCAAGGGATTGAACTAGAATGGATTTCTGTACACTTTCAGTCAGATGAAAGTTGTGCTTCTTTCCTAGATCATTTAAAAGAGAAAGAGATTGATAGTACCAAAATCAAAGGAAGTTGGCGCAGCAAAAAAAAAGAAATCCTAGGTCAGCAAGCCCATTTGCCACAATTTAAATTATTATCTATTGATGGAACAGAGCACTACCAAGGGACTTCACAAACCATCGAAGAGCTAACACAGATTCTACTAGCGACGAACAACACTTTAACACAAATCGAACCTCACCAAGTCAACAGCCTGCAAGCCAGCGTCGCCATTGGAGAAAGTTACTTTATCAATATAGCTAAGATCAGAGCTTTAAAAATCCTTTTGTACAATTTGCTGCAAGCCTACCAACTAAAAACTCCCCTACAACTCGAAGCACATCTTGCTAGTGCTAGTTTAACCAACAATCAACACCAAAACATGATTCAGATGTCAACACAGGCACTCTCAGCCGTCGTCGGAGGCATAGATTGCTTATTCTTGACACCAGCTCCTGATTTCACTACCGCCTTCACTAAAAGAATTGCGCGCAACGTACAACACCTTCTCCAATTAGAAAGTCATCTTGATCATGTTATCGATCCTGCTGCTGGGAGTTATTATATTGAAAATCTGACAAACGAAATGGTGAAACGCACTTGGAGCGCGTTCAAATCTAAGGTGCTATAATACGTTATATTCCTTACCTTAGCTATGAATAAACAAAACAGCTTAGCTTGATACAAATAGGATTTCTACCAGTCACCATTTGGGATGTACTTGACGTATTGATCGTCGGCTATTTGATGTATCGAATTTACAAACTGTTGCGTGGCAGCATCGCCTTCAATATTTTCATTGGCGTCATCACGCTCTTGGTGACTTACTGGTTGGTCTATTTCTTGGATATGAAGTTGTTGACGCGACTATTGGATAGTTTAGCAAAAACAGGTGTCCTGATACTTGTTATCATTTTCCAGCCCGAAATTCGTCGTTTCCTATTGTATTTAGGAGACAGTACCCTCCGTCAACGCTCTAATTTTTGGATGCGCCTACTCAATAAAGACAATATTGCAGAGAGTGGAGAAAAACAAAAGAATGTACAAGCCATCAAATCTGCGATATTGAGAATGAGTGAGCAGAAAACAGGAGCTCTCATTGTGCTGGCAAACGATTTAAGCTTAGAATTAATCAGTAATTCTGGAGTGATGATGAATGCAGATATTAGTAGTCAATTGCTCAACAGCATTTTCAATAAAGATAGTCCTCTGCATGATGGTGCTGTCATTATTTCCGATCATGTCATTCGAGCTGCGAGCTGTATTTTGCCCGTTTCGGATAACTTAAGTTTGCCTTCTAGTGTAGGTTTGAGACATCGCGCAGCCGTCGGAATTTCTGAACGTGCAAATGTAGCAGCCTTTATCGTGTCAGAAGAAACAGGTGCTGTTTCTTGTGCTTTTGAAGGGATGTTACAGAGAAGGTTATCAGAGGAAAAACTACTGACTCTGCTCAATCAACATTATCAGTAACACATCTCTCTTAACTTTAAAATCATCTGTTTTGTCTGTATTCCTCATTACTTTTCATTTTTGAATCGAATCTTAGAGTATGTCTAAATTTTATCGTCCTGATAGCCAATATTTTATGAACCTGCCGTTGAAATAATTTATTCATTTCCCGATAGCTATCGGGAGCTAAACTCATAAGTTCTTTCTTAGACAGATGTATCCGCCTCAGGCGTGAACCATAATCTATTGAAAATCAGTTAAATAAACTTTTATACAAACTCTTATCTGTTCTCAATTTGTGAAAAATGACAAAACGAATTCTAATTTTTTCCCTCCTTACTACTTTCTATTTCTCTTGTGAAAAAGCTACCAACACAGAGGAAAGAGCAGTAACAAAGCAGCCGAATATTTTACTGCTCATTGGAGATGATCATGGTTATGCTGACTTGAGTATAAATGAATTAGCGAATGATGTCCAAACTCCAAGCTTGGATGCTTTAGCTGCAAAAAGTACGCGCTTTGTCAATGCTTATGCAAGTAGCCCAATTTGTAGTCCATCGAGAGTCGGATTGATGACGGGCACTTACCAGCAACGCCAAGGCGTACTCTGGTACGGTGGAAATGGGATTTCTGATCCAAACATTCCAACTGTTGCAGAACTGTTGAGTGCAAAAGGATATGCCACAGGAATGGTTGGGAAGTTTCACTACGGAAGTAAAGATGGGCAAACCGATAATCACAGTTTTCCCTTAAATCATGGCTTCCAAGAACTCTTTGGTTTTAGTGGAGGACGAAAGCATTACATTATCCATGACAATGAAAAAGAAGCAGCTTTTCGCAAAGCCATGGAGCAGGCGGAAAATCCCAAACAAAGTCTGAAAATGGAAGGCTTTTGGGAACAGGATCTACAGGTAAAAGTAGAAGGCTTTGCAACGGAAATTTTGGGTGAAAGAGGAAAAGATTTCATGAAAAAACACCTAGAAAATAATCAACCTTTCTTCTTGACACTCTCTTTCAATGCAGTTCATAATTTCACCCATCAACTACCAGAAGAATACCTGAAAGCAAACAACTTAAAAGGCTATCGAGATTGGAATCCAGATATTGAGCCTTATTACGAATGGTACGAAAATGGTCGTAAACCTAACAATCCAGAAGGGCGTGACCATTATTTGGGTCAGTTGCATTATCTGGATAAAGAAATTGGCAAATTGTATGATTTTTTAGAGCAAGAAGAGCAGCTAGAAAATACTATCATCATCTACATTGGAGATAATGGTGGGTCTACTCAAATCTATGCGGACAACACGCCTTTCAATGGTGGAAAATATACCATGTACGAAGGTGGCTTGCGCGTTCCTTTAATGATCGCCTGGAAGGGAAAATATCAAGCGCAAAAAGTAAGCAAAAATCTCGTGAGTGGCTTAGATATTTTGCCGACGCTTTGCGAAGCTGCCAAGGTGGAAATTCCTGAAACTGTTGATGGAATTAGTTTGCATTCCTTGCTTACTGGAACGGATGAAAGTATTGAACACGAAGCACTCTATTGGTTTGGCGGTTCACAAGCTGCTGTGCGTTCAGGTAAATGGAAATACCGCTGGGCGGAAGAAGGAGAAGACAGCTACGCAAAATCCTCTACCCAATATGAAGGAGTCGCACTAGAATTAGGAGAATATCTGTATGATTTAGAAGCTGATCCTAGCGAAACTCAAAATCGAAGAAAGGAAGCTGCTGAAAAATTTGAAGAACTGAAAGGGAAAATGAAAGCTTGGGAAAAAGAAACTGTTTTCTTGGAGAATTGAAAACCAAGACTCTACGTGCTCTGTGAACTCTGCGTGTCAGACTCTTTTGAGTACAATACTCCACCACAAACAAAACGATGAAAAATTTACTCTACTTACTTCTTATCTCTTTGTTTCTTGCTTGTAATGTAAACCAAGAAGAAGATGCAACCCAAAAGCCTAACATCATTCTCATCATGACTGACGACCAAGGCTACGGTGAAATCGGTGTTCATGGAAACAAAAATATACAAACCCCACACTTAGATCAACTCAGCCGAGAGAGTATCAACTTCAGCAACTTTCACGTAGGCACTACTTGTGCACCAACGCGCGCAGGTTTGATGTCTGGCGTCAATTGCAATCGAACAGGTACTTGGCATACCGTAATTGGACGCTCTTTTCTGAGTACGCATTTCCCAACTATTGCCAAATATTTGAAGGACGATGGCTACCAAACTGCCATTTTTGGAAAGTGGCATTTGGGAGATAATTATCCATTTCGCCCGCAAGATCGAGGCTTTCAAGAAGTGCTGATTCACGGTGGAGGTGGAGTCGGACAAACGCCTGATTACTGGAATAATGACTATTTCGATGATACTTACTTCCACAATGGAGAGCCAAAGAAATTTGAAGGCTATTGCACCGATATTTGGTTCAAGGAAGCCATGAAATATATTGAAAATCAGTACAAAAAAGAAGAACCTTTCTTTTGCTATATCAGCACCAATTCACCCCATAGCCCACACCACGTTGCTCAGAAGTACATTGATTTATACAAAGACAACGAGGATGTAGTAAACCCCAATTTCTACGGGCAAATCACTAATATTGATGATAATGTAGGAAAATTAGAAATACAACTGGAAGAGCTTGGACTTAAAGAAAACACTATCGTTATTTTCCTCACAGATAATGGTACAGCAGCAGGCGCAAGTTTCAAAAATGGACAAGTCGCTAAAGGATACAATGCTCAAATGCGTGGACAAAAAGGATCAGAATACGAAGGTGGACATCGTGTGCCTTTATTTATTCGCTTTCCTGAAAACATGGATATTGAAAAACAAACTTTTGATGAACTAATTAACTACACCGATATCGTTCCTACGCTTTTGGATATTCTAAATATTTCTAGTGATAATTTTTTTGATGGCAGTAGCATCAAAGAATTATTGACGGAAGGAGAGCAAGCAGATTTGGCAGAACGAATTGTTGTTGTAGATACACAGCGAAAAAAATTACCCAAAAAATGGAAAAATACGAGCGTCATGCAAAACACTTGGCGTTTGGTGAATAATGAGGAATTATACAATCTTGCCAATGATCCTTCACAACTCAACAACATCATCGAAGTCCGTCCTGAAAAAGCGCAACAACTGGAAGCAGCTTACGAAAAATGGTGGTCGAGTATGGAAGAGGCTTTCAAGCAAGAGAATACTATTATTATAGGTTCAGCAGAAGAAAACCCTACTTTACTGACGGCGCACGATTGGCATTCTGAGCGAGACCCAGCTTGGCATCAGCGACACATTCGCGCAGGAAAAATTGACAATGCACATTGGACACTGGATGTAGCACAAGCAGGAAATTATCGCATTCGACTTTATCGCTGGCCGCCAGAATTGCAAAAAGCAATGACTGCAACTGTTGCTCGGGGAAATGAAATAGAAGGTGGATTTCCTTTTAAACAAGGTGTAAGATTAGAGGTAATAGAAGCAAGAATTAGTGTACAGGGTAAAGTGTTTTCTTCTAATGAAATCCTAGAGGATCGATACTTTGAATTTACAACTAATTTAGAGAAAGGAGCACTCCGCCTTCAGACTTTTATGACCGATGAAGAAGGTATAGAAAGAGGAGCATACTATGTAGAAATGGAATTACTAAATGATTAACTGAGGACTTTATAAATCACAAACAAAGCATAATAATCTACTAAAGAAGAGGTTTCTTGTAAAACTTGAAACAATAAAATTTTCTTTCCCCTACGCCTTCCTGCTAAAGTAGTCACAATATTTATTTTCACATAGATCACAGTAGTTAAGCAGTTTTAGAAACTATGTGGACTCTATGAAAACACTTTATGAACTATATGGCAAAAATTATAACAAAACGTAACAACTATGACAAACAGAATCTTAACAATCAGTGCATTTTTGGTCTTGTTCCTAGGAGCTTGCAACACCTCTACTTCCAAGAAGGAAATGACTGATGCTGAAAGCCCTCCAAAGTACGAAGCCAATTGGGAATCACTCGTCAAACACGAAAAAGAACCCGATTGGTTTGCCGATTCCAAACTCGGCATTTATTTCCATTGGGGCGTTTACAGTGTTCCTGCTTTTGGGAGCGAATGGTATCCGCGTTGGATGTACTATCCAGGCAGAGAAGGCTGGGGATCAGGAATTTACGATCATCATGTTGCCACTTACGGCGAGCCATCTGAGTTCAATTACCACGATTTCATTCCACAATTCACAGCTGAACATTTTGATGCTAAAGAATGGGCGCAACTCTTTCAAAGAGCAGGCGCAAAATTTGCTGGTCCAGTGGCGCAACACCACGATGGCTTCGCTATGTGGGCAAGCGAAGTCAATCCTTGGAATGCGCAAGACATGGGACCGAAGCAAGACATCACAGGCGAATTACTCAAAGAGTTGAAAGCTATTAATATGAAAACCATTACTACTTTCCATCATGCTAAAGTGTTGCAACGCTATGCCAAAGACACTATGAATTGGAAAGGAAAAGACAGTCATTTTCCTTACAATCCAGATTACGCCACTTCTTCCAACGACCCAAAACTGAGTATGCTTTACGGCAATATTCCAACAGATGAATTTCATGATTATTGGCTCAATCAAATCAAAGAAGTCGTAGATAACTATCAGCCAGACATGATTTGGTTTGACTCTTGGCTGGACAAAATTCCAGAAAATTATCTTCAGCAGATGGTGGCTCATCAATTCAATGCAGGGGAGAAAAATGGGCAAGCTGCTTTAGTAGCTTACAAGCAAAAAGATATTCCTAGGAATATTGGTGTTTTAGATATTGAGCAAGGCGGTATGAAAGAAATGTCGCCTGATTATTGGTTGACGGACATCACGTTGAGCAACAATTCTTGGTGCTATGTCAACGGGCAGACCTATAAAGAAGCTGATCTATTGATTCGTAACATGATTGATGTTTGGAGCAAAAGAGGGATCGTGTTACTCAATATTTCACCCAAATCCGATGGTATTATCCCAGAAGAGCAAAGAAGCATTTTGAGGAATATTGGAGCATGGATGAATACCCACGCAGAAGCTGTTTATGGTACACGCACGCACCATATTTTTGGCTATGGAGACGCCGCCATTAAAGATGGACATTTTGGCGGACAATCTGCGACGATCAAGTACAGTGCAAGCGATATTCGCTTCACTGCTTCTAAAGATGGTAAAATAATTTACGTCTTTTCACTAGGTCAGCCAGCAGCAGGTAGCGATCTAAATATCAAACATTTATTAGGGACTGATACAAAAGTGAAAAAGGTCTCCTTTGTTAGTAGTGGAGCAGAGGTAGAATGGAACAAGACAGATGATGGAATTGAGATAAAAGTGCCAGAAGAGGATCAATTGAATGCGATTGCGAATGTGTTTAAAGTGGAATTGGAGTAGAAGACTTGAGCGTATTTATAGATATATTTTTGACGGTTTCATTTTCTATGAAACCGTCAATTTTACAAAGATTTACTAATTTGCCAGATCAGCAAATCAGAAATTCTCATGCTTCCACTTCGCACCATTCTAAAATCAATCTCCTATCCTTTCACTATTGAATATCCATCGCAATTCTTGTTGCTCGGCTCTTGCTTTACGGAAAACATTGGCAAAAAACTACAAGCTGCGAAATTCCAAACTAATATCAATCCTTTCGGTATCCTTTACAATCCACTTTCAATTTTAGACAATTTAGAACGCGCAGTTCAAGGTTTAGATTTGCCTAAAAACGTGCTTTTTGAGCATCAAGGATACTGGTATAGTCATTTGCATCACAGCCAATTTTCGGCAAACAGTAATGGGAAATTGAATAAACAAATACAAAGTCAGGATCAACTTATACAAAACCAATTTTCTACCATTAACTATTTGATTTTCAGCTTTGGAACAGCAAAAGTATACGAGCATAAGACTTGGGGAAAGATCGTCGCGAATTGCCATAAATTACCAACACGGGAGTTTGAAAGTCACTTATTGAGCAGCCGAGAAATCGCTGATCGGTATTTAGTTTTTTTGGAAACCGCGAAAACTCAAAATGAGCAATTAGAAGTCTTGTTTACGCTAAGTCCTGTTCGTCATATTCGCGATGGCATTATCGAAAATCAACGATCAAAAGCCATACTACTGACTGCGATACATGAAATTTGTGAGGAATTGAAGTTTGTACATTATTTCCCTTCTTATGAATTGCTGATGGATGATCTACGCGATTACCGTTTTTACGAACGCGATTTGGTTCACCCTTCCGAAATGGCAATTGATTACATTTGGGATTACCTTCAAAAGTGCTTATTTAGTAGTGATGCACAGCAACTTTACGAGCAAATCATTCAGGTAAAACAAGCTGCTTCGCATCGCCCATTTCAGCCTACTTCTAATGCGCATCAAAAATTTGTGCGGCAGCAAATAGAAAAAGTCAAACAATTTCAGAAGCAATATACTTTCCTAGATTGGCAGGAAGAATTAGCAATATTTCAAGCACAATTGACTTGATTTTCATGGAAAAAGTGTAATTTGCTTGAAACAAACGAAGCCTATGTACTTATACAATGTCACTTATAAGGTAGATCACGAAATAGAAGAGCAATGGTTGCAGTGGATGAGAAGCACCCATATTCCAAAAGTGGTGCGAACAGGAAATTTTTTAGGACATCGGATTTGTAAACTAATCGGCATGGACGAACCTGATGGCGTCACCTATGCTATACAATATATGTGTCCCGATATTCCTACTTTCCAAACTTACCAAGAAAAGCATTCCGAAGACTTAAAACGCGCCCATGCTGTGCAATTCAAGAATAAGTATGTATCGTTCAGTACCGTTTTAGAAATCGTCGAGTAGGCATCTTACGTATTTGCCTTCACCGCTTCTCTAAAAGTCATTGCGATGACGACCGCGAAGATACCCAACATGATCCAAAGCAACATACTGGTTTCTCCCTCAAAGAGCCACTGATAAACGACTGCACCTAGCACGCCACCGATAATTGGACCGACGACGGGAATGGGCGCGTATCCCCAATCAGAATCGCGTTTCCCTTTGATAGGCAGTAAAAAATGAGCAATGCGTGGTGCTAAATCTCGTGCAGGATTTATCGCATAACCTGTAGTTCCACCTAATGACATACCAATTACGATAATTAATGCACCGACAACTAAGGGTTTGAGTCCTTCCGTAAATTCATTAACACCAATAAATAGAAGTCCTCCTAAGAGAATGAAAGTGCCAATAATTTCACTCAACAGATTTGACCAAGTGGAAGGAATTGCAGGACCAGTAGCAAAAACTGCTAACTTAGCGTCTGCATCTTTGGTCGCTGGCCAATGCGGCGTGTAATGCAACCAAACCATCACTGCTCCAAGGAAGGCACCAAGCATTTGTCCAGAAATATAAGGCAAGACCTTTGACCATTCCAACTCTCCTATGCTTGCTAATCCTAAAGTTACTGCTGGATTGAGGTGAGCTCCACTCATTTTGTCAGCGGCATAAACTCCCATGGTCACCGCCAATCCCCAAGCAATCGTAATGACAACCCAACCTGCATTTTCTGCTTTAGAATTTTTGAGTAGTACTCCTCCAACGACGCCATTTCCCAAAATGATGAGTACCATTGTACCAATAGCTTCTCCTAGAAAAGGTGACATAATGTGTTTAATTTTTCGTTTTGCAATGGCTTAAAGGTAGGGAGAAAATTTAGAATATGTTTAAATTTTCTAGTCCTGATAACCAACACTTTATGAACCTGTCGTTGAAATAAATTGCTCATTTAGCTCGCTAAACTCACAATTTCTTTCTTAGGCAGAACCACAAATTGTTGATTATCAATTAAATTAAATTCCAAACATATTCTTAGAAAGTTGGAAGCTAAAATATAATCGTGTGTGTGCCAAATTACACTTTTGTAGAAGATTTGAAGCAGCAAAAACTCTGATCTCTACTTTTTTCAAATCATGGTGGCATCAGCCTAAGGCAGACGTAGTCGAACCGCCATGAGTTGATCGAGGTTTCATAAGGACTCAATGTCCATCCAAATCCACAACAAGTCGCCCTCAACAAGCGCTTTCGGTATTTGTGTAATTTAGTATACACACACAATATTATCCCCAACCCTATTCAATGAAAGCGACGTCTTCATATATAAAAGCAATTCGTTGCTATTTTTTCGTTTAAGAACTACCTTTCTAATTATTAAAAAGTAATACAATGAACAGAATCACTTTGATTTTCTTGGCATTCACAGCATTGTTCTTTCAACAATGTACGCAAACAGAGACACTCGAGCCTGATACACCAATTAACACTTCGATTGATTGCGCTGAAAACGAAGCAGCCTGCGACTTGGTGACCACCATCAACGATTTTGGCTTCGATGTCTTTCAAAAATTACACGAAAGCAAGAAAGATGAGAATAGCTTCATCTCTCCTTTAAGCATTTCTACTGCACTTTCGATGGTACTCAATGGCGCAGATACAGATACAAAAACTGCCATTCAGAGTACGTTGAATTTGAAAGATTGGCAATTGGATGAAATCAATAAGGCGTACTTAGCTTTATTGACGCAACTGCCAGGTTTGGACGAAAAAGTGAAGCTACAAATTGCCAATTCTATCTGGTACAAAGAAGGTTTTGATGTGTTGCCTAGCTTTTTAGATGTCAATTCTAAATTTTTTAATAGCGAAATACAAGAGCTAGACTTCTTGAAACCTGATGCAGTGGAGGAGATTAATTCTTGGGTAGAAGACAAAACGGAAGGCTTGATAGATAAAATTCTAGATGAAATTCCAGCCGAAGCAGTGATGTATTTGATAAATGCCATCTATTTTAAAGGCGACTGGACGCATACTTTTGATGGAGAATTCAACTACGAAAGCAACTTTTTCATCACAGAAAGTGAGCAAGAAAAAGTGGAATATATGTCGCGCGGAAAGGCGCATTTAGCCTACTTGGAAAACGACCTTTTTCAAGCCATCAACTTACCTTATGGAGATAGTTTGTATGCAATGAGCATCTTTTTGCCAAAGCCAGAGCAAAATATTGATGATGTAATTGCAGCTTTGAATACAGAAAACTGGACAGCTTGGAATACGGCTTATGAGACTACAGAAGTGCTATTTTCCATGCCAAAATTTGAGCTGAAATACGAAAAGAGGCTCAATCAAATTTTGATGGATTTAGGCATGGACATCGCTTTCTCTGATAAAGCTGATTTCTCTAAAATTAATGGAAAAGGAGGTTTAACTATTAGTGAAGTACGCCACAAATCTTTCATCAAAGTAGATGAGCAAGGAACTGAAGCAGCAGCAGTCACAATAATCGGAATAGAGACGACAAGTGTTCCTTCCTATCCGATCATGGAAGTCAATCGCCCATTTGTTTTTGTCATTCGTGATCATCAGACGAATAGTGCATTATTTGTTGGAAAAGTAGTAAATCCTAACGCTGGATAAAGTGTATAATGAATTTCATCTCTACTAAGAATAGTAGGTTAATACACTGACATCTTTGTTAATTTTCAAGTCAACTGGGCATCGAACCCAGTTGACTTGATCGCTCTTAGCAAGTATGATTCAATGTTCATATAGGATTGACTTTTTCTATTAAGCAGTCACTTGTCCTTAAAGCTGAATCAGCTTCAACTCTCCATCTAACAAAAACCGCCTAATAATTTTCTTCACTTCTGGATTACTCTCGAAGCGTCGTGTATTTACACAATCTTTCAAGCATTCCACATTATCAACGCCTTCTGATACATCTAAATAGCCATAACCTTGATATTCGCCATCTTGCACCCAAACGACCATTTTTTCTTGCTGATTTCGTCCTCGATCTACTAGCAAAAAGTCATGTTCAAAAACCGTTTTTAGATACTCCATGGCTTCTTCTGCACGCTCGTTGTAGGTTTCCACCAATTCCAACTGACCGCAAGCACCATGACATTGCTTAATATGATAATTGAAGCAAACTTTATTGCCATGTCCTCTTTCAATTCCACAGAGGCGCGCACAAAGTTCGTATTGTTTTATGATGCGTTTCAGTCGTCCTTTGGCTTGTCCGAGCTTAGTATATTCAGCAATAATTTGTAGCTTTTTTCGCTCTTTGGCACTAGGCTTGGCGGCATCAAAGCAGATGTAGCCGTTTTCGTCTTCAAAAGTATGAATAACAAAAGGGAAATTTCGCCTTCGCTGCGCGCGATTTACATAAGGACGAAGTACCTTGATTTCGTGTGATTCTAAAAGCAATGCTGCCAACTCGCTGCCCGTTACTTCGTAGCTGATATCGTGAACATATTTTTGCAGCTTCCTTGCCTTTTCTGTTACTTTAGAAAAGTGTTCTGCCACTCGCTTTTTGATGTTGATGCTTTTTCCAACATATACCAAATTGCCTCTTCGATCGTGCATATAATAAACACCGCAAGCCTCTGGCAATTGATGCAAAAAATCTACGTTGATGCTCTGCGGCAGTAGAGCTTCTTTAATTCCTAAATTGACTAATTCCTTCACTTGGTCTTCGCCTTCTTCTTTCCGCAAAATTTTCTCAAACAATTCCACAGTTGCCATCGTATCTGCCATTGCGCGATGTCGAGCATCCACTTTGATGTCAAAATGCTTAATTAACTTCCCCAAACTGTAAGATCGTAAGCCTGGAAACGCTTTTCGGCTCAAACGCACGGTACACAACTGCCGACGAGAATAAGCATAACCCAAGCGTTTGAATTCTTCTCGAATAAAACCATAGTCGAAGCGAACATTGTGGGCTACAAAAATGGCTTTTTCGGTCATTTCTACTACTTTTTTAGCTACTTCATAAAACTTAGGCGCACCATTCACCATTTCTTGTGTGATGCCTGTTAATTCTGTAATGCCTTGTGGAATATAGCTTTCTGGATTAATGAGGCTCTGCCAAGAATCTAATACTTGCGTACCATCATGCAACACAATTGCGATCTCGGTGATGCGGTGTCGGCTTGCCTTTCCACCCGTTGTCTCTATATCTATAATGGCATAGCGTTTGCTCATTGATTTCGTTTTTTCTAGCCTACAAAGAAAACAAAATGTTTTTAAAGTTTCGTCATAATGATCAAAAAACACAATTTAGAAACAAATTGGGTTATACCACTTTTTATGTGAAAATGACTTTTTCTATTCAATTTTTCATGCACAAATATGAAGTATCTATGAATCAATCAACTTACGTTCATCCTAGCCCAAAAGCTGGACAACAATTTTATCTTGAACATCATGGAAAAGGGCAAATTGTTATGCTAAATCTGCTGAAGTTCAGAGCTATTGCAGATTATATTGATGCACCTCATTTAGCACCTAAAGCCGAAATTTCTGGAGCAGCCGCTTATCAGTTATATGCAAAATACACCTTGCCGTTATTGGAAAAAGCAGGTAGCAAAACGCTTTTCTTTGGAAAATGCAGTCCATTTATGATTGGTCCAGAGGCTGAAAAATGGGACGCGATGCTTTTGGTGCAGCATGAAAGTGCGGAGAGATTTATTGCCTTTGCGCAAGATGAAGAATATTTAAAAATTGCAGGGCATCGAACTGCTGCTCTGGAAGATTCGCGCTTGTTGCCGATGGTAAAAAGTTCGCTCTTGTAGAGCTCAATCTAATGATTGAAGTCTCACACCTATACACTTTTTGATAATTGAACTGGCTCGCCGCCTAAAGGCGGCTCGCAGAGGGTTTTTAGGGCAGAAACAGATGATTTTTGTTACAAAAATCATCTGTTTCTGCCCTAAATCCCTTTCCCTTTCGCACCGTAGGCGCGAAAGAAAAAAGTGTACAGGTGTGAAGATTGAAGTAACTTCTCGGCATTATGTGCTCGCAAAACGGGCGCTGAGGAATACAAAAGAGGCGAAGGGATGTTGAGTTTGGCGAGAGTCTTTATGTATGCAGGCTGCCCAAGCCTATTGAAAAGTCTTTGGCAAGTGAATGATAAAAAACGGCAGATTTAATGTTCGCTTTTTACAAACAATTGCCCAAAAAACAATCGAAAGATCAAGCCCTACAACAAGCGCAAATCAACTACCTGCAGACTGCTTCGATGGAAGCCGCGCATCCTTTTTATTGAGCAACTTTTATGCAAGTCGGAGATCAATCGGCTATGGTAGCTACTAATTTGAATTGGATGCTATGGTTGGGAGCAGGTATGATTATTATGATGATTTTCTTGTTTTACAAGAGGAAAAAATCACTCAATTAAACACTCAAAAAAACGAATTCCTTTAATTGGATTTTCATTATATCGTTCTATTTCTTGAAAACCAAATTGAGCGTACAACTGATGAGCAACAAGCATAGAGGGATGGGTATCTAAGCGCATGATTTTGTATTCTCTGCCTTTTGCCAGCTCCATTAATCGTTGAATCAACGCCTTTCCAATTCCTTTTCTTCGATGATCGGGTTTCACATACATTCGCTTCATCTCACAAATGGTATTAGAGAGCGACTGAAAAGCAACACAACCAACTTCCATGTCTTTCCAAGTTGCTAGAAGTAATGTACCCTTAGGAGCAGCATATTTTCCTGGCAGATTTTTCAATTCTTGCTCGAAATCTTGAAGTGCAGCATCAAAATTCCGAGAGATCGCATATTCTTGAAAAAGCGACTGAACTTGCCGAATTTGGAAACTAGAAGTAGCTTCAAGAATTTGTAACATTTTCTTGAATAAGTTATTGGTTTGAACGAATTAACGTGAATTGATTTAATGAATTGACTCAATTCACGTTAATTCGTTCAATTTATCCTATTTCACAATTTTCACTACTTGCGATTGCAAACCTTCTTCCATTTCCACACTCACTAAGTGATTACCATTTTCCAGATCATAAGTTTGATCTAAAACGATCTCATTTTCTCCTACTTCTAGCCAAACATTTGCTCTTTGCCATACCATTTGTCCTTGCAAATTCCTTAGGACAATACGCACTTTTTGGCGTTTGCGTGCTTCAATTTTTATCGTCGCTAAATCTCGAATCGGATTTGGATAGACGCTGAAAGGGCTAACAATGGTATCTATTTCTGGCAAATCGGGTAGGGTTGGACTTAGTTTGTATTTATACATGGAACGACCGAAAGTAGCTGCTACTAAAGTTCTCGTTCTCTTGTGAATAACCAGATCAGAAACAACCGTATTTGGAATATTTTCTCCTAGCTGTTTCCACCCTGCATTTTCTCCATTTCTCCTCCAGACGCCCAAATCGGTTGCAGCGTAAAGCACTCCTGCATTTTCATCATCAATAATTAAATCATTGACGGGCACTTCGGGCAACTCTCCTGAAATGTCTTCCCAAGTCATACCACCATTCAAAGTCATAAAAACATGAGGCAAGTAATCCGTTCTCCTGTAGCCAGAAAAGGTAACATACGCCTTGAGCGGATCATCGAAATCGCAGATAACTGAAGTGACAAAACGATTAGGTAGCGTAACCGAAGCCAATCGCCAAGTTATTCCTCCATCGCGCGTCACTTGCACATTTCCATCATCCGTACCTACAAAAATGACATCGGAATCCGCGGGCGAAACCGCGATAGTCGAAATAGTCGCATAACGATTTGTACCACTTTCGTGTTTCCCTTTGGTTAAGTCTTCGCTAATGACCTGCCAAGTAGCAGCACGATCTTCGGAACGGTATAAGCGATTCGCACCATAATACAAAGTAGAAGTGTTGTTAGGATCGATGACAAAAGGTGTGTTCCAATTGTTACGGTCGCTATTATCAATACCGTTCCTCGCCCATTGAAAATTTTCGCCTCCGTCTATAGAGCGATTTAGTCCTCCCCATTGTGTTTCTACATAGACAATATCCTTACTTTGCGGATCGACAACTACATGAAATCCATCTCCTCCCCAAATCTTTTTCCAGCTACTGCTTTTCCCGTCATTCGTCATCACTGTTCCATTGTCCTGCGTACCGCCATAGTAATGATTCGTAGTAGATTGTGCCACTTCACATTCATAAAATTGCGTGATGGGCAGATTATCTAAATGTTTCCAAGTCTTACCTTCGTCGCTAGAGAGGTAAACGCCGCCATCGTTGCCCAAGACAGTCAGAGTAGAATCCGTTGGGTGCATTTCCAGAGCATGATGATCTACATGGACGTCCTCTGCTATTCGATCCCAACTATTGCCACCAGAAGTGGTTCGCTGCAAACTGACACCTAGCACAAACGCATCATTGGCATCTCTTGGGTTGACGCGCATATTACCAAAATACCAGCCAAAAGTGCTGTACATTCCATTCAAGAAGAAGTCATTGGTCTTTTTCCAAGTGTCGCCTCCATCGGTGCTCTTGTAAATACCATTGAAATCATTGGAAACTGGATCTTTGGTGAAAGAAGCGTATAAAACATTAGGATCGGAAGGTGCAATTGTAAGACCTATCCTACCTCGGTCTCCGTTGTTGAATGGCAAACCAACTTTGAGTTCTTCCCAACTTACTCCACCGTCTTTGGTTCGATAAATCGTAGAAGTTGGCCCTGCATATTTGCGTCCCCAAGGTTTGCGAAGACGCTCCCAAGTAGCAGCATAAATAATATTGCTATCCAGTGGATTCATCACCACATCTACGCACGCCGTCGAATCGCTGATGTACAACAACTGCTCCCAACTCTCACCTCCATTCTTGCTTTGATACAAGCCGCGTTCTTCGTTTTTGTCGTACAAATTACCCATCGCCGCGACTAGAACATGATCTTCATTATTAGGATTGACAATGACTCTGCCAATATGATGTGAATTTCGCAAACCTACATTTTCCCAAGATTTTCCACCATTTATGGACTTATAAATGCCATCGCCAAAAAATGCACCAGAGGTAGCAGAAGCATTAGCTTCGCCTGTGCCTGCGTACAAAACTTTAGTATTAGAAGGTGCAATTGCCATTGAGCCAATAGATAATCTGCCCACATCATCGAAAACTGCTTTCCAGCTTTCTCCACGATTGGTCGTTTTGAAAATACCGCCTACTGCAGTTCCAACGAAAAAGATATTTGGGTCATTTGGATTAAGTACAATATCAGTAACTCTTCCTCCAATATTGCTCGGCCCAACCAATTCCCAATCATTCGTAGCAACTGCTCTGGATTTGGATCGCTCTTCTAGTCTTGCTTTTTGTAGTCGTTGTACCTCTTTATTGTAAACTTTATAATTAAGCTGATCGAAAGGGTAAGCACGTTGTTGGTAGAACCAATCGTCAGGTTTAGCTTCTATCTCTTTTACTTCTAAATCTGTTTTTTTTTCTGTTGTTGGAGCGCAAGCAAAAAGTAAGCTCAATAGAGTGATTGCGTATAATAGCCTCATTTGTAAGTGTTTACGATTAAGCAATGGCTGTAATTTAGCTCAAAGATAAGCGGCAAGTGTCGGTACTTTGAACGTCGAAATGTTAAAATAGTTATAACAAGTTTGCAAAATTAGATGTATAGACATATATTTGCATTGTATTTAATCCACTCGTATATAATTTATATCCATTTCGCTTGAGAATAGAAGAAGAAATAAAGCAGGCTAAATTCAAAAATGAGTATCAGAAGTTGCAGATCAATGTACTATTCACGGCATCTTGGTTGAACCAGCAGACGACTCAGTTGTTGAAGCCTTACAAAATTTCTTGGCAGCAATTCAATATACTGCGCATTCTCCGTGGTCGTCATCCAGAACCTGCTACAGTGAAAGTACTAGCATCAAGGATGATCGATAAGACTTCTAATGCTTCGCGTTTGGTAGAAAAATTACGCCAAAAAGGATATGTGGAACGTAGCGAATGCCAAGAAGATCGCCGTCGAGTGGATATTATTTTGACAGAGTTAGGAATGCAAATCGTAAATGAGGCATCTGATCGGTTGGAAGAAAAATTGCAAGAGAAACTGACTCAAATCAGTGAGGAAGAAGCACAATTGGCATCTGATATTTTGGATAGAATGAGAGGAGAAGAATAGCAGACAACATTAGGGGCTATATTTTTTATAAAAATAGATGTATATACATTAAATGTAATCAACTTAAATTTCAGAATAAATAAAACATAAATTATCATGAAACAATTTTTTGGACTTTTCGCTTTAGCAGCAACTTTGGTTCTAGGAAGCGCATTTGTAGCAATAAGCGCATTGACTTACAATGTAGACTTAGAAAAAAGCACCGTCAACTGGAAAGGATACAAAGTAACTGGTAGCCACGAAGGAACCATTGACATCAAAAGCGGTGGCTTGGAATATACAGATGGGCTACTGACGGGCGGTACTTTTGAAATTGATATGACAACGATTACTACGACTGATCTGAAAGGCGGCGCAGCCCAGAAATTAATTGGACATTTGAATTCAGAAGATTTCTTCGGTGTAGAAAAATATCCAACAGCTAAGTTGGTTATCACGAATGTAAGCCCACAAGGTCCAGGACGCTATAAAGTGACTGCTGATTTGACGATCAAAGAGACGACAAAAGCGATTAAGTTCACGACGACTACCACAGAAGCAGATGGTATGATTACCGCAAAAGCTGATATTCAAGTTGACCGTTCTGAGTATAATGTGAAGTATGGTTCAGGTACTTTCTTCGGAAATTTGGGAGACAAAACAATCTACGATGAGTTTGACCTATCTGTGAATTTAGTAGCAAGCAAATAGAACTTTTTGAAATCACCTAGTATTATTAAATGGCTTATTCAGGCAAGTGCTTGAATAAGTCATTTTGTGATTATGTCCAGACTAGAATTGCTATTAAATCTCTGCGTGCTCTGCGCCCTCTGCGTGCATCCTTTTCTTATTCTTCCTCCGACTCCGATTTCCTCCCCAATTTCCCCTCCACATCTATCCTCAAATCCGTCTCTGGAAAATCAGCTTTGGTCAACTCCATCAATCTAATAACTGCACGTTGCTGTGGATCAATCTTAGGTCCATGCGACTTGCGCTGATAGATTGGAATGACATCGCCCTCCACGAAAGTTCCGTCCGTTTTGAGCTTCAGGCGAACAACTGGAGCATAACCTGCGACATCGCGCAAATTAAAACGACCATAAGTGCAAAAGTTCCCTAAACTGTAAATGATAAATCGATCTTTGTACAATTCTGCAGCGCGCGTTACATGAGGACCGTGCCCAAAAACTACATCTGCTCCAGCATCAATTACTGCATGAGAAAAGGCATGAACATTCCCTCGATTTTCACCATAGTAAGTTTCCGTTTTTCTCGTAACGCGCTGATTATCTTTGCCTTCTGCACCTCCATGGAAAGAAACGATTACTATATCACTTTCTTCGGCTAGTTGTTCAACAAGTTGTTTCGCCCTTGGAAGATCGCGGATATCACAAGTGCCTTTGTTAGGAGAAAAAGCACAAAACCCATACTTAATTCCATCCTTCTCAAAAATGACGGTTTCGTCCGTTTTGGCGAGTCCTGCGTACAAAATGCCTAATTCATCCAAAGTCGCTTTAGTCCGATCTCTTCCTTCTAAGCCAAAGTCGCCACTATGATTATTCGCCAAACTCAACAAATCAAAACCCGCTTTAGCAAAGTGTAATCCATAACTTTCTGGTGATCGGAAGGCATAGCACAATTCTGGATTTCGACATCTTTTTACTTCGCCTTCTCCGTCCAATAAAGTCCCTTCTAAATTACCAACAGTGACATCCGCATTTTTGAGGATTTGCTCCATATCACTCAGCATGAATTTCCCACCTTGAATCGGCAGATAAGAGGGCGACGGATAGTTCGTCCCCAACATCATATCGCCCACACCGATCACAGAAACATACTCAATGACTGGCGTCGTATCTACATTCATCAAGGAATCTTGCACATTCAACGCAATCGTATCACCCAAAACAGGCAAGCTATCTGCCGCCAAATCTATACTATCCACTCCAATAGTATCTACCTTAATAGTATCCAGTTTTAGCGTATCTACTTTTAAAGTATCTGAAATGGAGGAATCGTAAGTAACGAGAACAGGTTTATCCGTTTCTGTTGCAGCAAAAGCAAAGAAGAGCGCGAACGCGACGTGTTGTAACAGTAATCTCATAAGTAGTTTTAGTATGCGATTGTTTGGATAGTTGTACTTGTAATCAGCCTGTAAAAGTGACGCAAAGATACAGTTGGAGTGGACAAATGCAAAACAGTAGAAATATCTCAGAGACAGTCAATCCCAACTAACTGATATTCATATTTTAAGACTAAAAAAGATTTACCAAGAAATGTTTCTATCAAGAATAAAATATTATGAAACCTCAGCTTATTATCGTGCGAACTAAGTAAATTAAATTTTTTGTTTTGCTTTTTGACGCGCCTTACGGCGCGCAGTGATTTTCTGAGGCGAGCGTTATTGTTGGGCGTTTCGCCCAATAATAACGCTCGCCCAAAAAGAGTTTTTCGCTGCGAAGCAGCGGAAGAAGAAGTTCAAAAAACTTGGTTTACAGAGTATTTATTTCTCTGCCACCAAGGTTATAGTTTCTTCTCCTACCTCTTTTAACTGCCAAGCCAGTCCATACGATTTCAGGCTTGCCTTAAAGTTTTCTATACTATCTTTATTGACGATAAAGTCATAACCTCCTGTGTTGTTTTCTTCATAATAAAAATCAGTGTTCAGTACACCGTTCATCTCCTCCAACATTTTAGCAATCGTAAAATTGGAAAAGATAATTTTGTCATCTGCTTCAGAATTGGAAGAAAACATTTTTTCTAGAGCAGGTTTCAGTTTATTGCTGTCTGCAATACTCACTTCATTTTTTTTCGTTTTGAACAATTGCTTTTGCTCCTGGAGTCCCAAGGTATTTAGCACCGTTGTTCTTAAATCACGAATACTTTGATCATCTGGCTTAGTATTCTTATACAATAAACTGTATCTCTTCGAATTCATATTGGGAGTAACATTCACTCGTAGCTTAAAAAGCTCTTTGTACAATTCTTTCAGAGAGACCGAAGACAGCAAGGTCGCTTTGTCGCCAACCTTCATATTGCTAACTTCTCTGCTTTCCGTCTCTTTTAATTGAAAAAAGTAAAGGGTGTTTTTATCTCTCAAAACGGTTAGAAAACTTTCGCTGATGGAAATAGACCGCTCTTTAACTGCTTCATCCATTTGCGGCTTGTTTTCTTGAAGGTAGTTTTCGCCTTTTAAAGTCTTATTCAAAAAATCGTTTACAACTTTACTGTTGAG
Source organism: Bacteroidota bacterium (assembly GCA_039176995.1). GTDB lineage: Bacteria > Bacteroidota > Bacteroidia > Chitinophagales > Saprospiraceae > JAAUTG01. Next base: position 23,297 of record JBCDFY010000036.1, read on the forward strand.
TTGCATCGGTTCACCAATCCATTTCACTAAACCCTCATCATCAATTAAAACTGTCATTGGATAGGCTTCTAGTCCTTTTTTACCATCACCAAAAGCGATCTGTGTTTTTTGAGTTTGATCAGTAACGACCACCGATTTGAAGTCTATCTTCTCTAATGTGCGACTAATTTTTTCAACAGACTCATCTGTAATAGAAAGAAAAATCAGCTTTTCATCAGCAACTTTACTTTGTAATTCGTTCATATGAGGAACGGCGGCTATACAAGGGCCACACCAAGTTGCCCAAAATTCCAAGACAATGAATTTACCTTTTAAATCCTTATCTTTAGGTTGATTCTGAATCCAATCCGTTATGTTAATTGCTGGTGCTTTTTCATCAATTTTAATATTGGATTGAGCGAAAGTAAAAATAGAAAAGGTTAATAACGTAATGGAAACCAGTGATTTAATCATAATTTTTAGAATTTTTAGACCGTGTTAGTAAATAAACCCTAAGTGAAAGGTAAGGTGTTCAGGAAACTGCGATTGCTTCTTATTGCAAGTCAGCAATAATAATTATTTCATTTTGAACCATTATCTGAAAACATCTATAAAAATATCTTTTCTGCTATGCGATCATTGTTGATACTATCTTTAGTGGCTATTAACCTTTACCTCTACGCTCAAGACGAACCTCAAGAATTAGAATTGTTGAGCCACTGGGAAGACAGCACTCTGGTAGGTTCTTTCTTTTTTGACAATACCTACAACGAAGTTTGGGGCATTGAACGAAATGGACATGAATACGCCATTATTGGCTCAACGGCGGGTACGCATTTTATTGACATGACCGATCCTAAAAATCCAGTAGAAGCTTTTTTCATTAAAGGAAATGAATCAGGAAATAGAATCATTCATCGCGATTATCACGATTTAGGGGACTATTTATACGCCGCTGCTGATGAAGGAAATAGTACACTACAAATCATTGATCTTTCAAAATTACCAGAGGAAATTAAAGTGGTTTATGATTCCGCGAATTTATTCAATAGAACGCATAATTTATTCATTGATGAATCACAACAACGGCTTTATACTTTTGCAACGAGCGGCGGCGGACTTTCTTATTCACCGTTGAGAATTTATGATCTATCAAAAAGTCCAAGAATTGAGTTAGTAGCTGCATTCAGTGTTTTTGGAGGCGTAAGAGTTGGTCATGTACACGATGGTTATGTGCAAGATAATATCGCTTATTTAAATTGTGGAAACGATGGTTTCTTCATTATTGACTTCACAGATGTGCTTGATCCTCAAGTAATTGACTACCTAAGTACTTCTAACTATCCAGAATCAGGTTACAATCATTCAGGTTGGCTTGGAAGTGATTGTAACCATTATTATATGGCGGATGAAACCTGGGGAAAACCAATGAAGGTAGTAGATGTCAGCACGCCAGGAGAAGCAGAGGTTATCTCCTTATTTGATGCAGATTCCGATTCGCCTTTCAGCATTCCACACAATCAAGTCGTGGCTTGTGATTATTTATATGCTTCTTACTACTATGATGGGTTACAAATTTATGATTTAAGCGATCCTAAAAACCCGATGCGAGTTGCTTATTTTTCTACTAGCAAAAAAGATCATCGTGACAATTACGAGGGTGCGTGGGGCGTCTATCCTTTCTTGCCGTCGGGAAATATTCTAGTTTCCGATATGCAGACAGGTTTATTCATTTTGAAAGGAATAGAAGATAGTTGCAATGCAACCGCTAGCAGCATCAATTGTGAAGACTCGACGACTTCCACGAAAGAAAGTAGAGCAGAAAATCGTCTAAAGATTTATCCTCAACCTTCAAATACGACTATCAATGTAGAACTGCCCAATCCACAACAAATCGAACTACTTCGACTGTTCAATTTGCAAGGACAATTAGTGCAAACTTGGCAAATAGACGGAATGACTCAAACTATCGAATTGCCACTTCATCGTACGTTGCCCAATGGTATTTATAATTTAGTTTTGAACAATAACAAAGCTCAACGCGTCATTATCATGCGATAGGTATTGTAACATCTAATTATGAAAGCAAAAATTTTTAGTTCCTAAAAATTTTCATTTGGGGAGGGTTTTCTGGAGAGAAAGAGCTATTTTTTGGATTTTTCAGAAAAATTCAAAAAATAGCCCTTTCGCTCCAGAAATCCCCGTGAAAACAAGAGGAAAAATCTATTTTTCATCCTGTTTTCAATAGTTCTAATACCATCCATTTATTACTGCATTCAGGATACAAAATGGCTTCAACAAAAATATTCAATGATCCAGTTTATGGCTTTGTGAGTGTGCCTTATGGCATCATCTTCGAACTGGTGGAGCATCCTTATTTCCAGCGATTGCGCCGCATCAAACAGCTAAGTTTGACGCATTATGTCTATCCGGGCGCACTGCATACGCGTTTTCATCATGCGCTAGGTGCTTTACATTTAATGACACAAGCAGTTGAAGTATTGCGAAGCAAAAAGGTAGGAATCAGCGAGGAAGAAGCCGAAGCGGTAATGATTGCAATTTTATTGCACGACATTGGACATGGACCATTTTCACATACGCTAGAAAATACACTTATCAACGTTCACCATGAGGAGATTTCTACGCTTTTCATGCAAAAACTGAACGAAGAGTTCGATGGGCAACTCGATTTAGCCATCGAAATTTTTGAAGACCGGTACGAGAAGAAATTTTTGCATCAGTTGGTTTCTGGACAATTGGATATGGATAGAATGGACTATTTGAATCGCGATAGCTTTTTCACAGGCGTTCACGAAGGTGTAATTGGTTATGACCGCATTATCAAGATGCTAAACGTTGCAAATGGGGAACTGGTCGTAGAAGAAAAAGGCATCTATTCCATTGAGAAATTTTTGATTGCGCGCAGATTGATGTATTGGCAAGTGTATTTGCACAAAACCGTACTCTCAGCAGAACAAATGCTGATCCGTTTGCTGAAACGCATGAAAGTCTGCTCTAAGAAAGGTGCAGCATTAAACATATCGAGCAGTTTGGCATTTTTTCTAGCAAAAGACTTTACTGCAAAAGACTTTCAGGAAAATCGGGATGAATTATTGCAACATTTTGCTCAATTAGACGATTATGATATAATTGCTGCTGCCAAATCTGCCATGTCACACGAAGATCGAATTCTCTCTTTTTTAGCAAGAAGCATCGTCAATCGAAAGTTGTTCCAACTGCGCTTAAAAAATGAAAAATTTGAAAAAGATTACGTTCAGTATGTGAAAAAAAAGGTAATGAAGAAAATGGAGTTCAAAGAAAAAGATATTAGCTACTTGGTTTTTCAAGGTAAGGAAAGTAATAACGCGTACAGCACTGCGAAAGATGAAATAAAAGTTTTACACAAATCAGGAGAAGTGCGCCCAGTGTCAGGCAGCTCGGACTTTTCATTACCCTCGAAAAATGTGACGAAGTATTATTTGTGTCATCCTAAAGGTGTTTTGTAGAGAAAGTAAAGTCATTTGATGAATTTGGGTTATCTTTGAATTTCATAGATAGATTTTGTACGTGATATATCTAATTTTAACCCCGATTATAACTTTCCATTCGCTAAAGATTCAGATGAGGTTTCCAATTTTTCTTGGAAAGCACAATCCTACACCCAACTTATCGGTTATCTAAGAGCTTACACTGATTTTGATCTTTGAAGCTAAAATGAGTTATTTCGTTCTCAACTAAGGTGAAAAAATTGAGTTTATATAGAGAAGAATTTTTTCAACGCAGAGTGAGTAGAAAACAGTCATTTGTAACTCAATGGTTAATTTCAAAATAAGCTCTACATTATAATTATTACGATGCTTCAGAATGCGCAACTAAAGACCATTCAAAAGCATTTGACATCTACTTTCAACAATAAAGGAGCATATCTGATGAGGGAATTATGCTCCTACAAAAAAGGTAAACAATGAAATATTTGAGTGTTTGTTTAGGACTCCTTTTGAGCATTTCTTTTCTATTTGCACAAGAAGCTAAGGTAGAAGTAATAGAGATTGAGAAAAAGGTAGAGGACCGAAATTCCTTGCTCTGGAAAATTACTGGTAATAATCTAGAGCAGCCATCTTATTTGTTCGGCACCATTCACATGATCGGTAAAGAAGACTATATTTTCAACGAAAAAATGCAAGCTGCCTTCGATGCTTGTGAGAATGTGGTTTTTGAGATCAAGATAGATGATATGATGGATCTCGGTGCACAAATGGGGATGATGAGCAAAGTCTTTATGGGTGGTGGAAAAACATTAAAGGACTTGTTAACCGATGAAGATTATAGCGCTGTGAAAGATCATTTTCAAAAATTGGGAATGCCCCTGATGTTTTTGGAGCGTATGAAACCCATGTTTTTGTCTGCTATGGCGTCGGGTGATATGTCACCTGATGGATTCACTTCGGGAGAAGTAGTTTCCTATGAGTTAGAATTGATGGAAATGGCAAAAAAGCAAGAAAAACCCATCGCTGGCTTAGAGACCATGGAGTATCAAATCAGTATTTTTGATAGTATTCCTTATGATGTGCAAGCCAAGATGCTAGTAGAAAGTATCAAATCTACCGATACTGGCGATGACCAATTTGAGCAAATGGTGGAGCTTTACAAAAGCCAAAACATTGAAGCCATGCAAAGTCTAGCAACAGATGAGGAGAGTGGTTTTGGAGATTATGAGACCCTGCTATTGACACAACGAAACGAAAACTGGATTCCAATTATACAAGAAATGATGACACAAAAGCGTACCTTTTTTGCAGTCGGTGCCGGGCACTTGGGAGGCACAAAAGGCGTTGTGAAATTATTGGAAGAGCAGGGCTATAAACTAGAGCCGATCAAGTAATTGTCTTCATAAAATACAATCTGCTTAACTTCAGAAGGTGCAAATACTGATTTTACTTGTGTTTGCACCTTTTCTCTACTCTCGTAGAGTCGCAGCCGAAAAATCTTTTGATGAGGATTTTTCAGCTGCTCTAAGAGGTCCTTGAGGACAAAAAGCATCAAAAATCGTCAATTTTTGATGCTTTTCGTCCTTAAAAACCCTCTAGCCTAAAGGCTTTTCACCTTTGAAAAAAGACTTTAGACGGATTTTGGAAACGAAATCCTTTCTACAATCTTTTAGCTTTCCTAACAATTTCCAGTCCTATTTAATTGTTTATATATTCGCGTTGTTTCTTTTGTTACCAAATAACAAGAAACTCCTAATGCAACACTTTGTTATACAGCTACATCTGTCCAGGAAAAAGCACTCCAAAAACTATTAAAGCAAGCATATGCTCATCACTTTACTCGTCTTTGGATTCTTACATTTCTTCACTCCCGTAGCAGTTTCGGATGAATGTGGTTTACTTCCTGATGCCGATGGCACTTTGATTTTGCAAACCCTTTGTGGCGAAGAAGCAGTGCTCTGCACCAATATTGAATTAGGGCAAGAGTGGCGGTATCGTTTCAAGCAAAATGAGAGACTCATCGAACCTAATCTAGGTTGCAACTTCGATACCTTAGGTTTCTATTCTCCCATCAATGAAGAAGTACTGTCTAGCAATTTCGCCCCTTTTTACATCAAAGATTGGCAAGTCAACAGCAGTTTTTTTTCGGGTGAATTTCTTTCCGTGAATGCGTTAGTGGATTCCCTGAATACTTGGGATAGTAATGGAGATTGGCAATTTGATCAAATCAATGATCGCATCACAGGAGGAAATCCGCGCAATCGTTATGGTGCATTGACCATAGAGATATTGCCAACCAATACAACTATCGTTTCAGAGTACAACATCAATATTACCGCTAGAAACGTAGGCATTGTATTGACAGAGGGCGAGCACACTATTGCAATCACGGATTTGGCGAATCGTTGCACAGAGGAATTGAAGGTGCGCGTTGTTTGTACCACCACCGATGTTGTTCGAGTCAATGTAGAGCAAGGAGAAAGTCGAAAAGTTTGCTTCAACAACGATGAATTGCTTGGAGAAATAGCAACGCTAAGCAATACCGATATTAACCCAAGAAATTACACTTGGCGAGAACTGGAAGACAATTGCGTAGAATTTAGAGGAAATCTTAGTGGACAAGACAGCACACACATCGTAGTTTGCGATGAGATAGGCGTCTGTGATTCCACTTTGATTATTATTTCTGTGCAATCGGGAATGAATACGCAACAACGGGCACTAGTCCGCTTGGGAGAAAAAGGAACCTTCTGCATAAATCAAGAGCGTTTTGGATTACCCGGTGCGCTACAACGATTTGAAAATACTTGTGCTAGTAGTACGTCCAATGCTCAGTTTGAACTCGATCAAGATAACTTTTGCATCAATTATGAAGGTGTAGAGTTAGGCAACATGAAGGCGTGCATCGAAATGTGCGATGTTTTTGGCAATTGCGATGACTTTGAACTATCACTAACTGTGGTGCAACCTCAATTCGTAAGTGACACCATTTTCCTCGATGTAGAAACTGAAGAATATTGCTTCGATATTAGTCAGCTCGAAGGAAACATCAACATCGTGGAGGATTGTGAAACACCATCACCCATGAGTCGAGTCGTTTTTGAGCTCGATCCAAAAAATTATTGCATTCAATACACAGGAACTTCCGTTGGAAAAGATAGCCTTTGTGTTTGGTTGAGCGATAATGATGGCAATGCGACTTTGACGGTTCTGTACATCAATGTGGTACAAGCAGAAGCCGCCGTTGTTAGTGAATCCGTTTTTATCAACGAGACTATTCGCGTTTGTGTAGATACGACTGAACTACCAGGGCGCATCAATCAGTTTTTTAACACTTGCCCAGAAGAATCGGGTGTGTTGAGTGATATTTTCATCGCCAACAATCATTGCGTGGAAATCACAGGCTTAGAGTTAGGACAGGAAAGTGCTTGCTTGGTACTTTGCGATGATTTAGGCGTCTGCGATACTACCTATTTGACCATCAATGTTGTGCCATTTGGTGAACCGCCAAATGTGCAAGACGATAGCATCAGTACGAGTCAAATGAAAAATGTCAACATTCGTGTGCAGGACAATGATAACCTCATTGGCGGCGTCAGCGTTATTTCCATTGGCACGCCTCCAAAATATGGACAAGTAGTCATCAACGCGGATGGAACGATTACTTATTTTCCTGATGAGAAAGCTTGTACTGGAGAAGACCGTTTCACCTATTTGCTCTGCAATGACGCTGGCTGTGGTACGGCAATTGTAAGTATCAAGGTCTTTTGTGAGCAAATGAACATTTTCACAGGAATGTCTCCCAATGGCGATGGCATCAATGATGTGTTCTTCATTTCCAATATTGATCTTTTTCCAGACAACCATCTTCAAGTTTATAATCGTTGGGGACATTTGGTGTACGAAGCAGAAGGCTACAAAAACGATTGGCAAGGCACTTGGAAAGGAAGATTATTGCCTGACGGTACTTATTTTTACATCTTGACCATCTTGGATAAAGAAACGGAAATTGTGCGGAAGGGAAATATTGAATTGCATCGGTAATATTATCTTTGAATCATGTGTACGACAAATTACCATTTTATCAGAAATGGTAAGGAATAAAAGTCCTAGTCGTTGCTCATTTCAACTTATAGTGGCATCGAACCGCTATGAGTTGATCAAGGTTTCTCAAGGATAAAAAATGGCTCTTCAGCCATTTTTTATCCTTGAGAAACCTTGATGGATTTGGATGGACTCGATGTCCATCTAAATCCAAAACAAGCTGCTCTTAGCAAGTACTGTCTAATACCTATTTATTCGATTATATGTACTTAGACGATTTTATTTTCTACGGAGCAGTTAATTATTACAATAAATTTCACATCAAAAAGTGAAGCATTGAAGAAGTTTACGCGGCTAAAATACTGGACTCGGAATATAGTGATCAGTGGATTTATTCTACTATTCGATAATTCTATTTTTGCACAAATTGGCGGCAACAATATCTACGAATTCCTGATGCTGCCTCCTTCTGCACGCATAACGGCTTTGGGCGATCATCTCCTTACGGTGAAAGATGCTGACGTGACTTTGGCGTATCAAAATCCTGCGGTACTCAATCCGCTGATGCACCAAAATTTGAGTTTTAACCATAGTTTTCATCTGGCAGACATTAGTTTTGGCTACTTGGGCTACGGTCATCATCACCAAAAATGGGACATGACATTTCATGGTGGTTTGCAGTACATGAATTATGGTGAATTTGATGCGACAGATGTTTTTGGTAATATTAATGGTACTTTTAAAGCATCGGAATATGCTTTCACGTTTGGAGCTGGCAAGCAGTTGTACGAAAAACTGTCAGTAGGCGCGAATGTAAAATTCATCACTTCTCAATTTGAGACCTACACCTCAACTGGCTGGAGTAGCGATTTAGGCGCAACCTATCAAGATACTTCTAGCAATTTTTCTTTGAGTTTTGTCTTGCGTAATCTAGGCAGCCCGATTACAAACTATACTGATAACACAAGAGAAACTTTGCCTTTTGAGTCTCAAATTGCGCTCTCCAAACGCTTGCGCTATTTACCATTCCGTTTCTCCATCTTATATCGCTACCTCAATCGTTGGAATATCTTATACGACGATCCAAATAATCAAGAAAACACTTTCCTCATCGAAGGTTTTGATAATGTAGACACTTCTAATCCGAGGTTAGATAACTTCTTTCGTCACTTCGTTTTCAATGGAGAATTTTTGTTTGGGAAAGCGGAAGTCTTCCGATTACGAATGGGCTACAATGTATTGAGAGCTAGAGAATTGAAAGTTAACAATTTGCGGAGCTTGGCAGGTTTTTCCTTTGGCTTTGGCATCAAAATTAAGCGTTTTCAATTGGATTATGGACAAGGTGTTTACCACTTAGGCGGAAGCAGCAATCATTTGAGTCTTTCGACGAGTTTAAGTGAATTTAAGAAATAAAAAAATTTAACCATGAAGTTAGCAGTTGCTCAATTTCAGCCTAAAGATGGAGATAAAGAATACAATTTGTCTGTCATCGAAGAATTAACCAAAAAGGCAAAATTAGAAGGTGCGGAGGCAATTAGCTTCCATGAAATGTCTGTCACTGCTTATACTTTTACGAAAGATTTGAGTCTGCAAGAAATCAATGATCTAGCGGAAGAAGTGCCCACTGGAAAAAGTACTCAAAGACTTATTGAACTCTCCAAAAAATACCAAATCCCTATTCTCGCAGGATTAGTCGAAAAAGAAAACGATAAAATATTCAACACCTACGTCTGTGTTCATGAGGGAAAAGTGATCGCTAAATTTAGAAAACTACATCCCTTCATTAGCAAATATATGTCGGCAGGAAATGAATACGTTGTTTTCGATTTACTGGGTTGGAAATGTGGAATTTTGATCTGTTATGATAATAATATTATCGAAAATGTGAGAGCGACTACTTTGTTGGGTGCTGAATTAATTTTCGCTCCTCACGTCACCGGTTGTACGCCTTCGGCAATGCCTGGAAGAGATTATGTAGATGACAAATTTTGGCAAAACAGAGACACTGATCCCGTTTCATTGAGATTAGAATTTGATGGACCAAAAGGCAAAAGATGGTTGATGCGATGGCTACCTGCAAGAGCTTATGATAATGGTGTTTATTATGCTTTTACTAATCCTATTGGGTACGATGGAGAACATTTAAAAAATGGAAACTCCATGATTATTGATCCTTATGGGGAAGTATTGAGCGAAATAAAATCATTTGAAGATGGTATTACCATAGCGACTATTAGTAAAGATAAAATTCCACTAGCAGGTGGATTCAGATACAGAAATGCTCGCCGCCCAGAATTGTATAGAGACATTATTGGTCAAGAACATGATTCTAACTTCAAACCTGTTTGGATAAAGTAAAGGTAGCTCCTTTCAGCTCTTCAAACCTTCATTCCCTCAATCCTTAATATGCGTATTTTCTTAATCGGTTTCATGGGCAGCGGCAAGAGCCATGTTGGTAAACGGCTTGCACCAAAAATGGGCTATGAATTTATAGATTTAGATCATTATATCGAAGAAGTTGCTGGCAAAAGTATCTCCGAAATTTTCGATGACGAAGGAGAAAATTATTTCAGAAAACTGGAATCTAAAACGCTAAAATCTTTAGTGGAAAAAGACGACATCATCATTTCAACGGGCGGCGGCACCCCTTGCTTTTTTGATAATATGGAATGGATGAATCAGCATGGGAAAACGGTATTTTTGGATGTTGCAACACCGATTTTAGTAGCACGCCTTTTACCTCGTACTGCGCATCGCCCTTTGTTGGCGGGGAAGTCACCAGAGGAATTGGCTCTTTTTATTGAAGAGAAACTGGAAGCTCGTAGAAAAGATTACGAGCAGAGTGAGATTGTTTTAGTGCAAGAAAAGGTAGAAATGAATAGAGTAGCTATTCTTGTGGAGCGATTGGTAAACAATACTTCTTTTTAGTTAGCGTATTTTGGATTGAAAATGAATAATGTGGGAGTAAAAGTGAAGCGCTAATCAATCTATACGGTAAGCCTGCGTTAGCTTTCAATTGCCAAGGTTTTAGTTTTTCGTATTTGCCATGTGGTTCTATTAGGTTAAAAATCTCTTTATCGAACGAATTCTGTTCTTTGATATGTAAGTCGTAATCATAACCACAATGTTCACAAATTAATTTTAGGTTAAACTCCCAAGCATTACCAACATCTAAAATTTCGTCTTTGTAAAATAAAAAGTGGACTCCATGTTCCTCCTCATATGATGCATCACAATTAATTAAGAAGTAGCAAAAGTCATCTTTAGATTCAGTTAAGATTTGGATGGATTTCATTCCCAAAACCTTAGTTATATCATTAATAGAATCAATTTCAGGAAACCAATAATCTGTAACATTAATTTGTTTCTTCATAAAAGGATACTCAACCTCAGTAACCCTTTTATAAATTCTGTCAATAAGTAAGTCCTGATTTTTTTCTATAAATCTTACAGTGTTCATTTGACTTGTACTAGGGTCAGGCGAATTGTTCAACTCATCAAAAAACTGAATTTTGACATTGCCTTTGACTAGTTCTGCTTGTTCACTTGGATAATATTTTGAAAAATCTATCTTCTCTAAACCTCGATAGCTTTTCAAGAAAAATTTTAGTCTCCCAGTCCCCTTTAAATTCAAACATGTTTATCTTTTGTAGCTAACTTGTTTATAAACGCCATCTCTATCCGATTAATTCTGTCAATTCTTAGCAGAAAGATCAGCAATTAGCTTAGGAAAGCTTGCAAAAGAACTGAACATTAATCGTGTGAATTTACAAAAAATAGTAAAAGGCTATAGAGATATTCCAAAAGATGGTTTTGTGGTATTATGAGAAAGTATGGCTTTGATGATTAAAAGGATGCAAATAATCTAAAGCTTGGTATATAAAAACCCTCATTTTCGTAAACTCTCAATACCCAAATTCTGAAATTTTCAAACCCTTAAAAATCAACATCTGAAGAGTTTACAAAACTGGTTTACTTTATCAAAGTTTACCAAATGCTACTATTAGGTTTTTGTAAACTCCTCCAGCTATCCAGATCAATTGAACTTGAGACAGATCTATCTCTTCCTTTCATAGCCTTTGCTCAGCATAAAAATTCACTATTTCCATTCTAAAAATAAGAGATAATGATAATTTTGGGTTGGAATTGAAATGGAGCCTGACTTTTAAGAGGTGTAGCATTTTTGAATGAATATCATAGAGTGAAAATATCAAGCAAAGGAAGATATTATGGATCAAAACATATAGAGCTGAGCCTTAATCAACTCGTGCTTTCTCAATACGACTATACCATTGAAACTACGCCTTGGCATTATCATGAAAATCTTTATTTCATGTTTGTCCTTCGTGGCGAAATGCTGGACTACAACAAAAACACAAAGTCCTTGCTTCCTGCTGGAAGTTTAATGTTCAACAACTGGCAGGAGCAACATTATGGACACCGACACTCATCTGAAGCGGCTGGCTTTCATGTGGAATTTGAACGATCGTGGTTTGAAAAAAATGAAGTGAACCTCCATATCTTTGAAGAAAGTCAAAAAGTAGAAGACCCTCATATTCGACTACTCATTGCTAAAATATATTTTGAGTTTTTACTTTCGGATAAACACAGTGAACTCTCTACAGATCTGCTTCTATTGCAAGTATGTGATGCTTTGAGTGTGAGAAAGTATGTGGATAAAAGCGGCATTCCAAGTTGGGTGGTCAAGTTAAAGGAAATCTTGCACGATGACCCTAGCAACATTACACTTCAAAGTTTATCTAAGGAATTAGGTGTACATCCTGTTCATATTTCAAGAGCTGTACCGAAGTATCTTTCTGTTGGTCTGGGAGCATATATTCGGAAAGTTAAACTCAGTAAAGCCACTAATCTTCTTTTGGATTCAAATTTGTCCTTAACGGAAATTGCCTATCAGGCGGGCTTCTCCGATCAAAGTCACTTCAATCATGTTTTTAAGTTTTATTATAAAATTGCTCCTGGACAGTTTAGAAAAAAGATGAAAAAAAGAGCGTCATGTTAATTTCATACAATTTTGGTCTTTGTAAAACCTTCAGCTTTGCAGAATCAAATTTAGCAAGATGAATATAGCTTACTATTTTTCAGGAATTTTACTCAGTATCATCTCCTTTAGTTGTAAAACAAATGCCGTGAAGCAAGAAGCCTTCCCCAAACTGAGTGCCTTACGAGATTCGATAGAACAACAGGTGTATGAAGATATAAATGCCGTAGTTATCTATCAAAAAGGCAAGCTATTAGTGGAAGAATATTACAATGGTACTACCAAAAATGACATACACGATGCGCGCTCCGTTGGTAAATCCGTAGCATCGGCATTGTTGGGTATTGCAATAGATGAAGGATACATCACATCGCTAGATCAGCCTCTTTCGGATTTTTATGATCTTAAAGATTATGAAAACTACGATGAACAAAAAGGAGCGATCAAACTAAGAAATTTGGTAACGATGACTAGCAATTTCGATGGAAATGATGATGATTTTGATACACCAGGCAATGAAGAGTATATGTACGATCAGCCCAATTGGGTCAAATGGGCATTGAACCTTCCTTTGGATAGCACGCGCCAATCAGGAGAAAGCTGGCAATATTTTACCGCTGGCGCAGTACTCATTGGAAATATTCTAAATCAAAGTTTACCAAAGGGACTGGAACAATATGCTAAGGAAAAACTATTCCAACCACTGGGCAATGAAAACTACCAATGGGCTTTTACACCGCAAGGCGTTCCAAGTACTGCTGGAAATTTCAGGACTACTGCACTTGGATTCGCTGATTTTGGACAATTGTACTTAAATGGCGGGACTTGGCACGATCAAAGTATCATCTCTGAACAATGGGTGAAAGAGAGTTTAAGTATTCAAGCCGAGACTCCATTTGAGCCTAATTTCTATGGCTATTTTTGGTGGATTAAAGACTTAGTATTAGATAAGGTCACCTATCAAATAACCTACTGCTCTGGAAACGGAGGAAATAAAATCTACCTAATTGAGGAACTGGATACGGTTATTGTGATACTCGCAAGTGCCTACAATACGAGATATGGGCATAAACAGTCGCGGGAAATCACTAGTCAATTTTTGTTGCCGATTGTTCAAAGGGAATTTAGGGATTGAAATAGTAGTGTTAGGCTCTACATAATTTTACGTGGAGCGACAGCGAAATTTGTCAAATTCTACTCCTGAACTAATTGAAAAAATCAATAAGTATAAGTACTCGGACACAATTAACTTAACATTTTATGACGGCATTTTTTCGGTTTATACCGCGTTATTTTTTCTAGCAATAACTCGTTATTCCTAGAAAAATGCCTTGTCTAAACACAAAAACCTGCCCAGTCAAAAAAGCAATTTATTTATGTCCGAGTACTTAGCTCTAATTATGAACTCTAAATTTGACAAATTTACATTATCACGTAATTTCAGATTGCTGATCTTCGATCTGGAGTCTGTACTTTCAATAAAAGGACGGAGCAGTTAAGAAAATCTCTACTTTCACCTTCCTTAGTATTAGGAGGAACATAGCTCATGTTTTTGCCTAACAAAGAATCTGATTACAGTAGAAGGAAAGACAAGCGGCACCGCACTTTGTTAAATAAAATTAACAACCCAGCGGTTAAACTTAACGAAATCAAAAAAAAATCCGTCACGGAACTAACTCAAATGAAGTACGCGTTTGCTGTATTGTAATTCTAGTCCACTAACGCGAACACTTCTAAAATGAAACAATTAACTCTTATTTCCCTATTCGTATTTATCTATTCGTTCGGCTTTTCACAAACTACTCCTTCCACCGATACTTTCCGAGATAAAGTAATTTACATGCTTGAGTTACAGAATTCCAAGCAGCGATTTGAACTGGTAATGAATCAGCTTATTGATGTGCAAGCACCGCTGCTCAATACTTTGCCACCTGATTTTGCGGAAGAACTTAAAGCAGAAATCAAGAAAGATGGCTTCAGCCAATTGTACGATTTACTTATTCCAATCTATCAGGAGCACCTATCGGAAAAAGAAGTAGATGCAATCATTGTATTTTATGAGTCTCCTGAAGGAAAAAGCTTAATAGAGAAGACGCCTTTCATTATGCAAGAATCCATGCAGGTGGGAAGAATTTGGGGAGAGCAACTAGGGCAAAAGATTGCGGAAAGAATGCTTGAAGAGCAATCTACATTCCAAATTGACTCGGTAGAAGTCTTGCCTCCTTATAAAAAGAACGAGTAGCACATAAATCATAGCTTTTAAGCTGCTCAATTGCTGATGAAGCAACGTCACATAACAATACACTTACAGAACAATATATTGTTCGCCTTGCACCTAGGAGGACAACATACGCTCAGAATGACAGTACAGTTCTGGAGGATATCCCTATTACACTGTACCGATTAGTAGCACATCATTTTTAGAACAACTATTATTAACTAATGACAAGAACCAGTTGCTTAATTCTTGCCTTTTTAGGTACATTCTATTCTGTAGTTGCACAAAATATTCCATCGCTTTTTTTGGATGGAGAAGATCCAGAAATCTTAAAGCTCAAAGAGTGCTTATTTGTCTATGAAGACGATTCTTGGAATACTTCACTCGAAGCCATCAAAG
>JBCDFY010000037.1:0-38237 GCA_039176995.1 Bacteroidota bacterium
CCGCGACAGCGGATGGGTGGCGATCCCGCAGGGTGAATGTTAATAACATTCAAGTGAGTGAACCGCGACAGCGGATGGGTGGCGATCCCGCAGGGTGAATGTTAATAACATTCAAGTGAGTGAACCGCGACAGCGGATGGGTGGCGATCCCGCAGGGTGAATGTTAATAACATTCAAGTAAGTGAACCGCGACAGCGGATGGGTGGCGATCCCAAAGAGTGAATGTTCAAATAAGGATTCAAAAAGTGACCAAATAATTTTAGGGGTCGCTAAGCCCAAGATTCCGCTTAGCAACCCCTTCGGGCTTACCAATCGGGATTCCGCTACTTGGTTATTTTGCATTATTATGTGGACAAGCGAGTAGCTCGCGACAGAGCTTATATAACTATCAATTTTAGTTAAGGATTAAAAGAAAAGATCTCTTATTCTATTATCCTTCTTCTCCTCAAACTTCAAACCTTACAAAATGGAAGAAATAGACTACATTAATTTAGCCTCCAACAAACCCAAGGGAAAACGTCCCTACTTTTTCGATGATCCAGCGGTGGAACGGATAATGAATATTACGATGGCAGTGGCTTCGGAGCTGGCAGTGGCGCGCGAGCGGGTGGATACTTTGGAGCGATTATTGGAAGAGAAAGGAATTTTAACCCGCGACGAAATTGAAAGCTATGTGCCTACTTCAAAGGAGATTGAAATACAACGTCAATCTTGGCATAGCGAATATATTTCAAGAGTGCTGCGCATTGTTCAGCAGGAAATGGAAGAGCTTAAAAATCCAGATAAAACCCTTGCTGAAATAGCAGATGATATTGATTTGATGTAGCTATTACCACATAGTTAGTTATATAGCTTTTCCACATAGGCTACATAGCAGATAATACTATGTTCTCAAGTAGTTAGTTCGATATAAAATTAGGGATTTAAGAGACGAATAATTGTTGGATATAAGTTTTGTTTTATCCTTTAAATCTTCAAACTTCTTTCTTTCAAATCTTACTTATGGGTGATCCAATAGAAACGATAAGTGAATTTTATCAATTCATCATGGATAAAGATGCAGCAGCCATTAGCAACAGCTATGTGCCTTCTAGCGATTTATATGTCATTTTGGAAGGTCCACGACTTTCCAACCGAGGGCATAAAAACATCAGCAAAGGTTGGGCAGATTTCTGTGAATCGGGTCTGACTTTAGAGAGTATCAATTGGATTGAAGGTCCTTTTTGTGAAGAGAGTCCTGATATGGCTTGGGTAGGAGGTGTTGTTGTTTTGGAAGTAGAAGTCAATAGCAGACGATTTTCTCAAACTTTTCGAGCGACCTTTGTGTTAACGGCACAGGGAGATCAATGGAAAATTAAACACGAACATGTATCCGCCGCTTTGGAAGATCCGTATGGAATTGGGGATTGGCTAAAATAGTTAGACTGCGGACTACATTTGTACCAGAGAAGCCAATAACTACCGCGATATATCTCGCTCTAGACAGATAAAACGACATTAGAATGATTGAAAGAAATTTGGATGCTTCGATACTCTTTAGCCTCTTGAGTTTGACGAGCCAAATACGATTAAGGGGAGATTTGATCTATAAATTTGTAGGCATCACGACACAGCAGTATATGGTTATGCTGCACTTGGCAGGCGATCCAAACATTCCTTTCTTGAAAAACCACAATAGAGAAATGTTAGCCTCTGAACTAGCCACTTCCTTGAAAATCAGTCGTCCTGGAATCACCAATATCCTCAAAATGTTGATTGAGAAAGATTTGGTACAGCAAATTGAAGATAAAAATGACCGAAGGCAAAAAAGATTGCGCTTAACCGATAATGGAGGGCGATTGATTCAAGAAGTAGAACCTATCCGAAGAGCAGCCAACAGTAATTTGCTAGAAGGATTTACAGATGAAGAAAAGAATAATTTTCTAGATTATATCAGCCGTTGTTCTGACTATGCTAGAGAGCAACTCAAGAATCCTGATTCCCTGATTAATATGCACGAAAACATCTACGATAAGCCACCAGAAGATGTGGGACGTTTGGTGGAGATGGTACAGACCATTTCTAATGATTATAGATAAAAAATATCGAATGATGAACACCGAACAACCAATGTCGAAGTGGATAGCAGTGTTCTTAAAAGTAGACTCTTCGAAAACTCTAAAGCATCTGAAATTATCGAGTGGAACTGTAGAAAAACTATTGTATAACTCTTTGCGCCTACTTGACCGTATGTTTGCGTGCCACTAATTTTCTAAAAAGATAGATCAAAATAACCCCTGTGGTACACATCACAATGCCATAAACCCCTGCGGAAACTGCCATTTCGGAATTGTTCAATAAACTTGGGGAAGCTGCAATCGCCATGCCCATTACGTTGTTTTGCATACCGCTTTCGATGGAAATGGTGATGGCTTGCGGCGTATTCAATTCCAGAACTTTAGCACTAGAAAAACCTATTCCCAAAGTGATTAAATTGAGAGCCAAAACACCCAAACCTGCCGCCGCAATAAATTCCCAAACGTTTCCAATATCCGCTAATTTCACAACCAATAAGGCAAGCGCAATTAGTATAAAAATACCCGATGCCCAAGCCATCGCTTTTTTGCTTCTTTCTGCAAAATTGGGGAATTTATAATGAATAAACATTCCCAAGGCAACGGGTAATGCAGTGAGTTTGATGATACTTAAAATAGTAGGCAGAATGGGCAATTGAATTTCTGCTGCTGCTGCTCCCATGATGGTATTAAGGGAGAAATTGATAATGAAAGGAATAGTAAAGATGGTAATGACACTCGAAAAAGCGGTCAAAGTAATCGAAAGAGCAGTATCGCCTTTGGATAAATGAGAAATCAAATTAGAGGTTGCTCCTCCTGGACAAGCGCAAACCAACATTAGCCCCATCGCAATCGTAGGCATCATCGGAATGATGTTCACTAAAGCCAAACCAACCAGTGGCAACAACAAAATCTGATTACTCAATCCTACAAAAACTGCTTTTGGATATTTTCCAATATCTTTAAAATTAGCAACTGAAAGTGTCATCCCCATACCGAACATGATAAGAAAAAGTAGGAGTTGTAGAATTTGTGGAACGAGTGCAAGTAGTTGATCCATCATTTAAGAATTGAAGGTTTTAGGATTGATGGGAACACACAAGAAACAAAAAAATTAATAAAAATGGATAGGTATAAGGCTTTGGCATTGCAAGTGGTTTGTGAGGCAGTTAATAGAGTGAAGACCAAGGAAGCGGCGGAGGCAGTGATGCTCAAAACCATTGAACGGCTGGATGCGCAGATTCGAGCATCGAAGGCTTTTATTGGTCGCGACACGAAATTAGTCGTCCTGCCTGAGTATTTTCTGACGGGTTTTCCAATGGGCGAAAGTATTCCTGCTTGGAAAGATAAAGCGTGCTTAGAAATTGATGGAAAAATTTATGAAGCACTAGGCAAAATTGCGCAAAAACATCAAGTTTTTCTCTCTGGCAATGCTTATGAATTGGATGAGCATTTTCCAAATTTGTATTTTCAAACGAGTTTTGTGATTGATGATACAGGTGAAGCCATCTTGCGCTATCGGCGGCTCAATTCGATGTTTGCACCAACTCCGCACGATGTTTGGGACAAGTACTTAGAGATTTATGGCTACGAGTCGCTTTTTCCAGTAACGAAAACTGAAATTGGCAATTTGGCGTGCATTGCTTCCGAGGAAATTTTATATCCCGAAGTGGCGCGCTGTCTAATGATGCGTGGGGCAGAAATTTTCTTGCATTCTACTTCCGAAGTTGGAAGCCCGCAATTGACTCGAAAAAACATTGCCAAAGCCGCTCGTGCTATTGAAAATATGACGTACGTCGTCTCCGCTAACTCCGCTGGCATTGCTAATATTGATATTCCAATTAACTCCACAGATGGCAGCTCTAAAATATTGGATTACAATGGTTTAATACTAGCAGAAGCCAACACTGGAGAAAGTATGGTTGCCAATGCTACTATTGATCTTGCTGCACTTCGAGCACACCGAAAACGTCCCGCTATGAGCAATTACATCGCCCGCCAACGCTTTGAAATTTATGCGCCTAGTTATACCAATCACCACTTCTATCCTAGCAATTCAATTAGCGAAAATCCTGCTTTTGTGAAGCAAGATTTTGTGAAGAATCAGTTAGAGACTATAGAAAAGCTGGGAACTGACGGAGTTATTTAATTTTTCTAACTTTTGATCTTTATTATAAAATGCAAGTCATCTTCAGAAAAATCAGATCAGCAAGCTACCGGCTCGTGAGTTTCTTAGAGGAAAGAAAAATTCAAGCCATTCTGAGTAGTGACATCCCTCCCATTTACCATATTCATATTAGGAAAACTGGAGGCACTACCATTAATTGCGCATTTCTATCGAATTTCAGCGACGATCATATTGATGAGGTATACCGCAAAATTGGACAGAAATTTAATCAGCGAATCATAGGAAATAATAAAATTTTTGTAGGCTGGAATACTGACTTAATCAACACTGGACGGTTTTCGTTTGCCTTTTCTCACGTCCCTCTTCACCAGCTAAAACTCCCTCCTCATATTCTGCGCTTAACCTGTCTAAGGGATCCAGTGGACAGAATAATTTCTCATTACAATATGCTTCATTTCTACAAGGTAAATGATATAAGGCATCCTTGTATGGAAGAAGAGGGAAAATGGCTTGGTAAATCTATTATTGATTTTATTAATCTTACCCCAAAGCGTCATCTCTTCTGTCAGTTATTTATGTACTCAAAAGAATACAGTGTAAACGAAGCACTGGAAGAACTCGTAAAGCTTGATTTTGTACTTTTTAATGAAACATTAGATGATAATCTTAAAGAGTTGGAGCGATACATCAATTGGACATTACCCACTTTTAGAAGGAGAAAGTATGGTCATAAAGAGAACATCAGCGAGAAAGACAGGAACTTATTAAGAGAGATAATGTATCCCGAGTATCAATTACTTGAGCAGCTCGATAAACTACGCCCTATCAAAAATTGAGGAACAAATTCAAGATACCGCTATAATTTTCTTGCGTCTCGTTCTACATTTACAGAATAATAAAACGAGTGCATACAGAGAGAACTCAATGAAATACTACTTCCAACTACAATTTCGGAGGATACAAAGAAAAATAGAAGCCTTTGGGATCCAGCCAACTTTAGGTATTGTACTCGCAATAGTTATGTTTATCCTGTTCTCCAAATTTCTCTTCTACAAGACCCGTTTCGCACCTTGGATATATCTTGCCGTTGCGGTGTCTATTTTAGTCAATCTTGGAGAACAAAAGAGAAGCGATCTTTTAAAAAATATATTCCTAGCCAAACCGTTTCGACAAGTCAGGATGTTAGAAAATGCCTTAATAGTATTGCCTTTTTGCTTATATCTCATCTATGAAGGCAGCTATTGGCTAGCTTTAGGACTTCCAATCGTTGCCTCACTACTCGCCAATTTTACGTTTAGGCAAGTTTTTCATTTTACCATTCCGACACCTTTTTGGAAATTTCCATTTGAATTTATTGTTGGATTTAGGAAGTTGTCTTTACTCGTTTTGATTGGTTTCCTTCTTACTTTCCAAGCCATTCGAGTAGAAAACCACAATTTAGGATTCTTCTCCTTGGGTTTACAATTTTTTATTGCACTGATGTATTACAATCAGCCAGAAAACCCTTATTTCGTGTGGATATTCAAAGGAACAAGTCAGCAGTTTTTAAGGAAAAAAATAGTAGCGGGTTTAATTTGTTCAAGTATCACTAACTTTCTGATTTTCAGCATCTTAATATTCTTTTTTTCAGAACATTGGATGATTCTGATTGGAATACAAATCTTTGGCTACGTCTTGTTGATTGCAATCATCTTAGCCAAATATTCTGCTTTCCCATCAGAAATGAGTCTACCACAAGTTCTACTTTATTTGATTAGCTTGATCTTTCCGCCGCTATTTTTATTCACTATTCCAATGTTCTACAAACAATCCAAGCAAAAATTAAAACCCTTCCTAAAATGATTAAAATTGAAAACCTACACAAATCCTATGGCAGCAAAAAGGTGCTAAAAGGTATTTCGCTGCAACTGGAAAAGGGTAAAGTCTACGGCATAGTTGGGGAAAATGGTGCTGGAAAAACAACTTTTTTCAGATGCTTAGCAAGCATGGAAAAATATAGTGGAAACATCGACTCAAACTTTCAGCCACTCAAAAACTATATGGGTTTTCTGCAAACCAATCCGATTTTCTTATCCAAAATCACAGGCTGGGAATACCTAAAATTGTTGTGTACCGCAAGGGGCATCAAAAAAGATGATTTTGAAGCTCAAAATATTTTTGAATTACCGCTCAACCAATATGCAGAGACTTATTCTACAGGTATGAAAAAGAAACTAGCACTGCTGGGCATTCTTCTTCAAAAAAATGAAGTCTTTATTTTGGACGAGCCTTTCAATGGCGTTGATATTCATAGCAATATGATTATTTCTGCCATCATTCAACAACTAAAAGCGAAAGGTAAAACCATTCTCATTTCTTCTCATATTTTCTCTACTTTGAGTGACAATTGCGATCAAATTTTCTTGCTCAAAGCAGGTCAAATTGATAAAACCGTCAGCCAAGAGGCTTTCGAGCAACTAGATGAGGAGATGAAGCGGGTTGTAGTTGGAGATCGAGTCGAACGGCTTAGAATTGATTGATTTTCAATATATTTGTGTGCATGAAGAATATTCCAATAAGTATTCAAACGTTTGAAAGTATAATCAGAGGAGGAATGATATACGTTGATAAAACTAACTTCATTCACCAATTAGTCAGTGAGGGTAGATATTATTTCCTAGCACGCCCTCGTCGCTTCGGAAAATCACTTCTACTCACTACTTTAAAGTCTTATTTTCAAGGCAAAAAAGAATTATTTGAAGGACTATTCATTGCAGAAAAAGAAAAAGAGTGGAAAAAATATCCTGTCATTCATATTGATTATTCTTTAGTAGAATACAGAAAAAATAGAGCCACTTTTGAGCTTTCTTTAATGAGTCATATTAAGAGTATTGCGCGTGCTCATGGTATAGAGTTAACAGAGGCAGTCATTGGAAATGCCTTCACTGAGCTGATTCAAAAACTCTATGAAAAAAAAGGTAAAGTTGTTGTCTTGGTAGATGAGTACGACAAACCCATGGTGGATACCTTAACTAAACCTGAACGCTTTGCCGAAAACCGAGAAATTTTAAGTCAGCTTTATGGCGCGATGAAAGGTTTGGATGAATACTTTCGCTTTGTAATGTTAACGGGTGTAAGTCGCTTTTCCAAAGTGAATGTTTTCTCTGGTATGAATAATCTGGACGATATTTCTATGAGTCCAGAATACACGACGGTCGCTGGATTTACTTTGGAGGAAGTCAAACAGTATTTTACACCACATTTAGAAGCGGTTCGTCAACGCTTTAATGCACCAGAAGACTACTTTATGAAAACGGTTCAAGAGAACTACAACGGCTTTTCTTGGGATGGCGAACAGAAACTATACAATCCTTTTTCATTATTTAAGTTCCTGAAAGACAAAGAGTTCGGAAATTATTGGTTTTCTAGCGGTACGCCTACTTTTCTGATTGAATTGATTCGTAAAAAGCAATTTATTCCAGAAGAACTAGAACACGCGCGTGCCACAGATTTAGAAGGCGCAACTCGAAATATTCAAAATCTGCCAGTTATTCCCTTGCTCTTCCAGACTGGCTATTTGACTATTCAGAAAGTAGAATATGAGAACTTCAAGCGTATCTTCCACCTGAACTATCCAAATGAGGAAGTACGCTCTTCCTTCATTCGTTATTTAGCAGCAGGTTTTGTTGGCAAAGAGCAACACGAACTGCAACCTGAAGCATTGGATTTGAGAGATGCTCTCCGTGGAGAACGATTAGAAGATTTTATAACTATTTTACAGAGTTTCCTAGCAGATATTCCTGCCCGTCTGCATATTCCTAAAGAAGCCTATTATCATTCTTTGGTCTATATGATGTTGCGCTTAGTTGGCGTTCAACTTTTGCTGGAAAAAGAAACTTCAAAGGGAAGAATAGATGCTGTATTAGAATTTCCAGATAAAATCTATATCATCGAATTTAAGTTTGGGCACGCGAATAGTAGAATTAAAAATATAAAAACACTAGCAAAGAAGGCAATAGAGCAAATCAAAGCGCAAAAATATGCCGACCCTCATCTGAATTCAGGCAAGAGAGTGCTGTTATTTGGAGTAGGTTTTCTGGATAGAGAATTGTTTGGGAAAAGTGTTGAGCTACCAAGTACTACTGCTTCATAAACCTCTGACTCCTCACACGTCCTTCATGCACATAAGCCATAAAATAAAATCCAGCATTTAGATTTACAAGCGAAATTTTAGATGTATTACTCTTGACTTGCTTCACCATTTTCCCAGTAGCATCATAGATGTAAATCACTTCAGGGTAATGATCATTAGCACTGATGTAGAGATAATCCGTTGCAGGATTTGGATAAATAGAAAAAGTAGAATGTGATGTAGCTTCTTCGATTGACGTAGTCCCATTTTTACATCCAATTGGCTCATTTTCAAATAGATGCACTTGTGCAATATCCGAAGTAAACATATCAAAACTGTTATGACCGGCTTCTGGAACAATGGCAAATTGATGCTTTTCCAGTATAGATTCGCCGTAAGTATCTTGGAGGTGATTGAAATAAGTGATGGCGCGTTGGAGGCGATTCGTCCCTTGCAGGCGCGCAGGGCAAGAGGCATCCAAAAGATTGGTTCCAGTGTCTTCCTCACCAATCAAATAAACCACTTCTCGCTCCTTGAAAATAGAACGCATATACGCTGCTCCCTTCTCTGCTTGATAGCGATGTAGATTATTAAGTCCGAACTTCCAATTGTTGTACTCCTCGCAAGAAGTGGCAGGACGTATGAAGCGATCAGTTGTTCCCACTACTCGTCTTTTATCATCCATGTAAGCGTAAGAACTTGGATTATTGACGATGAATTTGGTTTTGATTTGATATTGCTCACACAGCTTTTCGACAATGTCGGTGGAAGCAGCGTAGCGATTGGTGAGTTGTCCACCAGCCGAATGTCCAGTGAAAACGATGTTTCTCAAGTTTGGATAGTTGCTTGCTAATTTTGCTATTAAAGTATCCAAAACCGTAAAAGAAGAAACCAATAATGATCTTGGGAAACTGCTACCCGTCCTAGAATTATCTCCTGAACGCCAGCCGCCACTCCAATACAAGTGAGTCGCATCCAAAGTGTGGGTGGCAATGTCTTCTTCCACCAAAAATTGAGGTGCAATGATTAGCGTAGAATCTTTGTTATCGCTCAAGAAGAGAGCAGTCCGCATATTCCGAAAAAGCGAATTAGCATTTCTAGTAGAGCCATGCACAACGATGATCGCTCTAGCAATATCCATTCGTTCCTCTTCCAATGAATGCGTTCCGTAATAAGGAATTTTTACTTCTACTTGATTGGGATAGAGCGTCAGTCTTTTGTCTCCTACATTTTCCACTTGAGCAGATGCAAAAAAAGGGAAGATGAAAAACATTAAAATACTCCAAATTTTGGAATGAGCTAGTTTATTCATTAGTCGTTTATGCTGCTTTTGAGTTCAATTTTTCAACACTAGAACCATGGAGATTTTTAGAATCTCCATGATTCGATAAATAATAGAACCTGCCACTTATCTGCTCACCACAAAAGACTGAACATAATGTCTATCCTCCGTTTGTATATCCAAATAATACAAACCATTTGGCAGAGATTGTACATCAACTACGGTATCTGTTAGCTGACTTATCAAGACGGTCTGCCCTACTCTATTCATCACACGAACTTCTTCAATGATTTGATAATCAGCATTTTGCTTCAACTTAATATTGATATAATCAGACGTCGGCGTTGGGAAGATTTCAAAAACTTCTGCTGCTGCGATGGTTTTGGACAAGCCTACACGAACACTTTGATAAGTACCAATCGGGAAAGGTTCTAGCACGCTTTCATTTTGGTCAGCATCTATCAACAATTCATTCGAGCCCAACCAGTGATCTTGTACGAAAGTAGCTCCATCTGGACCAGTGTCTGCTTCTCGATATTGCCAGCCATTGGAATATTCCCATAACTGATCAGTACCATCCACTTCTATTTCACCGTAAGTATCAATGACGCGTCCGCTCTCAAATAATTCTATGGCATCATCGCCTGTGACGAAGGCTTCATTACTCACCACAGTCGGAGCAAATCCAAAAAAGTTATTGAAACGTGTATTGTCGGTTGTCACATAAAGAAAATCACCTGCTGCGACGCTGATTGCAGGAAATTCTACTTCGATACCATCTGTTCCACCACCATTATTAGCAAATCCAATGGCATAGTTACTAATATCCTCGATGTCTTGGAGCGCATAAATTTCTACGCCCGAAAAGGTTTTTCCGTTGTCAGGGTCGGCATCAAAAACACCCGTTAGTACCATTCCATTTTCCAGTTCCGCATCATTGTCATAAATGACAATTTCTATCGCACTGGGAAAAACAGTACCGACATTATCGCCAGTAGATAAATTTAAAAGGACTGATTCTTGTCCCTCTATTTCTGCATCTTCACTGAAAGTGAGCACAATTTGAGGTAATTCTTCTCCATCAAAAGTTGCAGTTGGCGTTTCAAGCGAAAAATCAGTGCTTGAGGCTGTGGATTGCCCTTCATCTACACTAATACTAATTTCACTCGTATTCATATTTGCATTCTCAATGAAAATCGTGAAATCAAGCGTGTCCGTTGATTCCAATACAAATCGCTTGGTTTCCAAACTGCGCACAATCGGTTCGGTAATACACTCTTCCAAAGCACTTGGACTTGCATAATAAGTGCGCGTAGGAAGTGTACCTGCTGCCACGGTCGAAAGTTTCCAGCTTTCAGGTACGTTGTTATCGGCATTGATATCGCATAGTACTATGGAGTAGCCGCTGCCATCTGCTAACTCTGGCCAACCTTCGTCATCTTCGTAATCTACTATGTCTATGACTGTTCCGTCAGGATCAATTAAGATAATATCTTCTCCACCATTACTTAAACTGCCGCTCGTCCACTGCCTGGCATCTGCGTTGTAATATTCTTTCAAAGCAACGGAATCCTCGCTGATTAATATAAATTCTCCTGCACCCAAGCTCACTGCGGGAAAAGTATAATTCACACCCTGATCGAAACTGTATCCTTCCAAGTCAATGGCGGCGTCAGAATTGTTGTACAGTTCAATGAATTCAGTCAAATCAATGCCAGGAGGGTTGTAGTTAATTTCGGTAATGACGATCTGCGTAAAAGCAGAAAATGTGAATAAAATAGCTAAAATAGAAAATGTAAAATGCTTCATCTTTAAATTGGTTTTGTTAATGAATTTCTTTCAAAAAGGGTGATTTCTTTCTTACTCTAAAAGCAGGAGCAGACATGAAACCTGCTCCTCCAACTACTTGCTTCAAATAACTCTACTATGTATATCTGGAAAATTTTATCATCAATTATTAGTATCCCTCGTTCTGCTCAATATTCGGATTGGCATTCAACTCCTGCTGCGGAATTGGCAATACAAAGCGATCATTAGGATAAGTGATTTCGCAAACAGGTGCAGTACAATCCGTTCTAATGACGCTTTGCTGATGGCGCATCAATTCCCAGAGGCGATGTCCTTCAAACATCAATTCGCGGCGTTTTTCTAGTGCAATTTCATCCAGTAATTCTTGACCACTTGCCGTCACTTCGGGTGCGCTTGCCCAAGCTCTGGAACGAATGGTCATCAAATCTTCGATTGCACCAGCTTCGTCTCCCAATTTCGCTCGCGCTTCTGCGCGAATTAGATACATTTCTGCTAGTCGAATCACGGGCGTATGGTCTTCTCCAGTAATGCTTGGAAATTTATTCATGCGCAAACTACCATAAACGCCACCAATCGTTTCGTCTTCTTTAAACAACTGACTCCGTACATCCATAGTATCTAATAAATTGAGCAAATCTTCGGCAGGTAAATAATCGCCGTAGCCTTCATTGATGTACATTCGACCCAAGGCATCGCCTCCTAAATTATCCGCTTCCGTCATCACGACATCGAAGATCGCATCGGGTGAAAAACTGTTATTCATCCAAGTACCTAAATAGGCATCTCCGCTCGTCAGATCCGTGTTTGGATCATCAATGGCTTTGGTCGCGAATTCGGCTGCTTTTTGCATATCATCCATGTAGAGGTAAACTCTCGATAAGATAGCGTTGGCAGCAGCAGGTGAAACGAAACCTTTGCCTCGATCTTGGTTTAGTAAGGAAATTGCAGTAGTCAAATCACTGACGACGGCGGCATAAACCTCTGCCACCGAAGCACGCGCAGGTTCGGCATTTTGGTCAAATGCTGTGACAATCGGAACGCCAAGATGATTCGCGCCCGCAGAAAATTGATAGTGCTGTGCATAAATGCGTACTAAGTCAAAATGTCCCAATGCGCGCAGGGTGTACGCCTCGCCTAAGTACTGATCTGCTAAGGCTTGTGTAGATTCATTGATGTCAATTTTAGCATTGATAATGGTGTTAGCGCGATTGATGGCTTCATAAACTTCTGTCCAAATTTCTTCTGGAATGAAATCCAAATCATTGCCATTGTATTCTGCCCATTCGCTCGCGCGATTTGCACTCGCATTTTGCTTCACATCATCGGACATCACATCGGGTACTAGGATAAAATAGCGACCGTAGTAGTCCGAATTTTGCAATTGTGAATAAACGCCGAGCAGCACCGTCCGCATATCATTCACGGTACGGAGTGCTTCGGCAGGCGGCAGGGCATCACTAGGTGCGATTTCTAGGAATTCTTCGGAGCAAGAGGCGCAAAACCACAGTAAGTAAGTGGCAGCTATTAGTTTGATATATTTCTTCATTGTTGTTTTTATTTTTTTGATTTACCACATAGATCATTTAGTATTTTCACAGAGATCACATAGTTTATTGTATTGTTTGACTTGAACCAATAAGGTACTGATTATCAAATATTTAATTCGATTCAGCAAAATGTTTTTTGTACAAAAACTCACTTCCCTTACTTTCTTAGTGGTTCATAAGTCAACATCTTATTTTTTAGCAGACCATAATTTATATGCTATAAAACTCTGCGTACTATGTGAAATCAACTCTGTGACTATTGTGGCAAAACCTATTAAAATCCTACATCTAAACCGAGCGATAAAGTCTTCATATTTGGTACTGGTGAATTCACGAAACCATTGACTGCAGCTTCTGGATCGAGATATAAATCTGGGTCTCTTGTCCATGTCCAAAGGTTGATGCCTCTTACATAGGCGCGCAATGAACTTAAGCCCAATTTATTCGTCACGCTCGTTGGAATTTGATAACCAATGGTCAAATTACGCAGACGAATGTGCGTACCATCTTGTATCCAGCGCGAAGAACCTCTCTGGTTACTATTACTTCTATTTCCCCAAGAAAATTTAGGAACATTTGAAACGTCTCCTTCTTGCTGCCAGCGATCTAAGACCAAGCTCGTTTGACTGCGCGGTGTGAAACGTCCATCGCCTTGAAGTACCCAAGCCGTAGCATCATACAAATAGCCATTCCAAGAGTAAGAAAAGAGGGCATTGACAGAAATGCCTTTCCAAGAAAGACTTCCGTTGAAACCACCAAAGAAATCAGGTGTTCCTGATTTGCCAATGAAGAATTGAGTGGCTTCCGTGATGTCGCTGGTGGTTTGCGTTCTTGTTTCGTCGGTATAAAAGAGCGGTGCACCCGTTGCTGGATCAACACCTGCCCAATCAAAAACATTGTATTCATTGAAATCTCTGCCTTCCTCTCTGAAGAAGCGATCGTGCGTACCATCGCGGAAAGGTTCGTCGAGCTTGGTAATTCTATTTTTCAAGAAGGTAATATTACCGCCAATGCTGAAATTGAAATCGTTGATTTCTAGGACGCTCGCATTCAAGGTCAATTCTAAACCATTGTTGCGCATCGCACCAAAGTTTTGTGTCAAGGTTCGGAATCCTGTGGTTCTTGAAATCGGAACATCCAACAACAAATTACTAGACTCGCGATCAAAATATTCAATGATACCCGAAACACGACCATCAAATAGTCCAAAGTCTAAACCAAAATTGAAAGACGCATTTTCTTCCCAAGTCAAATCAATATTTCCAATCTGGTTGAATGCACCTGCTGGACTGCCATCGTAATCTGCGTTGAAAGAAATGGTTTGCTGTGCTTCGTAATTGCCGATACCTGCATTTCCAGTAATTCCATAACTCGTTCTCAATTTCAACTGACTAATGAAGCTCGCATTTTTGATGAACGGCTCTTGATCTAATCGCCAAGAAGCACCTAATGACCAGAAATTACCAAAGCGCGTTTCAGAACCGAAGCGCGAAGAACCATCTCGGCGCAAAGAAGCCGTCAAGTAATATTTATAATCGTAATTATAAGACAAACGACTGAAAATTGAAGTAAACGCAAATTCGCTCAAGGCACTACTGGAAGGATCACCTATTGCGGCATTTTCTAGCGTTCTCAAATTCGCATTGGGAGGAAATTGCGCACCGAAAGCACGAATTTCTCTCTGGCTAGAGCGTTGTGCTTCATAGCCTAATAAGAAATTGACATTGTTACTGCCAAAAGAATTGTCATAAGTCAACGTCTGTGTGCCCAACCAATTTGTTCTATTTTTAATCGTTTCCGAACCCGTTCCTCCATCGTTTCTTCCATTTCCATAGCGAGAATTTCGGAAATCGAATTCCTGAAAATTCAATAAATCAATTGCCCAAGAAGAACGGAAAACTAGGTTTGGCAAGACTTCGTAATCTGCACTTAAATTATCGAGTACTCGAATCATTGTCCATTCCTGATTATCATCGCCACTCAAACTTCCAAGTGGATTGTTGCCCCCCATGAAGAAAGATTTATGGTCAGCGTAAAACAAACCATTTGGGTCTCTCGCTGGAATAGTTGGAGCGAGTAAGTAACTGTTGTACAATGGATTAGCCCAAGCTGTTCCGTCGGTCATTCCTTGCTGCTGCGTTCTGGAAACGTTCAGATTATTAGAAATTTTCAACTTAGGAGAAACGTTTACGCCTACGTTCAAACGGCTAGAAAAGCGATCTAATTGAGAATAAATAATCGGTGATTCTTGTTTGAAATAGCCTCCAGATGCGAAATAAGTCAGCACGTCATTTCCGCCACTCATGCTCAAGTTATGATCTTGATTGATGCCCGTTCTGGTAATTTCATCCACCCAACGGGTATCTACTCGAACTTCGCCCAAAGTATAGCCTCCTTGTCCATCGGGAATGATCTCGACAGCAGGTTTTCCAGTGACTGGATCGGGAAAATCGCGCTCGAAACGCTCGATGGCGTCTTCCAAGCTGCGTCCGCGATTGGTGTGTCCTTCTAAGTACAAATCGGTATATTCCCGAGCCGTCAATCCTCGCAAACGTTGATCTTCGGAGATTGCCCAATCGTTTATGCCAACTTGTGTGCTCAATCGAATTTTTGGCTTACCCGATTTTCCACTTTTGGTCGTAATCAAAATAACCCCATTGGCAGCACGCGCACCGTAAATTGCCGTAGAAGAAGCGTCCTTTAAAACTGTAACCGACTCAATATCATTCGGATTGATGGTTGCTAGTGGATTACTGGTTTCCAAAGATTCTGTCAAATCGCCTGAAACGACAGGAATACCATCAATGACAAAAAGTGGTTCGCTGGAAGCAGAAATAGAACCCTGCCCGCGAATGCGAATCTCAACATTCGCACCAGGTTGCCCATTGCCCATTACGGATTGCAAGCCTGCCACATTTCCTTGTAGGCTTTGCTCAACGGATGCTAGAGGTACATTTTCAATTTGCTCTGAACCTAAGGTCGTTACGGAACCTGTTAATGCTTCTTTTCGCGCCGTCCCATAACCAGTCACTACGATTTCAGATAATTCTACGCCCGAACGCAGCGTAATGTCTAGGCTCGTTCTACCGCTGAGTGGAACTTCTAGGGTTTCGTAGCCTGTGTAGCTGAAAAGCAAACTAGCTTCTTCATTTCCTACTTCTAAGCTGTAACCGCCATCTAAATCAGTGGTTGTTCCATTGGCGGTTTTCGCCTCCAAGATGTTGACGCCGATAAGTGGATTTCCATCCTCATCGCTCACCGTTCCTGTGACGGTGATTTGTGCAAATAAACTTCCTCCACACCAACACAGAGTGAGGAGCAAAGTCGTGAGTTTAAGTCTCATAAGTGTAGTTATTTAACAATCAGTGAATAATTATTTTACACTAGAGAGGACTTGAAGCTATTTATACTCTGTTTTTGGGAAAATTTTTGAAATTATTTTTGGAGTAAGAGAAAAATTGCATCATTTTCGATGGTCAGGGATAAAAAATTAGACAAGCTCTTAGTTTCAATCAATAGTTATGCTTACTCTCCATCATTTGTATTCAACTTTTTTGTGCGCAATGACTACAAATACGCTTATCTTTGAGCAATGGAGAAGTTTTTCAATACCGCTGGACCAATCAAAACAGATTTACACTATTACGTACCTACTGAAAGTCGCTGGGATCTTGAAAGAGTACTTGGACTCATTCGTCAACAAAAATACTTCATTCTTCATGCTCCTCGCCAAACTGGCAAAACCAGTGCCATACTTTCTTTGACCAATTACTTAAATGATTCAGGAGAGTATGAAGCTATTTATGCTAATATAGAAGCTGCACAAGCCGTCCGAAGCGATGTGGAAAAAGGTATTCGTACGGTGATGGCAGAGATTGCTTCACGGATGGATTATTTTCTGGAGAAGTCTTTATTAAAGGAGAATTGGTTAAGAATTTTTGAAGAAAGTGGAGCAAGCCAGGCACTTGCCGAACTTCTTACTTTTTGGACAATAGAAGCAGATAAACCAACTATTCTTTTCCTAGATGAAGTGGACGCACTGATCGGCGATACGCTAATATCATTACTCCGCCAAATTCGTTCTGGCTACGATAAACGTCCTTCTAAATTTCCTATTTCTATTGTTTTATGTGGCGTTCGAGACGTGCGTGATTATCGAATGCACTCCGCCAGTTCAGGGGAAATCATCACAGGCGGAAGTGCTTTTAACATTAAGGCAGAGTCCCTGCGATTGGAGAATTTCAGCAAAGAACAAATTCAGGAATTATACAAACAACACACCAACGCAACAGGACAAATTTTCGAGGCGGGCGTTCTTGATTTGGTTTGGCACTATACTGAAGGACAGCCATGGTTGGTGAATGCACTTGCCTATGAGGCGACTTACAATATGAAGGACAATCAAGATCGCTCAAAGCCCCTCACGAATGAGATTTTCCGAACGGCTAAAGAGCGATTGATTCTGCGTCGAGATACGCATTTGGACCAATTGGCAGATAAGCTGAGAGAAGAACGAGTAAAGAGGATTATTCAACCGATTTTAAGCGGAAAAAAAGAAACTACTAAACACCGTCCTGATGACGTACAATATGTTCGAGACTTAGGATTGATTCATCTTGATACAAATGGGAAAATTCAAATTGCTAATGACATTTATAAAGAAATAATTCCACGCGAATTGTCTTGGGTCATGCAGACTGGAATTGCTGTAGAATCAAATTGGTACATTACAAAAGAAGGCAAAATAGATATGTCCAAACTTCTCACTGCCTTCCAAGATTTCTTCCGCAAACATTCGGAGCATTGGGTAGAGCGATTCGATTACAAAGAAGCGGGACCTCAATTACTACTTCAAGCGTTTCTGCAGCGCATCGTTAATGGTGGTGGACGAATTGAACGTGAATATGGTTTTGGAAGAGGGCGTACAGATTTATTTATCGAATTTTTCTATGGCGAGCATAAAAAACAAGAGATTGTTTTGGAATTGAAATTACTTTATAACAACTTGGAAAAGACCATAGAAGAAGGCATTCAGCAAACCAAAAGGTATATGGACAAATGTGGTGCAAAGGAAGGTCATTTGCTCGTTTTTGATCGAAGAGCAGATCGAACTTGGGAGGAAAAAATTTGGCAGAAAGAGATAGACAGTATCCAAGTTTGGGGTGCTTAAAAACGCACATCAAAACCCAATGCCAAGGTCTTGAAATTAGGAACTGGAGAGTTCACAAAACCATTAATTTCTGCTTCAGGATCGAGGTACAAATCTTTTTGGCGCGTCCACGTCCAAAGGTTAGTACCGCGCAAGTAGAGTTGCGCGTTTTGTAGCTTAAGTTTTTCTTTTATTGATTCAGGGAGTTGATAAGCAAGCGTCAAATTACGAAAGCGAATATGCGTACCATCGTGTATCCAACGCGAGGAACGACGATGATTGCTTTTGCTTGGATTGCCCCAAGCGAAGGCAGGGACATTGGTCACATCTCCAGGCTGTTGCCAACGATGGAGTACTAAATTGGTCTGGCTTCTTGGCGTAAATCGTCCATCATTTTGAAGTCCAGGAGCAGTATCATCATAGAGCCAATTGTTCCAAGTGTAATTAAAATGAGAATGTAAATAAAAATTACGTAATGATAGCTTTACGTAAAGTCCACCATAAAAATCGGGTGTGCCTGACTTGCCAATAAAAAAAGAAGTGGCTTCGCTAATGTCGCTAGTTGTCTGCGTTCGAGAAGCATCAGTGTACCAAAGCGGTAGACCATTTTCAGAATCAACGCCTGCCCAATCAAAAACATGATACTCATTGAAATCTCTGCCTTCGTGCCTCAAAAAACGATTATTAGCACCCGCGCGAAAAGGTTCTTGCAAATCCGTGATTTCATTTTTCAAGAAAGTGATATTTCCACCAAAAAGGATAGAAAAGGATTCGCTTTGGTAGAGTTGAGTATTCAAATCTAACTCCAATCCAACATTTTGCATAGCGGCAAAATTCTTAGTGATAGATCGAAAACCCGTTGTTCTTGAAATCGGAACATCCAAAAGTAAATTGGAAGAAGTACGATGAAAATATTCTATTGTACCGTTCAATTTTCCACAAAAAAGACTGAAATCTAGGCCTAAATTGAAAATGGCATTTTTCTCCCAAGTCAAACGTTCATTTCCAATATTGCTGAAAGCAGCAGCAGTCGTATTATCATAATCGGAATCGAAACTAATTAACGCTTGCGACTCAAAGTCTCCAATCGCAGCATTACCCGTAATGCCATAGCTGCTTCGCAATTTGAGTTGATTAATAATCGTATTATTTTTCAAAAAAGACTCTTGTTCCAATCGCCACGCTGCGCCCAATGACCAAAAAGTGCCGTATCTATTGCGAGAACCAAAACGAGAAGAACCATCTCTTCGTAAAGAAAGCATCCCGTAATATTTATAGTCGTAATGGTAGTGTGTGCGTGTAAATAAAGAAGTAAAAGCAGTTGCTGTTTTGGAGCTAGTGCCGGGTCTTCCAGTAGCCGCATTTTCTAAAGTTCGCAAATTTTGGTGAGGTGGAAATTGTTCTCCAGAAGCTCGGACAGTTCGCTGTTGAGCACGCTGTGCTTCTTGCCCAAGTAAGAAGTTAAAATGATGCCGTTCCTGCAATTTTTTTTGATAATTCAAGGTATTCGTTCCAATCCAACTGCCTCTATTTTTAATGGTTTCTGAACCAATTCCTCCAACTCGATTACCATCACCGTATCGGGCATTTCGGAAATAGAATTCTTGATAGTTCAGTAAATCTACTGCCCAAGCTGATTGAATGGTTAGGTTTTTAGCTAACTTATATTCGACACTCAGATTATCCATAATTCTAATAATCGTCCATTCGTGACTGTCCTCTCCGCGCAAACTTCCAACTGGATTATTGCCACTTAGCAGCAAAGAACGATGATCAAAATAGTAAGAACCATCAGGGTTTTTAATAGGAATAACTGGTGGCAGTAAGTAACTATTGTACATCGGATTTGCCCAACGAGAATCATCGTTCATGCCTTGCTGGTAGGTGCGAGAGAGGCTGATGTTGTTGCGAATTTTAAGTTTAGAAGAGGGCTGAAAATATAGATTGAGGCGAGAGGCATAGCGATCCAGTTCAGAATGAATAATGGGTGCTTCTTGTTGGAAATAACTCGCTGATGCAAAATAAGTTAGGTTCTTATTGCCTCCGCTCAAACTCAAATCATAATTCTGATTTAAGCCAATTCTAGTAATTTCATCTAACCAATTACTTTCCACGCGAACTTCTCCTAGCGTGTAGTTTCCGTCTTCTTGAAGTTGAATATCCACCGCTGGTTTTCCAGAAGAAGGATCAAGATAAGTTCGATTAAATTGCTCTGCTGCTTCTGCCAGACTCCAACCTCTATTTTGGTAGCCTTCTAAGTATAAATCGGTGTATTCCTTGGAGGTCAATCCACGAAGTCGTTTCTTTTTTGCTACTGCCAGATCATTGAAGCCCAATTGCATATTTAATCTGATCGTTGGCGTTTGCTCTTGACCTTTTTTAGTAGTAATCAAGATAACACCATTGGCAGCACGCGCGCCGAAAATAGCAGTGGAAGCCGCATCTTTAAGTATCGTGACGGATTCGATTTCATTGGGGCTGAGTGTAGAAAGTGGATTGCCTGTTTCCACATCTTCGGTCAAATCATTGGCAGGAATTGGGAGACCATCTAAGACATAAAGCGGTTCGCTAGAGGCAGAAATAGAGCCTTGTCCTCTAATACGGATTTGAGCATTCGCACCAGGTTGTCCAGTGCCTACTACTGCTTGTAAACCTGCTACGTTTCCTTGCAAACTCTGCTCGAAGGAAGCGAAAGGCATAAACTCGAACTGTTCCTTTTTTACGCTAACTGCCGAACCGACAAGGGCTTCTTTTAATACGGTTCCATAACCTGTCACCAATACTTCTGAAAGAGCAATACCTTCCTGTAAAATGAGATCAATTTTAGAACGCCCAGTGATGTTTTTTCTAGTCGCTTCGTAGCCTGTATAGCTATAAATAAGTTGACCATTTTTATTGCTAATCGGAAGGCGGTAGTTGCCGTTTAGATCAGAAGTGGTACCATTCGTTGTTCCATCTTCCACTATGTTGACGCCAATCACAGGATTGCCCGAAACATCTGTGATTTTTCCAGAAATGATTTTTTCGGTAGTTGGAATATTTTTGGAGAGGAAGGTTTTTTTTTCAATCTGTTTAATGATAAAATTGTGCGCTCCAACTTGTTTAAATGTCAAGCCGACAGGCGGTAGTATTCGATTGAGAATATTTGGAACACTTGCATTTTGATCGAAAGCAGTTGCAATAAACACATCTTTTAGCGTTTCTGCTTCGTACAAGAAATTCACTTGTTTTTGCTCTTGAAGTTGTTGAAGAATTTCGAGCAGTGGAAGGCGATTGACGGTGGTACTCTGGACGTTTTGTGGAGCTAGATTGGATTTATGGCAATAGCCTTTTGCAACTTGTAGCAGTGTCAAGCAGGCAATTAGGAGAGTTGAGTATTTAAAGCTAAGTTGTTTATAGGACGAGTCCAAAATTATCGCTTGTGTTGAGGAATTTTTATCAACATGGGAACGAATGAAAGAAATCTTTCGTCCAGAGATTAGCTCTAATTTATACTAAATACCGCGCTTTTCAAATGAAATCCGATCATTTAGTATCAATAATTAATTGCCTTCCTCTAATTTCAAACTCTAAATCCAGAAGGTAAGCCAAGGATTCCAATAATTCTGCTCTACTTTTAATAGAGACTTCTCCGCGAGGACGCATCATAAGTATTTTTTCATTTTGAACAACACCTTGTAGCTCGTAAGTTTCCTCTATACGATTCAAAACTTCTCGCATGGTGATGTCGGCACCAAATGTCCATTTTTGAGTAACCCAAGAAGACCAGTAGTCGCTTTGGTTTTCAGTGATTTGAAAATTATCTATTTGTTCATTGTAAACTGCAGTCTGTCCAGCGGTTAGATTTTGGTTGATAATATCTTCATTGTGTAACTTGATTTTTCCTTCTTGCAAACTTACAATTGTGTGAGCGCGCTTGCTATTCACATTGAATGCTGTGCCAACGACTTCAATACTTAAATCTTTCGCTTGAACTTTGAAGATGGCGTCTTCCGTTTGTGGCTCAACTTGAAAAAAGGCTTCTCCTTCCAAGAATACTGTTCTTGATTTTTGTTCTATCCAGTTTTCTGCATAGCTAAATTTAGAGTGAGTGTTGAGGTGAACTGTCGAACCGTCTGGCAATTCAAAGGACTCACTAGAAGACGTCGTTTCAAAAACCAATAAATTTGGACGGGTTGCTGTCTGCCAATTTTTGATTGCAAAAAAAGCAACAACACCTAGCAAAAGAGCCGCAGCGATGCTCAACCACCTTCGCCTTAAAGAAACAATTTGGGCAGTTTTCGTAGGTTCAGAAGCTGCAATTTTATCAGCCAATTGCGCCCAACTTTGATCAATTTGCTCTTTTGGAATATTATTTTTTTTAAAGGAAAAACCTTCTATCAGCAGCTTTGCATCTTCCACCAAGTCCGCTTGCTCTTGATTTTCTTGCTTCCAATTTTCCCATTTTTTGGTATCGGCATCATCAGATTGATTCATCCAGTTTTGGAAGGATTTATCATTTATAATATCTTCTATCTTCTTTTTCATTATTTGTTAATCTAGGCTTTTCCGAGTTGTCTAATTTGGTAATATCACGCTCTAAATATTCGGAGAAAATTCAACCATCTTAATTCAGATGGCTGAACCTAAAACAAAATCGTATTGTAATCTCTCTTCTTAAGAGAGAATATTAATTGTTCTATACTCTTTTTACATTTTTTATTTTTGAAAGTCAACTACTCAAGAATAGACAAGTAATCAAGATTCTCAAAACGCGCAAAGCATCTTTTTGTCTTAATTTTTGAATAGCTTTATGTACATGATTTACGACAGATTGGTAGTTGATGTTCAGGACTTGACTGATTTCTTGGTAGTCCAGATTGTTGAAAAACTTCAAAAAGATAATTTCTCTCTGCCGATTGGAAAGCTCGTCTAGTGCTGTTTTCAATTTTTCCTTAGTCCCACTATCTTCCGTCATCAAATCCAATTCACTGGTTTGGATGTTTATTTTCAATTTCGCTTCTGCCTCTTCCAATGCCTGAAATTTGGATTGCTTTTTTATTAAAGCCAGACAAGTATTCCGCACTGCCCGAGTCAAATAGAATTGCATAGAGTGAATTTCACCAATACTTCTTCGATGATTCCATACATATATAAAGGTATCTTGAATAGCATCCTCTGCCAAAGTATGATCTTCTACCAATTTACGTGCATAGGCAAACAAAGCAGGATAATAATTTTTGTAAATCTGCTCTAGTCCTTGAATATCGTCTTGTAATACCTGCTGCCATAACTGTTCATATGAAACGCTCGTATTCTGCATATCGACGGTAAGATAGTAGTTTCTAAGATTCCACCCAAAGTTGGAATAAAGCCGCAGTATCTTCTACTCTCCCTTCTTGGTGATTCAAAATAACGCGCCAAGCCTTTTTCAGATATTGTCCTGTTTCTTCAGGTTCAACTTTGGGTAATTGTTGACGCAAATCATTGGGTATCACTTGACCATTTGGCGCAATTCCTCCTAATCGCTTCAACTGGGTAATTTCTCCGTGAGAGTAAGTAGCTCGAATACGCTGAATCATCTTCTCCGAGCGTGCAGCTTGATCTGCTGGAATCAGAATTCGCTCTACATTTTCAGGAAAATTATAGGCAAGAAGCTGTTTCACATAAGGACGAATAATACTGGCACTCCAATCAAAAATTGTCGTTGGCACTTGCAATTGTTGCACATATTCCACGCGTTCGTGTTCAAAAGCGGCGCGGTACGCTCGACTATATCCAGCTCCTGTTTCGATAAAATCCTTTACAATCTGATGCAAAACAACTGGTGGCAAAGCTGGGCGATTCAAAGCAAATTCAGGCGTTTTTTTGAACCAAGGGAAATACTTAAAAAGATGCGTTGTAATCTCCCAAATTTTATCCAAATGACTACCATCAACTCGTGGTGTCAGATCGGGAAAATAGTGCAGTAAAATATCTGATCGTTGCTGCTCTGTAAAATGGGCCGCATTATCCAGATACAAGTGTTCCACCAATTCAGGAAATTCCAAAGCAAAGCGAATGCCCATTTGCGCTCCCGTGGCAGAGCCATAAATAGCGACTTTTTGCAAACCAATATACGCTAAAAATTGCTTTAAAAATTGAGCGTAGTCGGACATCGTATTCATTTCCAATTGGAGTGGCTGCGATTTGCCATAGCCAATTGTATCGGGCGCAATGACCAAAAAATGTGGACTCAGTGAATTGATTAAGGGCTCAAACATCTTCGACGAACTCGGAGAAGGATGAAGCAGCACCAAAGGCTTTCCTTGTCCCGCATACCGAAAGTGAACCAATTGCTGACCGATTTTTACGAACTGTTGCTGTATCAAAACTCATTAGCTTTTAGTGAATATCAGAGCATTCTTCTTTCCTATCAGAGGTGTATATGTGTGCCAAATTGCACAAATACTGAAAGTGTTTGTTGAAAGCGACTTTTTGTGGATTTGGATGGACGTCGAGTCCATCCAAATCCATCGAAGTTTCTTAAGGACAAAAAATGGCTAAAAAGCCATTTTTTGTCCTTAAGAAACCTCGATCAAATCATGGCGGTTCGATGCCGCCATGATTTGAAAAAGGCAGAGATCAGAGTCTTTGCTACTTCAAATCTTCCATAAAAGTGCAATTTGACACACACCTATCAGAGTATGCATATTCCGTGTTAGCAAAACTTTCTATTATTTAAAATACAAAACACCAACTTTTTTCTGCTCAAATCTATTTCACATGAACAATTATAGGTTAATGCAATTATAAGAAAGAAAAATTAGTTAACTAAGTTAACTATTAAAATAATTAACTATTTTTGTCTAAATTTACCAAAGGAACTAAAAAATAGAAGATCAACTCTTGCAAAACTTCACTCCTTCAACACTCAACATGAAAGAGAATCAACTAAAAAAGCGAATTGCAGAAGGAAAAGCCTGCTACGGCGTCATTTCCCCAACCACTGACCCCACCATTTGCGAGTATATTGGACTTTCGGGCTTTGACTATTATATAATTGATGGGGAACATGGTGGAATTACCGCTTCGGATGTGACCAATTTAGTGCGTGCCTGTGAGCTAAGAAACTGCACGCCTTTGGCAAGAATTAGAAGTACCGATCCTAAGTTGATTCTACAATTCATGGATGCAGGTGTAATGGGCGTGATGATGCCGACCATAGATAATACTGACGATGTAAAACGCCTAGTGGAAGCCATCAAATATCCACCAATGGGCAAGCGTGGCTTAGGGCCAGTGCGTGCTTCGGACTATATGCAGGGTAAGATGTCGCAAGAAGAGTACGTCCATTTCTCTAATGAACAAACCCTAGTTTTGCCACAAATCGAAACGATGGAATGCGTCAAAAACCTCTCTTCTATCTGTAAAGTAGAAGGTGTAGATGGTTTCATCATTGGACCAAGGGATTTAGCAATGTCGATGGGTTATTATGATGGTCCAAAACATCCAGAAGTAAAAAAAGTACTGGATGAGATTTTCCAAACCGTCCTAGACGCTGGCAAATTCTTCGGCACAGTTGCAGGGACTTCTGAGCAAGCAGATGCGCTGGTTGAAAAAGGCGCAAGCATGATTCTGAATTCTGTTCAAGGGTTGATCAAAGTCAGAAGCAAAGAATTTTTAAAAAATCGAGTTGCATAACCCAATGCTATACCTTAGCCGCAGAGCGGCGCAATATTTATAGATATTATCCAGAATATTATTTTCAAGCTCCAGCGGAGCGCAACATATTTGAAGTTACGCTGCGCTGCAGCTTGAAAGGAAAAATTCAATACTAGCTACAAATATTTCGCTAGCTACTAACAAAATGTAGAGTATCGCCAGTAATGCTGGTAAATTTCAGATACACAAATCAACAACAATGGCTGCACTAGTCGTACTATTCAACCTGAAAGACGAAGCTGCAAGAGCGGCTTATGAAAAATGGGCGCAAACTACGGATGTCCCAACTGTAAAAGGATTGTCTTCCGTAGATGATTTCAAAGTCTATCGCCTAGATACCTTGATGGGAACAGAAACACCTTCACCTTATCAATACTGCGAAGTGATTGAGGTAAATGATATGGGAAAATTGGGAGAAGAAGTGGCTACCGAAACCATGCAACGGATCGCAGAAGAATTTCAAGAATTTGCGGATAATCCAACTTTTATTGTATCGGAGCAGATTGCCTAATCTAAAGGATTGAGGGCTTGAAGGATTAAAGGGATGCTCGTTTCTATTTTAAGAAACAAAATACGATAAAGATGAATAACTCTAAGGGAAGAAGATTCAATAGTAAAGAAGAATATGCAGAATGGTTTAAAAGTAAAACTAAGCAATTTGCTATTGATATTATCAAATTTTTCAAGACCCTTCAGCACAATAAGGCAACGAACGTCATAAGCTATCAATTAATCAAATCAGCAACTTCGACAGCGGCCAACTATCGCGCAGTTTGTAGAGCGCGTTCTGATAAAGAATTGTACTCGAAGCTCTGCATTGTAGTTGAGGAAGCAGATGAAAGTGTCTTTTGGTTAGAGATGATAATAGGTGCAGAATTGGCAAATGATACAAGAGAATTGAATCGCTTAATGAGGGAAGCAGACGAGATTCTTCGAGTATCTGCGACCGCGAAGAAAAACGCGAAAAAACGTTTAGGAGATAGTTGATTAATTTATGTAATTATAATCTCCTTCAACCCTTCAAATCCCTAAATACTTCAAACCTTATAATATGTACAATTTACAAGGAAAAACAGCCATCGTCACAGGTTCGGGTAGGCGAAAAGGAATTGGCGAAGCGATCATTATGCGCTTAGCAGAAGAAGGTTGCAATGTCGTAATTTCAGATATCGGAGTGACCAAAGGCGAGCAATTTAGTGCAGAGCATGTTGGCACAACCGATGAAATGGAAGCCATTGCAGAAGACGCTAGAAAGTTGGGTGCGAAAGCAATCACTATACCTTGTGATGTACGCGACGAAGCACAAGTGAAGAACTTAGTGGCGAAAGCAGTGGAAGCCTTCGGACAATTAGATATGATGATTAGCAATGCGGGCATCGGCTACATTATGGAACCGCTGACGGAGTTTAAAGAAGAGAGTTGGGATGCCGTTTTGAGTGTAAATTTGAAAGGTGCATTCCTTTGCGCGAAACACGCTGCCACTCAAATGATTGCACAAGGCAAAGGTGGAAATATTGTCAACATTGCGAGCCAAGCTGCAAAATCCGGTTTTCCATTTGCCGCAGCCTATACTGCTTCTAAACACGGTATGGTGGGTTTGACGCGCTCCAATGCCGTCGAGTTGGGAGAATACGGTATCCGAGTCAATGCCGTTTGTCCCAATCATATTACGACAGGTTTAGGACATTGGCAAAACAAGTTCTTTAGCGACAAATTTGGCTTAGATTATGCAACCTACTTACAAGGCATCAAAGATCGTAATCCACTGAAACGTACAGGTTTAGTAGAAGATATTGCGAAAGCAGTAGCCTTTCTTTGTTCTGAGCAAGCCGCTTATATCACAGGCGAAGCCATGAACGTGAGCGGCGGCGAAGAATATCACTGATAAGGGTTGAGGGAAGAAAGGATTGACGGATTGACTCACTCTCCTTCAATCCTTCGATCCTTCTCCCCTAAATCCTTGGACTATGAAATTAGGAATAGACATTGGCGGCACATTCACGGATTTAGTCTTATTGGACGAAAAGACGGGAAAATTGCAATTTGGCAAAACGCTCACCACTTATCCTGACCCAACAGAAGGAATACTGAATGGCGTAGCACAATTGCAAAAAGAATACCAATTGGAAGTCAAGGACTTGGGGAGCATCGTGCATGGCACGACCTTAGTGACCAATGCGGTCATCGAGCGCAAAGGTGCAAAAACGGGCTTGATAACCACCGCAGGTTTTGAAGATGTACTGGAAATTGGGCGAGAACTCCGCTATGATATATATGATATATTTTTGAGTGTGCCAGAGCCGCTTGTGCCACAGACTTTACGATCAGGCGTAGAAGAACGATTAGATAAGCACGGGAATGTGCTAGTGAGTTTGAAAGAAAATGAGCTAGAAAAAGTAGTTAGCCAATTGGTAGAAGAAGGTGTACAATCTATCGCCGTAAGCTTTTTACACTCTTTCGCCAATCCTGAACACGAGCAAATCGTAGGCAAATTCATCAAAGAAAAATTCCCCAATATCTATTGTAGTCTTTCCTCTGAAATCATGCCCGAAATTCGAGAATACGAGCGGACTTCTGCTACCGCAATGAACGCTTATGTCCAACCGATCACGGATGATTATTTGCGAAAATTAGAATCTAAATTAAATGCCCTCGGCTTCGATGGCATCATCAATATTATGATTTCTAGTGGTCGCTTGACGACTATCGAAGGCGCAAGAAAAACGCCGATTCAGTTGCTAGAAAGTGGCCCTGCTGGTGGAACAATGGCAGGCGTGTTTTTTGGCAGACTGACCAACAAATCTGACCTCTTAGCTTTCGATATGGGTGGAACAACTGCGAAAGCGTCGCTCATTTCTAACTACCAACCAGAAATTACCAATCAATTTGAAGCAGGTCGGGTGCGTCGCTTCAAAAAAGGCAGCGGTTTACCCGTACGCATTCCTGTCATTGATATGATTGAAATTGGCGCAGGTGGTGGGAGTATTGCGCGCGTAAATGAATTGGGTTTGCTGACGGTCGGGCCAGACAGTGCTTCTTCTCAACCTGGTCCTGCTTGCTACGGCAGAGGAGGCAAACATCCAACCGTGACCGATGCTGACTTGGTTTTAGGTTATTTGAATGAAGACTATTTTCTCGGCGGCACGATGACTTTACGCAAAGATTTAGCAAGAAAAGCCATCGAAGAAAAAATTGCGAAACCACTCAATATCAGCATAGAAGAAGCTGCACTTGGTATCCATCGCATTGTTAATGAAAATATGGCAAATGCTGCGCGTGTACATATTTTGGAGAAAGGACTTGATCCTCGCCACTACAGCATGATTGCTTTTGGAGGTGCTGGTCCAGTTCATGCTTTTGGAGTCGCAAG
The DNA here is from genome assembly GCA_039176995.1 of Bacteroidota bacterium. GTDB lineage: Bacteria > Bacteroidota > Bacteroidia > Chitinophagales > Saprospiraceae > JAAUTG01. The sequence continues at coordinate 29,134 of JBCDFY010000037.1, forward strand.
ACTGTTGCATGCTCCGCAAATGATTATTCCAGTAGGCGCAGGTGTGACTTCGGCGCTCGGTTTCTTAGTCTCCCCTATTGCGAGTGAGGCAATTAGTAGTTATGTCTGTCGATTGGAGGAAATGGATTGGGATAGAGTTAATTCTATGCTTCAAAAAATGGAGCAGCAAGGTTTGGCTTTCTTAAAACGAGCGGGCATTTCTGCCGAAGATGCGCGCATCGAACGCATTGCCGATATGCGCTATTCGGGGCAAGGACATGAGATTACCATTAATATGCCAAGTGGCGAATTATCCGCAGTAAGCATCGCAGAAATTGAGCGTCGCTTTTTGGAAGAATACGAATTGCGATATAGTCGCTCCATCGAAGGTATTGCTATGGAAACGGTGACTTGGCGCGTAGTCGTCAGTGGACCAACACCCGAAATGAAACCGCAACAATCACAAATGCAAGCAGCAGGCAATTCCTATAAGGGTACACGCCAAGTCTATTTTGCAGAGCTAGGAACGACACCCATCGAATGCCCTGTTTATGGTCGCTACGAACTTAAACCCAATGAGGAATTTGATGGGCCAGCGATCATTGAAGAGATGGAAAGTACAACGATTATTGGCGCAAATACGACGATACGGGTGGATGAATTTCGGAATATTATTATTGAATTGAAGTAAGGAGGATGGGAACGCGGATTAGACAGATGCAACGGATTGGGGACGGATTTTTTTTGAAGACACGGATCGAACAGATTGAGCGGATTATTTATATGTCGTGTTCAGCTTAATTTTAAAATCCTGTAAATTCTCAAATTCTGCAAATCCTGATTCCGACAAAAAATAGCTCATGCAAAATACACCAAAATCAGGAAAAAAACTCCTCGCCATCGGCGGTTGTGGCGGTATCGGAAGAGCAGTGGTAAAAATGGCATTAGAGCAAGGTTTGGAGGTTGCTGTTTTTGATTTGCCACAGTCTATTGAGCAAAGATCACCGCCTGAAAATGTATTGACTTTTGGAGTAGACGCGACACGAGAAGAGGAACTGAAAAAGCATTGGAGGAATTATTGAAAACGTGGAAAGAGATTGATTTTTTGGTAAATTTGGTCGGTTTTATTGCAGCGTTCAAGAAGTTAGAAGAACTGTCAGTTGAAGAATGGAAAGAGACGATGGATGGCAATCTAAAATCTTTGTTCTTAAGTTGTAAAATGGCGATTCCATACTTGGCAAAAGGAGGCGCAATCGTCAATATGAGTTCAGGTTTGGCATTGATTGGTCGCCCGAACTATGCACCTTATTCCGCTGCCAAAGCAGCAATTCTATCTCTAACCAAAACCCTAGCCACAGAACTCGCGCCCGACATTCGAGTGAATGCCATTGCGCCAGGCGCAGTACAAACCGATTTTTTGACGGGTGGCTTGGGCAGAACCAAAACCGAACAACGCGTAGATTTAGAGTTTTATAAAAAATTAGTGCCGCTACAAACCATCGCACAAACAAAAGAAATTGCCGCTCCGATCTTGTTTCTATTAAGTGAAGGAGCAAGCCATATTACAGGACAGACTTTGCACGTGAATGGTGGAGGACTAATGATTTGAATTTGCGAAGTTTGCAGCGGAGGTTTAGCGAGAGAGCAAAACTTGGTAAATTTTATCTGTTTGATTAATTTCTGAGCGATAATCAAAAACCTTCCTGCCCTCCCAAAATGATGATAATTATGAACTTAACTAGCACAACTTACGATTCCATCACCCTCAGCATTCTTTGGTCGCGCTTGATTTCGATAGTCGATGAAGCAGGAACGACTTTGCAGCGTACTTCCTTCTCCACAGTGACAAGAGAAAGCAATGATTTTGCGGTGGTTTTGATGGATAGTCGAGGGCGTTCTTTGGCGCAGTCTAGTATTAGTGTGCCTTCCTTCTTGGGGGTCTTACCGATGTTAACGCAAGCCTTATTGAAGGACTATTTTCCTGCAGAAACTTGGGAGGAAGGAGACGTCGTAATGACCAACGATCCTTGGTTGTGTGCTGGTCATAAACCCGATATTGGCATCGTTTCGCCTATTTTTCATCGTAGTATTTTGATTGGATTCATCGGTACAATTGCGCATTCACCTGATATGGGCGGTTCGCTTTGGGGAGCAGGCGCGAGAGATTTATACGAAGAAGGATTGATGGTGCCGCCGACGAAATTGATGATTGCTGGCGAACCAAATGATACATTGTTTGGGCTAATTCGAGCTAATGTGCGTGCAGCGAGACAAACGCTTGGAGATATTCGTGCGCAAATTGCCGCTAACGATCAGGGCATCCGTTCCTTGAAGCGATTGATGGAAGAAAATGGCATGGAGGAAATTGATACTTTGGGCGAGCAAATTATTGATGCTTCCGAAAAAGCGATGCGCGAAGCCATTACTCAAGCACCCGACGGCAGCTATCACTACGAATATGATGCCGACGGCGATGGCAAAGATGAACCTGTCCGTTTTGTCGCTACGGTAAATATTAAAGGCGACGAAATTCATGTGGATTATGATGGTACTTCTGGCGCACATTCTTTGGGTATTAATGCGGTCTTGAATTATACTTACGCTTACACCGCCTACCCGATCAAATGTACTTTTAGTCCGGAAGTTCCTAACAACGAAGGTGCATTTCGTCCCATCAAAGTGACTGCGCCCAAAGGCTGTTTGGTGAATGCTCAAAAACCTGTTCCGCTAGGTGCAAGAAATATCACTGGAAACATGCTGCATTCGGTGGTCTTTGGTGCATTGGCACAAGCCGTTCCCGACAAAGTACAAGCAGACTGTGGAAGTGCTTGTTGGTGCATCGTTTTGAATGGTACACACAAAGATGGACGCGAATTCGTGGAATATTTCTTCCTCAATGGTGGTTATGGCGCGCGCCCAAATCAGGATGGTATTCATGTATTGAGCTTCCCTACTAATGTTGCCAATGTGCCGATCGAAGTACTAGAAAATGATGCGCCTATCCGCGTGACACAAAAAGCATTGGCGCGCAATTCAGGTGGCGACGGCAAATACAAAGGTGGCGATGGACAAATATTTGCGATCAAAATGGTCGGCGATGAACCCATCAATATTTCCATTTTGACAGAGAAAACAAAAACGGTTGCTAGAGGTATTTGTGGCGGTGGTAATGGTCAAAAAGGGAGCATTCAAATTATTCCAGCGCGTCCAATTCCGCCGAAGGGGTTGGATAAGTTATACCCTGGCGAGGAGATTATTTTTACCTTGCCTGGTGGTGGTGGGTATGGAGTGGCGTAGGTATAGAATAAATTTCCTGGTGCGATCTCAAAATCCTTGAGTTTTTTGGCGAACTATCTATTTACTCTACCAAAAATGAAACTTAGGCTATGAACCATCCAAACTAAAATTAGAGTTATATGATCGCTCTTTTTATAAGCCACAGCAATATTCAAAGTCAAAGCGTAGGTTTCCAATTCTGAAGATTGATCCCTAAAAGCACCATCCCATTGAAAAAGTGGACTTTGAGTAGTGAACAATGAATTCCTTCGCTAGTCAGAAATTTTGAACTCGTAAGATTCAATGAATAAGTCTAAATCAGTAGTCTGATCAAAACTTCGACTAAATACAAGGTTTTGAGTTCGCGTGGAGTAGAATAGAAAAAAGCTCAAGAGAGCACCGACTATCAATTCCTCATTACAGCATAGCTTTCTATAAAGATACGATTTTTGAATAATGTAATACCAATTATCAGTTTTAGATTGGTAACACTTTCTTTAATCTCTTCACCATTTCAAAAGTAGCAGGACAAATCGTTGTATTCTTCAATGTCAAAGGCAAAATTTGATGAAAATTCTTCCGATCAGTATGCGGATATTCTCGGCAGGCTTTGGGGCGCGCTTCGTAGATGGAACAGTAGTTATCTGCACCTAAGAATGGGCAAGGAGAACTTTGCAAAACGTAGTCTTCTTCTTCATCTACTTTCAAGTATTTTGCTACAAAATCACCCACTTTCATTTTCAAATGCGCCGCAATGCTTTCTATGTCTTTTGTTCTGAAAATTGGGCTGGTCGTTTTACAGCAATTGGCACATTCCAAGCAATCTATTTCTTCAAAGACTTCATCATGTAGTGCTTGCATAGTAGCATCTAGCTGCTTGGGCGGTCGCTTTGCCAGTCGAGCAAAATACTTTTTATTGGACTTTTTGGCGTCTTTTGCTCTTTGTGGGAGGTGAAGTAATTTTTCTGATACAGATTCCAAATTGTTTTTGTTCAAAGGTAGATAATAGATGAGATTTTATGAACAAGTTTTTATATTTGGCAATGGAATTTACAAATAAAGGGCTATTAAAACCAGCAGAGATTCATAAAATTAGTTAGGAGATTTTTTATGAAGAATTTGTGTTGAATTTTCCTGACTCATCAAGTCGTCAAGAACTATATGAGGCTTTTGCTGACTATACAGATAGATTTATAGATCAAATTACTGATACTTTTGCTCAATGGATTGGAGGAAGTTTTACGACAAAGAAGCTGAATCCTAACGATATAGATTTATTGACAATACTGCCAAAGAAAGTGTTCGAGGAGAACGAAAGATTATTACAAGAAGAGTTCAAATCTAAGTTCTCTGATAATCGCCTCATCGATAGTTACTTTTTGCCAGTTCGAGAAACGAATGATCCCAAGTTTGCGTTATATAAATCTGATTATGTATATTGGTTGTTCCAATTTTCAACCTCTAGAAAAGACCGATTCGGTAAAACTCATCCAAGAGGATTTGTAGAAATTGTATACAACGATTTTAAATATGAATGATTACGAAAAATATTTTGAAGAAGTTCAGGATCGCTCTATTCTCATCAGTGAATTAATTGAACAACTCATTCAATTAGAAGATATTATATCTTTACACAAAAGACATGACTCCACTGGTCTTGCGATCAAGCAATATGTAGATAGAAAGGAAGAATTCAATCTTAAGCTAAATCAATTTCTAACGCCATTTAAAATGAAATTGATTTATCAAGAAGCTGCCTAAAACGAATAGTTTTTATTTAACGATAATCAAACGGCAAAAGCGCCGCAATACGCTGATTTGTCCAATAACCATATTCTTCAATATCTAATGGATTGAGAATTCGACCTTCGGAACTGACTAATATAAAGCCTGTCGCCGATTTTAAGTAGGATACTGCAACTTCATTTTGTGCTTTACTCAAAGGTGCAATATCGGTCGAAAAACTAGATGCAAAACTCTGTCCCTCTACTTTTTCTTTCTGAATTTTCGCACGTTTATTTTTTACGCTCAAATATGCTTTTATAGGAATCGAATAGGTATAATCATCTAGTTGTTCGATATTCAGACTATCAGGAACTATTGCCTGATATTCGGCTATTCCATTACTGAAATTGATAGTAGCAAGTCCCAATTCATATACATCTGAATCCATTTCCCCTTCCACCAATTGCTTAAAAAAATGGTTGCTGCTTGTTAAATAGGCTTTTCGCCGATTTCTTTTGAATTTGGCAAGGGTCTTTTTGTTCCCTTCGATGGGTTGAAAGAATGCTCGTCCCTTATACCTTAAATCTTCATTGGGAGACAACTCAAATTCTTCGAGGTAAAACTGGACGATGTAGCCTAGTTTTTGATTTTCGACCAAAATGGGCTCACTGGCTGCTGCAATTAGTTGTTCGTTTTTTTCTGTGAAAAGAATCACTTCTGGATTGGAAATACGAACTGTTTTTGGGTGAACATCTGGACCAAGAAAAGCAGCAATAAATCTTCTCATTCTTCGCTTTCTAAGTCGAGGATTTGCTTTTTGCACAACACTAATTTCCTGCAAACTCACTTCCTTTGGCATAAGAAAAAACGTATCTTTCTTTACGTTGTCGCTCCTCCAGTTCAATACTGCTGTTTGGTAGTTGAGATGAGAAAAAACGATGGTCAACTGGCGATTTCCCTTTACATCCAATTCAAATTCACCTTCTTGATTGGTGGCTGTTCCATTCGAACTATTTTCTATAAATACAAAAGCATCAGCGATTGGTTGTCGAGAATTTTGATCGGCAACCGTCATTTTTAGAACCTGACTTTGAGCCGTAGAGAGATAAAGAAATAGAACGGTAAATAGGAAAAAGGCTTTCATAAATTGAATTGATCTGAATTTGAAAATTTGTATTCAGTAGGGTACACAAATTGAAATTGTAAGATTTCGTTTCCAGAATTCGCAGAAAGTCTTTTTTCAAAGGTGAAAAGACTTTCTGCGAGAGAGTTTTATGGGCGAAAAGCATCAAAATTTGTCAAATTTTGGTGCTTTTCGCCCTCAAAAACTTCTCGGAGCATTCAAAAAATCCCCCTTTCGTAAAGTCCGTATGGAAAAGATTTTTTGAATACGACTTCACGGATTCCCAAAAATGAGTGCCCTTCTAAAAATTTGTATGGTTAAAATGCGTATCCTCACTCCACTTCCAAACTTGTCCTAGCAATAATCGGCACACCTTTTTCACTGATTCCTTCTACAATAATATCGTAAATTGTACTTCGATCAGCAGTATAAAATTCGAGATAGACTTCTCCAAATTCATTTGTTTTTAGAAGTGGCGACCAGTGTAGAGTAACTCGGGTATCTAATTGAGTAGCGTCCGAGGCAGCAGTCGGATAAGTAGGACGATAAAATTCGCGTGCTTCATCATAGCCATTGTAAAGCAAACTCAAAATACCCGGCGCTTTGATTTTTGCATTTTCAATTTGTCGTTGTACGGGTGGCTTTAAATAGATCATAACCAAACCGTTAGAACCTAGTTCTCCATATAAACTCAGTTCATTGACAGAGCTGACAACATCTACAAATGCGATATTCATCGGATTGATCGCTTCTGCATAGCTAGTAGAAACAAAAGCTCCATTCACCATGAATTTTGCCGCATTGGACATTCGATCTCTACTGTTTAAGCCTGTATTATAGCCACGAAGAATAATGGAGTATCTACTGTTTCCCACATCTTCAAGCGTCTCTTCAGGCGCATCTAGTTTCATACCAAGAACTCTTCCTCTCAATATATCGTAGATGTCTCGATATTGCCCTATATTAGGTAATTCTGCGGCACCAATTCTAGTATTGGGACGTCTGTATAACATTCTGTCTTCGTAGTATTCAATGACTTTATCTACCTTTCCTTCTGTGACCACCACTTCCCCTAATTCAACGCTAAATTCAAAGTCTTCGCTCTCTGCCTGTTTGGTCTCTTCCAAACTTTGCAATTGAACACCTATTTTTTTATCAAAAGTAACTTTGTCAAACTGCGTGAAATCTGCTTGGGTAGAAGGATAACTCAATATTTCATTGATTTGAATATCTACATTTCGATCTCCTTTCAGCTTTATCTCTTCTTCATTAGCGACTACTGGTAACGGTTTGCTTTTATTTTTTGGAATAGCCGCCTGTATGATAATATCTGTGCTGTCTTTGAATGGCAAGCCATCTACTCGAAAGTAGCCTTCTTCATCAGTTTCAAATTCTGTCATTGAAAAATCAGCAGAAAAATTGGAGATGAATCCGTACGCTTTTACTGCTTTTTGGGGTTTCTTTTGTGGCGTAACAGTTCCTGAAATGGACAGACCTTTTTCCGCCTTGAATTTTAGTGTTTTTGTAGGATTTTGAAGCATATCTTTCCATCGAAACCGCCGCCAAGCGTGCGTCATCATTAATAAATCAGTTGCTTGTATCAAGTCAGCATTTGTAGATCCTAAGTAGCGATTGGGATTTTCAACGAAATCGGCTAAATCGGCACTTAGTAGTAAGTAAGTCCGAATATCAGGCTGCGTAGATATTGTATTTGCCAAAAAATGATCTACGACAGAAACAGAAAGTTCTGCAGGTAGAAATTCACCTTCATCATCATACAATTCTAATCTGAGTTTCACTCTCTCTCTCTTACCGTATTGCTCTTTATTCGTCGTAAAATCTACATTAAAATTATCGCTGCCAACCTGATTGAATACTAAGCGTTCTGCTTGTGGTCTGCCCAAGCCATCAAATAAAGTGAAATGAATGATGCCTGTTGGTAAGGCATGTTTCTTAAGGTTCAATTGATAGTTTTTTGTTTCTATCAGTCTTTTTTCAAACACGACTTTTCCTCTTGTATGAGCAACTAATATACCGTTATTGTAATGATCAAAATTCGCTGAATTTGAGATAGTTAGATCAATTTGCATTTCGTCTACTTCTATTCGTAATCCCATTCCTTCCGAAAGTGCTTGCTGTAGTTGTATTTTGGGAGTTCCTTCTACAATAGCAAAATATTGCGTATTGGCTTGAGGCGTAAATTCAAAACTTCCAAAACCATGTTCATCCGTAGAAAAACGAGTGATTTCCCGTTCTGTTTGATCTACAATTTTTGCCTTTACAGCTATTCCCAATCCATTAGTACCAATGGTTTTGACGGCTATTCTTGAAGATAATCCAAGTAACAAATCACCTCCTTCTGGAAAGAAAAGAATCTGATTTTTTATAGGCGTATTTTGGGTGATTTTATTGGTATCCGTTTTAATTATTCCATTGATGTAAATTGATTTACGAAAGAAAAAAGTGGGATCATTGTTTTTCATAAAAGCGGTGTAGGCTCGAAGCAAATATTGATCATTCTCTAAACGACTACTCAATTTAACATCTCCTCTTCCAATTCCATTTTCTATTGAGATGATTTTGGAATCTATGATCTGTTGCTCACCATCAATCAAATCAACGTAAAGTACTTTACTTGCAGTCTCTTTTAGCTTCAAATCTTCATTAGTCAAATAGACTTTGAAAAAAATATCTCCACCAGCCGTGTAGTAGTTCCGATCAGTGTGCAAATAGACTTTTTCGCATTTGCTTTAGGAGGCGATTGAATTAGAGAGAGGTTGTGCGGTTGAAGAAGGTAGCAAAAGGAAGAATAGCCGGATGGAAAATAGTATTTTATAAAGGTGCATACTCAAAAAAATTGGTAACTATTCAGCAATAAAGATTGCGGATTAAAATATAAGGAATAGCCTCATTGGTAAACAGACTGCGGATTGCTTCAAAAGCATTTACGCCTTGTTTACGAGCAGTACCAAGATAGCTGCGGATTCTAGCGAAATATTGA
>JBCDFY010000038.1:0-37821 GCA_039176995.1 Bacteroidota bacterium
AACATCCTATTTGTTTGATTTTCTTGTCGGCTATGAAGAACGAATTTTTGGAAGTAAAAAGTACGTCGCTTATTCTGTCACAAAAGCATAATTTTTACGTAGAACAGGCTTGTCGAGTCAAAAATAGTCCATTCAAGCTTAGGATATGAGGGGCTTTTGATTAAATTTGCATTTACAGACATATGTAAAGACTTGCTTTTCAGCAATCACATTGTAAACCGACCTAGTGCTAAAGATGATAAACAGACTGACTGTCTTGCTGACGATAGCTGCTTGTGCGCTATGTTTAGTAAGCTGTACCGAAGATACGTTGCGTAATCCGTTGGATGTAAAACTAACGAAACGAATGTCCGATCTCTCTCCAAATGGAGGGCTTTCCTACTATATTTTACCAGACGAAACAGATTACAGAAATATTCCTCAAGATCCTTCCAATCCTTTGACGCGTCAGAAGGTTGCCTTGGGAAAGATGTTGTTTTTTGAAACAGGTTTGGCGAAAGAAGCGCATCACGAAGAAGGAACTAACACCTATTCCTGTGCATCTTGTCACGTACCTAGTGCAGCGTTTACGCCAGGTGGAGTGCAAGGCATTGCGGATGGTGCATTTGGTTTTGGGCACAACGGAGAAGCAAGAAGAATTTTTGATAGTTACGATCCCAACGAAGTAGATGCACAAGGCGCGCGCCCTTTGGCAATGTTGAATTTGGCTTACGTAACGAACACGATGTGGGCAGGTCGCTTCGGTTCTTTTGATAATAATATTGGTACAGAACATTTGTGGACGGGTGTCTCTGCACCCAATAATTTAGGATTGCATGGTTTGGAAGCACAAAATATTGAGGGCTTGGAATTGCATCGTATGGTTATTGATGAAGCCTTGATGACTGAACTAGGTTACAAAGATTATTTCGACATTGCATTCAGTGATTTTTCCAAGGAAGAACGCTACACCAAAATGACCGCAAGTTTTGCGATTTCTGCCTATTTAAGAACTATTTTGACGAACCAATCTCCTTTTCAAGAATGGGTGAAAGGTGATGAAGATGCGATGACCGAGCAAGAGAAAGGAGGTGCATTATTGTTTTTCACGAAGGCAGGTTGTTACAAATGTCACAAAGGGGCAGCATTGAATGCTAATGAATTTCATGCCTTGGGTGTGAAGGATTTGCACGAAATAGATGGTGTAGTTAGAACCTCGAAAGATGATCCTCGTAATCTAGGTCGCGGTGAATTTACCAAGCGCCCTGTGGATATGTATAAATTCAAAGTACCTCAACTGTATAACCTAAAAGACGCACCTTTTCTTTTCCACGGAAGCAGCATGACTTCTTTGCGCGAAGCCATCATTTATTTCAACGAAGGTGTTCCTGAGAATAATGCTGTTCCAGAAGCGCAAATCGCACCACATTTCAAGCCTTTGGAAATGACTGACGAAGAGATTGATGCGCTGGAAGCCTTCTTAACCAATTCTTTGCACGATCCAAATATTGATCGCTACGTGCCGCAAGAGATACTTTCTGGCTTCTGCTTTCCGAATAACGACCAAGTTTCTAAGTTGGATTTGAATTGTCAGTAGTTGATTGCTTTCGATATGCTAAGTTTCCTAACTTGACGCGCATATTTACTCGTTTCTTAACGAGTCAAGTCTGTCTAAGCTCGTTAGGACATGAACGGATATTGAATTGAAGTTAGGAAACTTCAATTATCTTTTTTAAAAGAAAAAGATGCCTTTAAAAAATAGAGAATCCAGTCCTCGTTGTCAAATATTCCAAGGCGAGCATTCCTAATTGCGAATTTCCTTTTTCGTTCAAAGGCGGGCTCCAAACTGCAACGGCGTATTCTCCTGGATGAATCGCAATGATGCCTCCTCCCACGCCACTTTTTCCTGGTAAACCGACTCGAAAAGAGAACTCTCCTGCTTCGTCATAAAAGCCGCAAGTCATCATAATAGCATTGATGCGTTTGGATTGACTACTGGTGATGATTTTTTTATTAGAAGGAAATAATTTTCCACTATTGGCAAAGAGTAAGAATGCTTGCGTCAGTTCCTGACAGGACATAGATAACGCGCATTGATGGAAGTAAAAATCTAATACCTCATTGACTTCGTGACGAATATTTCCAAAGGACTTCATCAAATTGAGTAAAGCGGCATTTCGATGACCAAATGCTTTTTCCGAAGCCGCCACTTTTTCATCATAATTGATGCTTTCGTTGCCCGTCAGTTCCCGAACGAAGGCTAGAAAATCTGTTTTGGGATTCTCTAAGTGATCCATTAGAATATCACACACGACCAATGCTCCTGCATTAATCAAAGGGTTTCTAGGAATGCCTTGCTCATATTCTAGTTGCGTCAAAGAATTGAAAGGATCACCTGAAGGCTCGACATCTACTCTTTCTAGCACTTTCATACCTTCAAACTTGGCAGCCAAAACCAAGGACAACACTTTTATGATACTCTGAATCGAAAAACGCTCTTCGCTATCGCCCACCGCGTAGTGTTTGCCATCCAAGCAATGTAAGTGCATCCCAAACTTTTCAGCAGAAACTTTTGCTAATTCAGGAATGTAAGTTGCCACTTTTCCTGTAGAAATCTCTTTTTGAATGTCTTGATAAATGGAATCGAGTATAAGCTGGTAGTTCATGCCGCTATTTTGATTGATGGAGTAAAGGTAAAGAGAAATAAAATCCTCTATGAAATTGGGTGAACGTTGAAATGTGTATAGCAAATTGCACAAATACCGAAAGTGCTTACTGAGAGCGACTTGTTTTGGAATTGAATGGACGTCGAGTCCATTCAATTCCATCAAGGTTTCTTAAGGATAAAAAATGGCGGACAGCCATTTTTTATCCTTAAGAAACCCTGATCAACTCATGGCGGTTCGACCACGTCTGCCTCAGGCTGATGCCGCCATGAGTTGACAAAAGCAGAGAGCAGAGACTTTGTTACTTCAAATCTTCTGTAAAAGTGCAATTTGGGATATACACAATGTTGAATTCATCTAATTCCAAAACAAGTCGCTCTTAAGCCATCCGCTTCTTCCAAGTATTTTGCTGTATTTCAGGCACTTTCAAAGCATCTTTCTGTTTCAAATAAGTATCTAATGCCAGCATGGCTGCTACTTTTGCTTCTTGCTGGCGTTCTGCCTGAATCAGTTCAGGCGAGTAGTAATTTTTGACAAAATGCGTATCGAAATTGCCAGAAAGGAAAGCATCGTGTTTACAAACGAATTTTCCAAAGGGTAGGGTAGTAGCGATGCCTTCTATTTCGTAATCTTTAATCGCGTCACGCATTTTTTGTATTGCTGCCATTCGATTATCATCGTAGGTAATTAATTTGGCAATCATCGGATCGTAATAGATTGGAATTTCCATCCCTTCTTCGTAGCCATCATCCACTCGAATACCTTCTCCTTCTGGAATACGATAAGTTTCTAATGTTCCGACACTCGGCAAGAAATTATCCAGCGGATCTTCGGCATAGACGCGCAGTTCTACGGCATGACCTTTTATCATTAAATCTTCTTGTGAGAAAGACAATTTTTCACCTCTTGCTACTCGAATTTGCTGCTCTACCAAGTCAATTCCTGTAATTAATTCTGTCACAGGATGCTCTACTTGCAGACGCGTATTCATTTCCAGGAAATAGAAATTCAATTGGTCATCAATCAAGAATTCAACCGTTCCGGCACCGACATAATCGCAAGCCTGAGCGACTCTCACCGCTGCTGTTCCCATCGCTTCGCGCACTTCGGGTGTCAAAACTGAAGAAGGTGCTTCTTCCACTACTTTTTGGTGGCGACGCTGGATGCTGCATTCTCTTTCAAATAAATGCACCGTATTTCCATGTTGGTCTGCTAAAACTTGAATTTCTATGTGTCGAGGCGAACCAATGTATTTTTCCAAGAAAACTGCTCCATCACCAAATGCCGAAATTGCTTCACTAATAGCACGATCCATTTGCTCCTCAAATTCTTCTTCTCTTTCTACGATGCGCAGTCCTTTTCCCCCACCACCAGCAGAGGCTTTCACCAAAATTGGATAGCCAATTTCCGCAGCAATCGCTTTCGCTTTCGCAATGTCAGTAATGGCTTCATCAATGCCAGGCACCATCGGAATATCATAATCTTTTACCGCATCTTTCGCCGCCAGTTTACTTCCCATCACTTCAATCGCCTTTGGTCTTGGCCCGATGAAGGTGATGCCATTTTCTTCTACTTTTTTCGCAAAAACTGCATTTTCACTCAAGAAGCCATAGCCAGGATGAATACCATCTACTTGATGACTTTTGGCGATTTCGATCAACTTATCCATTAGCAAATAGGACTCGCTGGAAGACGGAGGACCTAGCAAAACTGCTTCATCTGCAAAGCGGACGTGCGGTGCATGACGATCAGCTTCGGAGTAAACAGCAAGGGTTTGAATGCCCATTTTTCGAGCGGTACGCATAATGCGTAAGGCAATTTCTCCACGGTTGGCGACGAGTATTTTTTTCATGTACTTGGTTGAGCGTTAGTTTTCTTACCACATAATTACAGTAGTGGTTTCATGTAGCGTTATTAAGCTATGTATTCAATTGGTCTGCGAAAAGTACGACATTATTTGCAGTAAAAGGTTCAGATACTTCAACCTATTTTCGTAGTGCCGCTACAATCTCCAACTGGGTGTGCGCGGTTTTGTCCTTGTTGTACCATTTCTGCAAATTGGTTTTCACTTCATTCCAATATTCTTGCTGCGCAGCTTTTCCATCTATGGTTTTGACTTTTTCTTTGGCGTCCAACATCAATTGTTGCGCATCGGAAGGACGAGGTCCCCAAGACATTAGCACTTCGTGTGTAGAACTGTCCAATACGATCAGTTTAGGAATGGAACGCGCACCATTGGTTAAGAAAGCATCCATGACCTCTAAGTGCTGATCGCGAAAAATGATGCGCAGATCAACCTTATCGGTGCTTTCTGCCATTACATTCATTACTGGTAAGATTTGAGCAGCATCGCCGCACCAACCTTCTGTCAGGACTAACCAAATTTGCGTTTGCTCAATACTTTGAAGAAAGTCCTCTACTTCTGGCAACAGTATAGTTTTCTTGTCCAAGCGATTCATACGAGAGATATTCATTTTGGTATAATGTAGCATACTCTCGCTATTTTCCTCATTGGTTGTTCTGCCTTCTGCATAAAGTTCATCTATAAGATCGCGATGTTTAGCATAGCTTATAGCTTGGTCAATTACGTTTTGTGCTATTTTTTGCATTTTGATGTGAGTTTTAAGTTTTACCACATAGGTACATAGTGGTTCCACAGAGGGAACATAGTTTTCGATGAGCGAGTTGAATTTCTTTTTGGCTATTGAGTCTAAGTGTCTTCTAGTTAGCTGAAGGAATTTCATGGAGAGCGTAAAATTGAGCATTATTTGAGTTACGATAACTAAATTCTTTGGACCATAACTTTAGTTCGCGCTAACTATCGTAATATTGAGCATCAAAAATTCAACCTTACATCTTTTGGACGAAAAGCAAATACACATGTCATGGGAACGAAAGCCCCTTGTACTCTTAGCAAGTATTTATATTATTTCCATTCCTTTGGATGGCTTATTTAGCGTACCATTATTGGGTGGAAAAATACAGTTACCTGAGGCGATTTTTTTGCTGCTTGCAACAACGACTTTTGTGCTAATAGTTGTTCGATTTTCTTATTTCAAATCCTTTTTTGCTACTCTTCAATTGCTTTGGCTAGATAAAATCTTACTACTCTATGGAGCATTGGTTTTCCTCTCCTATCTCACTTCTCAACATCCGAATGCACTAGGAGAAAGTTTAGCGGTGAGTTATTTCTTAATTCTTTATGCTATTCTTCGACTATTAAAAATTCGCTTGAAGGGTATAAAATGGGTCGTTCTAGTCGCGCTTTGGATTGCGGTAATCAGCGTCTTTTTCAGCTTAATTATGTTCCACGTTTTCGACAACGACTATTTCGTTTACCATCACGAAGATTATTATTTGCTCGGCGATCAAGTTCGTCCAAATGGCTGGAGTAAGTCTTCTCTAATGTTGAGTGAATATTTGTGCATTGGAACGTTGGTGATCGTTGCTTTTTATGATTGGAAAAAACATTTGCTGCTACTAATCTTAACAGCAATCGCGCTCTATTTTACCAAAGCTAAATCGGTCTTTGTCATCGCTGGCGTCTTGATGCTTTTCCCGACGCTGGCATTTCAATTACCTATTTTTTGGAAGCGATTGAGTCAAGTTCTTGGTGTTGCTTTTATCTTATTTTACTTAGTTTTTTCTCATGCTTTCTTCTTTACCCAAAAAGAAAATTTACACTACTCCGTAGGCACTTGTAAAAGCTACGAAATCGCTAATCTATATGTCGTTCCAACGCCTTATTTTCATACTAAGAAAGCAGCAATCAATAGCTTCTTGGAGCATCCCATTCAAGGAATAGGAGGAAATACATTCATCACCAAATTACCTGAATTTTACAAGCGTGGCTTAGTCGATTGTGAAATTTATCAATCGCCGCATTGCACTTTCACGGGCGCTTTGGCGGAATTGGGTATCTTCGGGTTTCTGCTGATTTTACTTGGTTTCTTTCTACTTTTCAGGCAATCTAAACAGCTTTTTACACATAAAAAAATCAATCAAAATCATTATTATGCTTTGCTTTGTATTTTGCTTTTTATTGCACTCCAGGCCGTCACTTATGACAGCATGAACATTCGGCATTATTGGGTGATGATGGCGATTTTCGGTAATCAAATCATCCATCTAAAATCAGAATGATGCTCTAGTACACTGTAATCTAAGTAATGCTAAATTTTTGCTTTTACTATCGCTCTCCCCAAAAGAATTTTTCGCTCGTACGGGCGGAATGACAATTGCATAAAACTTCTAAGTATTTATGTAATTTTTAAACAGAGGAGTTTGAGGAACAAAAGCAGTTTTAGTAACTATGTGAGCTATATGAAAATACTATATGAGCTATGTGGTAAATCACTAACTTAAAACAACACAAAATGCTACAACAATTCAATCCAAAAAATAAAGATTTACAAGTCTACATTGATGGACAACTGTACCATCGCGATGAAGCAAAAGTTTCGGTCTTTGATAGTGTTGTTCAAGGAGGAGATGCGGTTTGGGAAGGCATTCGGGTATATGATGGGCGTATTTTTTGCTTGGATAACCACTTGGAGCGAATGCAAAATTCAGCGCATGCTTTAGCCTTTAAAGAAGTACCCGATTCTGAAACGATCAAGAAAGCAGTATTCCAAACCCTGGAAGCCAATGGAATGCGAGATGGTGCACACATTCGCTTAACACTAACCAGAGGCAAAAAAATCACTTCGGGAATGGATCCTCGCTTGAATCAATTTGGCTGCACCTTAATTGTTTTAGCGGAGTGGAAACCACCCGTTTATCCACCGTCCATCACTTTGATTACCTCTTCCATGAGAAGAAATAATCCAATGTTTTTAGATTCTAAAATTCATCACAATAACCTCTTAAACAACATCTTAGCAAAGATAGAAGCCAATCATGCAGGTGCGGATGCGGGTATCATGCTAGATAAAGACGGCTATGTGGCAGAAGCCAATGGCGTGAATTTATTTTGTATCCGAAAAGGAGTCGTTTGTACGCCATTTGCTAGTAGCTGTTTACCTGGCATTACGCGTCAAACGATCATTGACTTGTGTGAAGAAAAAGGCATTCCAGTTCAAGAAAAAAATCTTTCGATCACTGAATTTTATATCGCCGATGAAGTTTTTACGACTGGAACAATGGGTGAATTGACGCGCGTGGAAGAAATTGATGGCAGAAAGATCGTTAACAAATACGAAAATTCAGTTTTAGAAGTTTTAGAGGGACATTTCAGAAAATTGACGGAGACGCAAGGGACGCCTTTGCCATTTTAAAGGAATAACGAACCCTGAATCTTGAACACCGAATAATGAAGTTTGCCGAGTAGGACATGCTCCACCACTTCAACATTAAAAATTCCTTGTTCAATATTCGATATTCAAAGTTATGTACGCAATCATAGATTTAGGAACGAATACTTTCCATTTGCTCATCGCAGAGACGAATGGCAAAGGCTTTCGCATCGTTTACAAAGAGCGTATTTTTGTCAGACTAGGCGAAAATGGTGTGGAAACGATTGGGGATTTGCCCTTCAAGCGCGGCGTGTTGGCGATGAAGCATTTCTCGGAAGTGATTCAGCAATTTAGAGCCAAAAAAGTGAAAGCGATCGGAACGGCAGCTTTGCGAACAGCGAGTAATGGAACGGAGTTTTTAGAACGTGTGAAAGAGGAGGCAAACATTGAAATTGAGACCATTTCTGGAGATCGGGAAGCGCAATTGATTCATCGCGGCGTGAGTTTAGCCGTGCCAATTGAAACAAAGGAAACGGTTTTGATGATGGATATTGGTGGTGGAAGTGTAGAGTTTATCATTGCGAATCAAAAGGAAGTCCTCTGGGCACAAAGTTTTCCAATTGGTGTAGCGGTTTTATTCAAACAATTCCATCATGCTGATCCGATGAAGGCTACTGAAATTGTAACGCTTTTTGCTTTTTTGAAAGAGACACTTTTTCCTCTGGATCAAGCATTGAACAAATTTCCAGCGGAGCGATTGATCGGAGCATCTGGTACTTTTGATGTGTTAGAAGATAATTTACCAAAGATTAAAAATGAAGCAAATTATAGTATAATTCAACTCCAAAAATTCTATGAATTTACAGAAGCCGTAGTGAAAAGCACCCAAGCACAACGCTACCAAATGCCACAGATTCCAAGAGAACGAGCGGATTTGATTGTGGTTGCCTTGTTGCTCATTCAAGCTACACTAGAAAAGCTAAACATCGACGAATTAAGTGTTTCGCACTTTGCAATGAAAGAAGGAATATTGCGAGAAATGGTGCTAGATGAACAATCTTAGATTCCGTTCATTGTACTTTCTAAAAATTCATGCATCCGTTTCGAGCTTTCATTGCTGATTATGCCTTGCTTTCCGAAGAAGAGTGGACTGCCGTAGAATTGTGTTTGGAGAAAAAGCACTACAAGAGCGGCGCAACGATCTTACAAAGTGGAAAAATTTGCCGCAAACTCTACTTTTTGGAAAGCGGATTTCTCCGCTATTACTATCTCAATAGAAATGGAGACGCTATTTCCAAATTTTTTACCATTCCACCTTATTGCTTCACTTCGCAAAGAAGTTTTACTCAAGAAATTCCTGCACAAGAAGGCATCGAAACGTTGGAAGACAGCATCGTTTGGGAAATGAGTAAAGCGGATTCTTTTGCCCTTTTCAAATTTCCCAATTGGAGCAAATTTGTGCGAAAATTGGTACAAGAAGTCCAATTTTATACCGAACAAATCCTAGAAGAATTTCAAAGTCAAACTGCCGAAGAACGCTACTTTCAGATGATGGAAGAAGGCAATATTTTACTAGAAAAAGTGCCGCTCAAGCACTTGGCAAGTTATCTAGGCATTGCTCCTCAATCTCTAAGTCGAATTAGGAAAAAATACGCACTTCAGCGTCAAAGTTAACATAGGTGAAGTGGATTGGAATAGAAAGGTTTGAAATTTGCATCAAAACATTTAAGAGGGTGCATATTTTGGAGTATTCGTGAAGTCGCATTCAAAAAATCTTTTCCATACGGACTTTACGAAAGGAGGATTTTTTGAACGCGACTAGAGGTTCTTGAAGGCGAAAAGCATCAAAATTTGTCAAATTTTGATGCTTTTCGCCTTTAAAAAATCTCTAGCAGGAAGTCTTTTCACCTTTGAAAAAAGACTTCCTGCGAGTTTTGGAAACGAAAACTTATGCTTTCAATTTGTGTGCCCTAATAAATCAAAACAACATGCAATATCTAATTTCAATCATTTTACTATTCAATATCATGGCACTTCAGGCACAAAAACAAACTACCAATCAGCATTTCTGGTACACTATGGAAACCATTGCTGCACCAGAAACTATTTGGGAAATTTGGACGGATGTAAGCACTTGGAAAAAGTGGGATACAGGGCTAAAGGATGCTCAAATAGAAGGTGGTTTTCAGATGAACGCCAAAGGGTTTATTATTTCTCTAGATGATAGGAAAATAAAATTTAAAGTTACGGAATACACTGAAAATCAGTCCTATACTTACAAAACGTCTTTGCCTCTCGGAGGACTCTATGTTAAGCGATTTTTGTCAGAAGAAAATGGCAAAATAACTTTCACGCACGAAGTTTGGTTTGAAGGCATCACCAAGAAAATCTTTGCCAAAATGTTAGGTAACGATTTTCGAAAAATGCTTCCAGAAGTGCTTCAAAATATAAAAAATATTGCTGAACACAGCGTAAACTAAGTTTCTTAACATTGTCATTCGTAATGACCAAACTTGTTTAGAGCTTGTCTAAAAATTTATTTAACTGATCGTCAAGAGTTTGCGGTTCTGCCTAAGGAAGAATTTATGAGTCCGTACGGATGAATAAATTATTTCAACGGCAGGCTCGTAAAATGTTGGCTATCAGAACTATAAAATTTAGACATGCTCTTAGTTCTCATACAGAGCCAAACAAGTTTGGCGATTACGAAGGCTACTCAAAATTTAGAAAAAAAATCGGGAAATGATCGCTCTTAAAATAGTCTATGTCGCTAACGTTATTGTAGCAGGTTGGATTAGTATTTCAAGTCTATTCTTCCCAAAAGTAGCTCATCAAAGTGTCTTCGAAGGAGCAATTGAATATTCAGAAGGTATTCGATTGATTGGCGCACTTTGGGGAGCGATATTCCTACTTTCTGTACTTGGATTATTTTATCCAAAGCAGATGAGTTTAGTCCTGCTATTTCAACTGATTTACAAATCTTCCTGGTTAATAGTAGCAGCACTGCCTGCGATCATAAACGGAACGATTTATCCAAAAGGTATGAGTCTTTTCTTTTTAATTTGGGTGTTAGTTTTACCGTTTATAATTCCTTGGAAGATGATCTTCGCTTAGCGATTTGACAAAATTCTAACCAAAAACTGAGCATCGCATTCCAAAAGTATATACCTTCGCACTTGATGAACAGAATCATTTCCATATTTTTACTTTTCGCGCTACTCACACAAGTGTTTAGCCTAAGTATGCTGTATGGAGTCTATCATTTTCAGCAAGATTTCATCACAGACAAGTACTGTGAAAATATTGAGCAGCCACAATTGATGTGTGCAGGAAGCTGCTTTATCGGTGATATGGCACAACTCCTAGATGCTAATACTGAAGATCAAAGTACTTCTGCTAGTTCCATTCAATTACCGTCGCTCGCTCCATTCATCTTGCAACTTGCTCCATCTATAAAAACCGTTACTTTTACTTCATCCACTGCTAACTTTGGCGAAACGCTTCCTATTCATCGCCTACTAGCCACTAGCATTTTCCATCCTCCGCAAGATATTAGCTAATCATCTCTTTTTCAATTATTTAGACTTTGAATTTGCTATGGATGAATGTCTCAAATAAGATGTCCTAGCCTGTTCAATTTTGCCTTGTAGAATTTATCACCAATACGATTGTTTTAAAATTGGGAATCTATCATAAGGCACGAAAGTTAGCTAATCCTTAAGTATCTAAACCCATTTATTTGGTAATAGATCAGTTCTATCTTGTTCATTCACAGTTTATTAATACTGTTGAACTACTTAGTTTAAAGAGCTTAGTTTTCTTAGTGCCTTAGTGGTTCATAATTCCCACAAATCACAAAAATGAAAAAGTCATTTTTAGTCAGCTTGGCGTTGCTGCTCAACATTGCGGCTAGTGCTTGCGATGTCTGTGGATGTAGCATTAGCAACAATGGAACGGGCTTGCTGGCAACCTACAAATTCAATACGCTGGGTATGCGTTGGTACAGTACGCCATTCCAGCAAGTCCCCGAATTCGGAGACACCAAGGATTACTTCTATACTGCCGAACTGTTCTTCCAATTTCACCCAACGGAAAGATTGCGCTTATCCGTTTTTCAACCGATAAAATGGCATCAGCGACAAGGAGGAGAAGGCGTCAATGATGCGGATTTATATGGCTTGGGTGACACGCGTTTGTTTGCTAATTATGCTTTAATCAAAGAACTACGCGTCATTGGAGCGAGCACTTTATACTGGGAAATAGGTGCAGGTTTACAATTGCCCATAGGGAAATACGACGAGCGCATTCACATGAAAAATCTGCCCGAAAATTTCAACCTAAGTAACGGCAGTTGGGGCTATATCGCGCAGTCCAATTTGATTTATAATACGCTGGATATTGGCTTCGTTTGGAATGTCCTCTATCAACACAATCAGCCTGCTCGCACCGATTATCAGTTCGGTAATCAGTTCAGTTCCAACTGGACCATTTTCGCACAAAAGTCCTTCACCAAAAAGTGGAAAACCATCCCTTATCTAGGTGCTTACTTCGAGCAAGTGAGTGCAGATCGCTTATACAATGATAAAATAGCGCATGGAACAGGTGGCGAAGGCTGGTTTCTCAACGGTGGGGTCAATTTACTCTTCAATAATTTTCTATTTGGAGCGAATTATGCCTATCCAATTACCAATAATTACGCCGAAGCTGAAATGGAGGCACGCCCAAGAGTGGCGATGAATTTGTCTTATATTTTTTAATCATCATGCGCACCCAAAGGCGCGAAGACGCAAAGTCTTTCAGGAGGCGGTCATTTCCCATGACCATGTCCTTTTAATCAAGATAGCCGTCCACCGTAGGCCGTCTATCGTCAACCATTTATAAATTTTAGAAATTATGAATCAATTGTTATTTGCATTTTTTGCAGCAGGATTCTTATTCTTTACTTCTTGCGAAGAAGAAATGAAAGAAGCACCCACATTACCAGGAGAATTCGAGATTGAATTTGACAACATTGCACTCGTTGATGGTGTCCAGCGTCAGTTACAATTGAGAGAAGTCGGTAGTACAGAGTACGACTATGTCAACGGAATGGGACAAGCATTCAACTTGACTTTCTTGCGCTATTTCATTAGTGATATCGTCATTGAAGGTGCAGATGGAGCATATTATGAAGTGCCAACTATCGTGAGCGCAACCGAATCGGAAGGTTATTATTTGATTGATGAAGCCGATAAGTCTTCTCAACTCATCCGTCTGGAAGAGGTACCTGCTGGTGATTACAACAAAATTAGTTTCACCATCGGAGTAGATGAAGAAGGGGTGACCGAAGGAGCAGTAGGCGGCGTACTAGATCCTTCCACCAATGGGATGTTCTGGAATTGGAATGCAGGTTATGTAGCTTTGAAAATCGAGGGGCAATCACCTGTTTCTTTAGGTGGTGCAAGCGGAAATTCCATTCAGCCAGAGAACGAAGAAGGAATCGTCTTCCACATTGGTGGCTGGAAAGATATTGAAGGAACGGGTTTCGTGTACAACAACAAACGCGTCAATTTGGACTTTGATGCCAAAGCCAAAGTAGAGCAAAACGAGCGTCCGCACGTTCATTTGACTGTTGATGTTTTAAAACTATTCGAAGGACAAAATATGGTCGATTTCACTGGAAACAATAATGTTCACCGACCTGTAGATAGCAAACCACTAGCAGAAAATATGGCTGCAGCTTTCAAATTCGATCATATCCATCAGTAGTTTAGGCTACTGAACTTTTATAAGCGAGAGCCAAGACGTAAATTACTCAAGATCGTCCAAAGTCTCCAGACTTGGATGCAATATTACTTGGACTTAGTCCGACGGAGTATGAAGTATCAAAACTTTGCGTCTTGGCGACTTTGCGTGCACTCAGTAAATATGCTTATGAGAAAAATACTCTTCTTCATTTTCCCTCTTTCTTGCTTGGCTTGCCAAAAAAAAGAGATGCTACCTGATAATCCCTATCAATTCACCAAGCCTGAACATTTTCCTGAACCAACTTACACTTTCGACAACAATCCAATCACCAAAGAAGGCTTTGAACTCGGCAAAAAACTCTTCAACGATCCGCGTCTGTCGAGCGATAAATCTACGGCTTGTTCCAATTGCCATTCTAAAGTGGTGGCTTTTGCTGACCCTCAACATAGCTTAAGTATTGGAGTAAATAATAGAGTAGGAAAACGCAATGCTCCAGCTATTCAGAATATGGCTTTCATGCGAGAGTTTTTCTGGGATGGTGGAGTGGTGCACTTAGATTTTGTGCCACCAAACGCAATTGAAAATAAGTTGGAAATGGATGAAAAGATGACTAATGTGGTGCAGTTTTTGAATCGTGATAAAGAATACACAAACCTTTTTCGAGCAGCTTTTGGGGAAATCGATTCCATTAATACACCAATGATGCTACACGCCTTTTCGCAGTACATGAATTTATTAATTTCTGATAATTCCAAATACGATCAATATTTAAAAGGAGAAACGGAACTGACTACCAAAGAGTTAGCAGGTTTAAAACTCTTTGAGCAAAACTGCGAAAGCTGCCATAGTGGGGTTCTATTCACCAATCAAGCATATGCAAACAATGGGTTGGATGAGACTTTTAAGGATTTGGGGCGAGCACTCATTAGTGAGTGGGAAGGCGATGAAGGGAAGTTTAAAATCCCAAGTTTACGCAATGTAGAATTGACTGCGCCCTATATGCACGATGGGAGATTTGAGACCCTTGAAGAAGTACTTTTGCATTATCGAAATGGAGTAAAAAAATCCGCGACACTTGCTCCCGAATTGAACAATGGAGAACAGTTAGGTATTCCATTAACGGCAAAGGAAGAAGAGCAAATTATCGTTTTCCTAAAGACCTTAACAGATAGAGATTTTATCTCAAATTCTATTTTTTAAATTAAATAAACATCTGAAAATGAGAATATTACTATCAATTATTTTAATTTCTGTACTTAGTAATGCTTGTGATAATAGTCAAACAGAAAGCAATAATACGAATGAAGTCAAACAACTCTGGGACGAAATGATGGTCATCCACGATGAAGTCATGCCCAAAACAAGCGAGATTGTACGTTTGCAAAAGCAATTAAGAGAGAAAGAAGATACTGAAGCTATTGTCCAAGAGCTCGCTAGTGCAGAAGAAGCCATGTGGAACTGGATGAATGGCTTGAAACAGTACGACAAAATTGAGCAAATGGATAAAACTGAAGCCATTGACTACTTGAAAGGTAGTAAGGCAGAAATCGAAAAAGTGAGCCAACAGATGATGGAAGCGATTGAAGAAGGAAAGGCAAAATTGGAGTGATGGAGGAGTCAGAGAGAACAGTAGCCCAGAAAACTAAAACTTTGCGTTTTGCGCCTTTGTGTGCGTTAAATAAATACTAGCGTGCAAAGACAAACAAATCTAAATTCTAAACCATGCAAAAATACATTTTAATCTTCCTAGCCTCCTTCGCCTTCCTTTTCGCGTGCGAACCAAACGCGCCAGAAGAAGACCCAAAACTACCCATCCTAGGCAATCGCGACTTCGATGGCACAGATACGATCTACCATCAAATCCCAGATTTTGCCTTCGTCAATCAAGATAGCCAAATTGTAACTAATGCGACTTTTGCGAGTAAAATGTACGTCGCCGATTTCTTCTTTACTTCTTGTCCAACGATTTGTCCAAAAGTAAAGAAGCAGATGCTGCGCTTGTATGAAAACTATGAAAATCAAGATAGCTTAATTTTTGCATCCTTCACGGTCGATCCAAAAAGAGATACTGTTGGGAAATTGCATCAATATGCCAATAATTTAGATGTAGATACTGAAAAGTGGCATTTCCTGACAGGAGAAAAAGAAGAGTTGTATGGTATTGCGGACGATCATTTTAGTATTGCTAAAGAAGATCCTAATGCACCAGGAGGCTTCGACCACAGTGGACGTTTGATTCTGGTAGATGAAAATCGTTATGTGCGTGCATTCTGTGATGGAACGGATGCTATGGCAGTAGATCGTTTTATGTTGGATATTGAGAAGTTGTTAGCAGAGATGAGAGGGGAGCTATAGGACTTAGTTTGGTAATGATTTGGTTAAACATTCTATCAAATCATTACCTCATTTCTCTCAAAAGAGCTATTCTACTTCTTCTACATCAATGTAAGTGCTCGGACATAAATAAATGGCATTTTTGACCGAGCAAGTTTTTGCATTTGGACAAGGCATTTTTTCCAGGAATAACGAGTTATTGCTGGAAAAAATGGCGGAAGTCCAATACTTTCAATATTCACAAGACCCGAATCAAAGACGCTCATGCCATCTCTAATTTGATTACGGTCGCTGCTTCTGCACTCACTCTACTCTTAAAATTAGGCTTGAAGTACGACAACTTGAAGTGGTGTAAAAGAATTCATCGTTGGCGAAAAGACCGAAAAGTCTGTTCTATCACTACTTTCAGTCGTGATCTGCTGGATTACCTCCTTGAAGAAGGCTGTACCTTCTGTTTTTCTTTCCAATTTTTAAATAACTCCCCTTAGTTTTTTATAGGTGGTTTTAAAAAGAATCGTAAGAAAAGTACGTTCTTTGACAAAATTGGAGATTTTATGAATCATGACATCCTGTTCTTCTTTGATTCGTTAGAAGATAAACGTCGCAAGCAAGGACAACGCCATAAGTTTAGAGATATACTGACAATCATTACCATGGCGATTCTAAGTGGTCATCAAGGATTACGAGGTAAGGATTACGAGGTTTTACCCGTTTCGCAAAGGCTAATGCCGAAGAATTAATAGAATAATTGTACCTTAAACTCGGTGTTCCAGGATATTCTACTTTTCAAAGTTTACTAAAATATTTAGATGAACTTCACACCTAGACACTTTTTAAAAAGTGTCTAGGTGTGAAGATACTTTTGCTAAAATCTCCAATAAAGCCAAAGAACTTATTAAACTTTTTTAGAACCAATCAAACCTGCCTCTTCGGGGGGCTGAATAGTTACCAAGATGCTACAGAAGAAAGCCAAGAAGATAGTGATGTACTCTTCGATCAAGCAAGAGCAATTGCTTGGGAAAAATTTCAGGCTAGTAAACCTCATCTGTTCTTATGAAGCTATATATCTCAGATGCTAATGTTATTTTTTCTGCGCTCATCAGCGGAAGAGAATTATATCAAAAAATTGTCGCCAATTACAAATTCTATCCCCCTGATTTTGCTCTAGCTGAAATTCAAAAATACCAAGCACTTCTTCTTGAAAAAACAAAACTCAAAGAAGATGCCTTGAGAGAATATACCATTCAGCTTTTTTCAGAAGTCGTAATTGTTTCCGACTTTCTCATTTCTGATCGCAGCTACATTTAAGCCTTTCAACTTTGTAAATCAATTAATGAAAAGGATATTCCCTATTTAGCTTTATCCATCTAATTTGCTGATTATAGCGGATTGCTGTGATAGTTTTTTGGATGCGTACTAATGGTTTGATTATCAATTACTTAATGATATTTAAAAATAATACAAACGATCACTATAAAATCATAACTCACTGATTATCAGCTATAATTTTTTCATTCATCGTAAAGCGTTACAATCAGTTAATTCGATGTAGAGCTTATCTCAAAAGATGATGAATTAGTAGAAGGATTGAGAGCAAAAGGCTATGAAAAGGTAATTTCTTTCAATGAATTTATGGATAATCTTGAGCTTTAGCTTTATTAAATTAATCTTTTCACACTCAATCTTGGCACTTCATACTGAAACGTCCCATTCTGATAAAGTTCTACAGCATTACTCTTCAAAGGTTCGACCTGCGACCAATATAAAAACTGCTCATTCGCAAAGTAAAAATATTTATCATCAATTCTTCTTACCGTTAATTTGCAGGGTTGATTCAAGCGAAAGCCATTGAAAGATTCGTAAGCGCGCAAAACGCCGTAGCCTTCTAAGCGATTGACAATAAATAAGTTGCTGCCGGAAAAAATAAAGCCCATTGACTTATCACCAAATCCACTCCAATAAAAACCAAGCGCATTGTTCAAGAAATCATTGGTATAAACAAACTCCATTTCTACCTCAAAATCCCCTGACAAATCCGTAGAGCGAAATAGTTCTACTTTATTTTCTACTTCAAACAACAACTCTTTTTGATCCTCGCTAATATCGTCATAATTAGCCGTAAGTGAAGCCCAATCTGGTTTTTCGACAGTCTTATTGAAAAGTTCATCAATGTAATATGTTCGACGAACGCCTGTCATATTGAAAGAGCGATAGCCAAAACCATTCGGCGGAACGCCACGCATGATACTTGCAAATTCTCCATTAGCTAGCGTATCCGAGATATGTCCACGCAGCAAATGGCAATGTCCCAATTCGTGGTAAATCAAGCGTTCCTTCTCAAATTCATTATCTCCTTTCCAGCGATTTCGATCAATGATGATCTCGTGAGTACTACTGATGTTTTCTCGCAAACCAGTACAAACACCATTCGCATTGGCAGGTACTTCTCCGAAGGTCAAACTCAGCCCTGTTTCCTCAAAATCAATTTCAATTCCGCGCTTAGCAGCTTCTGCTATGAAAGAATCTACAAAAGGCTGAAATTCTGGATCAACTTCAATTTTGGTTGCAGTTTCTTTAGCACAGCTAACCAGCAAAAAAGCAATACCAAAAAATAATAGTATTCTCATTATGTAGAAATTATAGTTCGCACAAATGGATTTATCTACTTTTACGTTCTTAACAAAGGAATACTCCTTTTTGATTAATTAGAAATTCTTTTCCAATGCCACGAAAACTCATCATAGATACCGACCCAGGCGTAGATGACGCACTCGCTATCCAACTAACGATCAATTCCCCTGAATTGGAATTAATAGGTTTGACGACCATCTTTGGAAATGTAGATGTGGGATTAGCAACGGAGAATGCCTTGAGATTATTGGATTTGGCAGGACGTTCGGATATTCCTGTCGCGAAGGGGGCAGCAAAACCACTAGTAGATCCGTTTGTAGGCGGTGCTCAATTTGTGCATGGTGAGGATGGTCAAGGTAATACTTTTCGACCCAAAAGTGCAAACAAAACCATTGAACTTTCTGCGGTAGATTTCATTATTGAGCAAGTCAAAAAATATCCTAATGAAGTCACCCTAGCGGCAGTTGGTCCTTATACCAATTTGGCATTAGCCTTGCAGAAAGCCCCCGAAATTCAGCAATTAGTGAAAGAAGTCATCTTGATGGGCGGTAATGCTTTTCAAGAAGGCAATATTACGCCTGCCGCCGAAGCAAATGTGTATGGCGATGTGCACGCAGCAGATATGGTTTTAGGAGCAGATTGGAAAATCACAATGATCGGTTTGGATGTGACACATACGATTATGTTACACGAAGATCGTTTAGCCGCCATTGCAAAACAATCTGATACACCTTTACATCAATTCGTCGCAGAAGCCTACATTTTCTATCAAGATTTCTACAAACGCGTCAATAAAATTGAAGGCTCTTACATCCACGATTCTTCAGTAATTGCATATTTGATTAATAAAAACTTATTTAAAAGCATCCAATGCCCGATTCGTGTAGAAACTAGAGATGGAATGAGCAAAGGTAAGACTTGGCCATCGCTCGGTACTTCGGATGATGAAGGAAGTAAAGTTTTAGCTCCTTGGCAAAATAGACCTAAAGTTAATCTTTGTACGGCTGTGGATAGTGAAGGTGTTTTGAGATTATTAGAGGAGCGGCTGCAGTAATTGATAACTATTTTTTCATCTTGAAAACCATTTACAGTGGGAGATCAACCAATCTCTAATCAATAAAAAGGGTTTGACACTTTGATGACAAAGCAAATTCATCAAAAGCTGATATATGTAAAAAAATATATATTTGACTCTAAAAGCAACATCTTCAAGTTATTATAGAAAGAACGAAGCTCTTTCCACTCAAGCTGCTTAATACATTTCAAATCATCACAGAAGTTATCATCTCTCTTAACAAGTGAACGCGTTCTCACGTGTCACTTCAATTGCAGTTGTACACAAGCCCAGTTTAGTTTCACAGACAAACACTTAAAATAATTAAGTAATGAGAACATCATTCTTATGGATTCCTGTTTGGGTATTTTCCTTCACGACTTTATGGAGCAATACAACGGTTGTTTATGATGATGCCTTAGCCAATGATTGGGCAGATTGGTCTTGGGGTGGCAACTATGATTTTAGCCAAACTTCACAAGTGCAAGTAGGCACTAATGCAATTGCTGCAACTTATACTGATGCTTATGGAGGTTTGAATTTAAGGAAAGATAATGCGCTGAATGGAAGTAGTATTACAAGCATTCGCTTTTGGGTAAAGTCAAATGGTGCGCATGATATTCGAGTCTATACTGCTTCGGAAGATGGCGACGGAGCTTCGCAAGATAAAGTCATTGTGACGACTGCTGCTTGGCAGCAAATTACGATCAATATGAATGAGTTAGGATCTCCTTCCGTCATCAAACGACTCATTTTTCAAAATCTTTCGGAAGATACCAATTTTACGGTCTACTATGATCAAATTGAACTGCTCACCAATGATGAGCCACCAATTAGTGAAGTGCTAATTCGAGTAGATCAATTTGGTTACTTACCCGATGCCGAAAAGGTTGCTGTTTTGAGCGATCCACAGTTAGGCGATAATGCCAATTTGAGCTACAATCCACCTGCACAACTAGAAGTGCGTGATGCTAATACTGATGCTATTGTTTACACAGGAAACATCAGCATTTGGAACAATGGAAATACGCACAGCCAATCAGGAGACAAAGGCTGGTGGTTCGATTTTTCTAACGTCACAGCATCTGGTGATTACTATGTTTATGATGCAACCAATGATGGACGTTCGGCAATTTTCAAAATCGGAAATGATGTATATAATGGTGTCATGCAAGCTGCCTTCAAGATGTTTTACTACAATCGTTGTAATATCGAAAAAGTAGAACCATACGTTGCAGCGGGCTATGTGGATGGCATTTCTTTCACCAATCCATTACAAGATGCCAATTGTCGCTCTGTAAATGATCGAAATAATGCTGCTACAGAAAAAGATCTCACAGGCGGCTGGTTCGATGCTGGCGATTACAATAAATATGTGACGTTCACTTTGAGCGTCATGCACAATTTGCTTTGGGCATACGAAGAAAATCCTGAACTTTTTGGCGACGATTGGAATATCCCAGAATCGGATAATGGTATTCCTGATTTGTTGGATGAGATCAAGTGGGAATTGGATTGGTTGCTAAAAATGACCAATTCCGACGGTTCGGTGCACATCAAAATGGGAACGATTGATTACAGTCAAAATGGAGACTCACCACCAAGTTCTAACACGGATTTTCCTCGTTACTACGGACCAACTTGCACCTCTGCTTCCATTACGAATGCTGGAATCTTTGCACACGCAGCTAAAGTTTTTGCAAATATTCCTTCAATGAGCAACTATGCACAAACGCTAGAAAATCAAGCAATTCGTACTTGGAATTACTCTTTACCCTTTTTGAACAGTAATACACTAGAAACTGAATGTGACGATGGTACGATAAAAGCAGGCGATGCCGATCGAGATGCAGAAGAACAGCGAGAAGATGCTTTGGTGGCAGCGGTTCATTTATTTGATTTGACAGGCAATAGTAGCTACGAACAATACGTAATAAATAACCTAAACGACGCCGAACAAATTACTACTCCCTTTTGGGGATGCTACAAATTGGCACTGAACGATGCACTTCTGCTTTACACTACTTTACCAAATACTAATTCTAATACAGTAAATACTATTTTGAATGCCGCAAATACAGATGTGAACAATAATGGTAGCGGCTTCTTTGGCTTTAGCAATGCAGATTTGTATCGCGCCTCCATGCCAGATTGGTCGTATCATTGGGGCAGCAATCAGGCAAGTGCGGGCTATGGCGTTGTTAATTTGCAAATGAAGAAATACGGTATCCTTCCAGCTTCCGCGGACAATTACGAAAGAAAAGCCAGCGAGCAAGTCCACTATTTTCATGGCGTAAATCCGATGGGCTTAGTCTATCTTTCTAATATGTATGATGAGGGAGGCGATGCTTGCGTTAATGAAATGTATCATGCGTGGTTCAACGACGGTAATCCGCTTTACGATAATGTCCAAACTTCTACTTACGGGCCACCACCAGGCTACTTAGTCGGTGGACCAAACGATAGCTACACAGTTTCTTCGCTTTCGCCACCTTATGGCGAACCAAGACAAAAAGCCTACTTAGATTTTAATACTTCGAGTCCTTTCAATTCTTGGGAAATTTCGGAGCCAGCAATCTATTATCAAGCCGTCTATTTGCGCCTATTAGCACCTTATATTGGAAATCTCTGCGTCAGTCGTTTAGATGATAATGATGTAGGTTTGATAGCCGATGAAGTGATTTATCAAGCCAGCGAGTCCATTACCTTTTCAGGAATAATAGCAGAGAATAGCGATGTCCGTTTTCAAGCAGGCGATTTCATTTCATTGCAAGATGGCTTCGTAGCAAAAAATACAACGTTCAGTGCGTTCATCGGCAACTGTCACACAAATAATGGACAACCTGAACGAGAAGCAATTACAGAAGATCGAGCTATGGAGATTGAAAAAGCCAACAATATCGTTTCTAAGAATATCCAAGTCTTTCCTAACCCAACGCGCGCTACTATCAGTGTCGCTTATCAAGTAAAATATGCCGATTTAGTAAAAATTAGCATTCTCGATCGGACAGGTCAAGTTGTGCAAACAGTCAGTTATCCTCAACAAGCAGTAGGTCAGCATGAAGAACGGTTTTCCTTGACTTGGCAAAGCGACGGTATTTATTTAGTGATGGTGCAGATTGGTGAGAGCATGGCGAGTCGGAAGTTAGTACTAAATAAATAGAGATCAAAGATGTGTTAAGTTTCCTAATTTGACACCATTGTTTGCCCGTTTTCTAATGAGCTTCCACGAACTCGTTAGGAAATTTAAAGCATTGTATTACGCAGATTCCATTACAATTAACACTTTGCACCTTCGCCTCTTTGTGTGCATCTCTCCTCAATTTGTAAGAAAGCCGTAATTCCTTTCAAATTTACTTAGCCCAAGTAAACCTTATTTCAGCTATTTTGTATAAATTCGTGTTCTGTTTATTTAGACTGAATCTAAACATAAATGGAAAATACTTAGGATTGAAAAAAATGAGAAAGAAGAATTCGAAAAACGCTTTTTTTGAAATACAATCCTTACCAAATTTGGCTAACTAACAAAAGAATAGATTGATGAGTGATTCGATGCAAATATTAGATCAGCATACTCAAAGTGACTATAAGTACGGTTTTACGAGTGATATTGAGATGGAGGTCTTTCCAAAAGGCTTGAATGAAGAAGTCGTACGTATGATTTCAGCGAAGAAAAATGAGCCTGAGTTTTTGACCGAATGGCGACTGAAAGCCTTTCGCCAATGGCAAGAGATGAAAGAACCGCATTGGCCAAATGTGAAATACGAGCCAATTGATTATCAGGACATCATCTATTATGCTGCTCCAAAAAAGAAGCCGCAGTACGAGAGCTTGGATGAAGTTGACCCAGAATTGTTGGAGACCTTCAATAAATTGGGGATTCCTTTGGATGAGCAGAAAGTATTGGCAGGTGTAGCAGTAGATGCAGTGATTGATAGTGTTTCTGTGAAGACGACGTACAAGGAAAAACTAGGTGAACTAGGCATCATTTTTTGCTCGTTCAGCGAAGCGGTGCAAGATCATCCTGAACTCACCAAGAAATATCTGGGAAGCGTTGTGCCGCCGACGGATAATTACTTTGCAGCATTGAACTCCGCAGTGTTTTCTGATGGTTCATTCGTTTACATTCCAAAAGGCGTGCGTTGCCCCATGGAATTGTCCACCTATTTCCGCATCAACATGGCGAATACGGGACAGTTTGAGCGCACTTTGATTGTGGCAGAAGAAGGAAGTTACGTGAGTTATTTAGAAGGCTGTACAGCACCCATGCGCGATGAAAATCAGTTGCACGCAGCTGTGGTAGAGCTGGTAGCAATGGATGAGGCAGAGATCAAATATTCGACTGTTCAAAACTGGTATCCAGGCGATAAAGAGGGCAATGGTGGAATTTATAATTTCGTGACGAAGAGAGGTTTATGCAAAGGAAAGCGTTCCAAAATTTCTTGGACGCAGGTGGAAACAGGTTCTGCGATTACTTGGAAATATCCTAGTTGTATTTTGAAAGGAGATCATTCTATCGGAGAATTTTATTCCGTTGCCGTAACGAATAATTTCCAAGAAGCAGATACTGGAACGAAGATGATTCACATTGGTAAAAATACTCGAAGCACGATCATTTCCAAAGGTATTTCTGCTGGAAAAAGCCAAAATTCTTATCGTGGCTTAGTGAAGATCGGTCGCAAAGCAGAAAATGCACATAACTTCTCCCAATGTGATTCTTTATTGATGGGCGACCGTTGTGGTGCGCATACTTTTCCTTATTTAGAGATCGAAAATCAATCTTCAAAAGTAGAACATGAAGCCACCACTTCTAAGATTGGAGAAGACCAATTGTTTTATTTACAGCAGCGTGGTTTGAGTGAAGAAGATTCCATCAATATGATCGTGAATGGCTTCGCGAAGGAAGTATTCAATGAATTGCCTATGGAATTTGCGGTGGAAGCGCAGAAGTTGTTGGCGATTAGTTTGGAGGGGAGTGTTGGGTAATAAATAATGAGCCGTATACAAAGTTCTTATTTTGGACACGGATTGAACGGATTAAGCGGATTTCATGTAGGTCATATGCTGTTTTTTCTAACTTTTTGAATCAAAATTAACAAAAAATACAGGTTTTATAATACTTCGTACAGCCCAATGCATAATCTAAAATAATGAATTAAATGACTGTTCTTGATCTTAGAAAATATAGGATTATTGAGCATATTCTGGCTATGACGCAAGAAGATGCTATTGCAGATATTGAGCAGTCAGTAGGGTTGCCTTCTTTTGATGTTTCATCTGCAACAGCAATGCATGATGGAGGAAAATCCTCTCAGTCTTTTGCATCTTTAATAAAAAAGTCAGCTCAAGACGAACCGTCACCTTCTCTTGAAAAAAAAGAAAAGTTTTGGGAGGCTATAAAACCAATTCGGAAAGCTGTTAGTATCGAGGAAATGATAGAAGAACAAAACTATGTTCCAATGGACGAAGAAACTATGTACAGCCGCGTATCAGAGCTAGAGATTGAAGAACCTCTGGAGGACTTATTAGCTACGTTAGATTAATGAATTATTTACTTGACACCAATATCGTTGTCATTTATATTAGAGACAACGAACAGACTAGAAAACTGCAAGCGGATTTGAAGCTATTTTCAGCTGATAATAATTTATTTTTATCTGTGGTTTCAATCGGCGAACTCAAATCTATAGCTAAACGTAACCAATGGGGAGATCAAAAGCTAAATAAGTTATTGAAATTCTTATCAGAATTTTTGATTGCTGATATAAATATAGAAGAGGTCATAGAGCGTTATGCGAAAATAGATACTTACAGCCAAGGAAAACTAGAAGGTGAAGTAGTAAATTTTTCCTCAAGAAATATGGGAAAAAACGACTTATGGATAGCTGCAACCGCTTCTGTTTATAATCTTAAATTGATAACAACAGGCAAAGATTTTAATCACTTGAAAGATGAGTACATCAACCTCAAAACCATCAACCTAAAAGATTACAGTTAAAGAATTAAAGTAAGATCAATATAAAATGCTATCAATAAAAAATCTACAAGCAAGCATAGAGGAGAAAAGCATCCTAAACGGGCTCAGCTTAAACATCAAAGCAGGCGAGGTTCATGCGATCATGGGACCTAATGGTTCTGGAAAAAGTACCTTGGCGAATGTCCTAGCAGGGCGCGAAGAGTATGAAGTAACCAACGGAAGCATTGATTTCTTGGGAGAAGATTTGCTAGAAATGGAAGTGGATGAACGTGCTCATGCAGGTGTCTTCATGGCATTTCAATACCCTGTTGAAATTCCGGGTGTGACCAATGCGAACTTTTTGAAAAGTGCGGTATCTTCTATCCGTGAAGCAAGAGGATTGGAAGAATTAAGTCCAATGGATATGCTAAAACTCTTGCGCGAAAAAGCAAAAATGCTCGGCATAGACCAATCTTTCTTGAAACGTTCCTTAAATGAAGGTTTTTCTGGAGGGGAGAAGAAGCGCAACGAAATGCTTCAAATGGCATTGCTAGAACCAAAGTTAGCAGTACTAGATGAAACCGATAGTGGTTTAGATATTGATGCCTTAAAAATTGTAGCGGATGCAGTGAATCAATTACGCAGCGCAGATCGTTCGTTCATCGTCGTGACGCACTATCAAAGATTGTTGAATTATATCGTCCCTGATTTTGTTCATGTGCTATTCAATGGTCGCATCGTCAAGTCAGGAGATAAGTCCTTGGCATTAGAATTAGAGGAAAGAGGTTACGATTGGATTAAGGAAGAGGCGATGGCTGCGGTTTAATCTGACTTGATAATTAATAAAAATATAATGCAACAAGAAATTCCAAGTTTGGTGAAGGAAACCGTTAACGGACTAGATGCTCAAGCAAATGTAATTTTGTTTGGTTCAAGAGCAAGAGGTGATTTTCATACTGAATCAGACTGGGATTTTTTGATACTGACTCCTCAGGAGACAACTGTAAGGTATCGAGATCGAATAAGAGATAGTTTGTACATGATTGAACTAGAGCATGATGAAATCATTAGCTCTGTTATTGAAAATCAAGAAGAGTGGAAAAAGTATATTCATTCCGAGTTTTATGAAAACGTTTCAAAAGAAGGAATAGAAGTTTCGTCTGCCAAAGCACGTTGAATGAGTTATTCAAAAGAGGAATTATCAAAATATAGAATTGAGCATTCTAAAGAATCCTTAGAGGAAGCAAAAATACTTGGAGCATCAGGGCATTGGAATACTACTGCCAATCGTCTGTATTATTCCTGTTTCTACATTGCCTCTGCTTATTTAGTTATAAACGGATTTAAGGCTAGCACTCATGCAGGAACAAAGAAAATCTTCAATAAAGAGTTAGTGGCAAATAGCTTAATAGATTCATCTGCAGGGCTGCTATACAATAAACTATTTAACCTTAGACAAGACGCAGATTATAGAGATTATTCCGATGTCACACAGAAAGAAATTGAACCAATGATTGAACAAGTAGAAGAATTGATTCAGCAGATGGTTGATTTGATAGATAAAAAATAAAAAGCAACGTTTTTAATGTCAACAATAGTCCAAAACAATACAACTTCCAAAGATTGGTTTAGCACTTTGTTCAAACTCTACGAGCAAAGCCTAAACGGTCATGCCAATCATCCAATCGCTAATTTTCGCAAAGCTGCTTTTGCCGAGTTTGAGCAATTGGATTTTCCAACCATGCGCGATGAAGACTGGAAATATACCAGCGTGAAGCGCATTTTTCAACGTTCTTTTCAAGAAGGAAAAGCGGTGGATTTGACAGCGGAGCAAGTACAAGCCTTTCAGTTTAAGGATTTAGAGGCAGTGACTTTAGTCTTCGTCAATGGCATTTGGAATAAGAACTTATCTGATTGGTCTAAACTACCAGAGGAAGTACAGTTACAGAGCTTGGAAGAAGCAATAGAGGATAAAGAAAATAAAGGCTGGATAGAAACACAAGCAGAGCAAAAAGGAGGAACGGGTCAAAACACTTTCTTGCCTTTGAACCATGCTTTTGCCAACCATGGTATTTTCATCAAAGTGGCGAAAAACTACGCCTTCAGCACACCGATTCATTTGTTGAATATCAGTGTGCCGAGTGAAGAAGCGCATTTGACGCATCCGCAGCTATTCGTTTGGGCAGGTGTAAGTAGCGAAGTGACGATCATCGAAAGTTATCATTCACTAAATTCAGAAGGTGCGTATTTTAACAATACTGCTAACTATTTCGATGTAGAAGCCAATGCCAATGTACACCACTATCGTTTGCAGTACGAAAACCAAGATGCGTTTCAAATCAACAACACCATAGTTCGTCAGCATCGCGATAGCACGTATAGTTCTTATGCTGTAGATTTAGGTGGACGAATGGTGCGTAATAATTTAAGTACAGAACTATTAGATTCTGGCACAATGACCAATTATTATGGTGTTTATTTAGGAACAGGAAATCAGCATATTGATAACCAAACCTTCATTGACCACGCCATGCCACATTGCAACAGTAATGAATTGTACAAAGGCATTTTGACCAATAAATCAAGGGGCGTTTTCAATGGTAAAGTCATGGTGCGTCAAGATGCACAGAAAACCAATGCCTTCCAGCAAAACAGCAGTTTGGTACTTTCGCCAACCGCAGTAATGGATGCCAAACCACAGCTAGAAATCTACGCCGATGATGTGCGTTGTAGCCACGGCGCGACCATCGGACAATTGGACGAAAGTTCTATTTTCTACTTGCGCAGTCGCGGTATTCCAGAAGCGCAAGCGAAGAGTTTATTACAAAAAGCATTTGTAGCAGAAGCCATTGAGGCTATGAAAATTGGGGAAGTGAGAGCAGATGTTATTTCTAAGATTGAAAATAAGTTGGGATAAGTTTAAAATATCAGGCTCTAACTTCTAAGGGTATTAATAAATACAAGACAGCAGATATTTTCAAAAGTATCTGCTGTCTTAGTATCAGATAATGGCTAATCAAAACTTAGCGAAGACAGGAGAGTTTACTATAAAACGAATACTTCAATTTCAAAGTAAAACACTCATGTCAAAGATAGTCAAAGCCATAGGCGAAATTGATAGAAACCTTGGCAAAAAAGAGATAGAGGCACTTGCTAAAGAAGATGCTGAACGTATCATTTTAGATGATCGTTATGATTTATTGAAGATGTACATAGAGTTCAAACGCTATGATGCTTATCTAAGGGTTTTAACCAAAGAAATTCAAGATGCAACTATTGCGAAAGCGGAAAATCAAAAGTTGGAGCAATTCGAATTCGGGACCGCCAAACTTATTGTAACTCAAAAAAGGCAATACAATTACTCCAGAGATACACTTTGGAGTGACGTGAGTCAAGAAATGAACGAATTGAAGGAATTCAGAAAAACCAGAGAACAATTTCTAAAAAAGATAGAAGGAGATTTTACAGATATTGTTGATGAAGAGACAGGAGCGATAGAACGAGTGTATGCTCCCGAAATCAACTATTCTAGTAGTCTAACCGTCAGGTTATAGAAAATAAAAAATATGGAAGCGAATACAACGCAACAAATTGATATACAAACGATAAGAAAGCATTTTCCACTTCTAGAGCGGGAGATGAATGGTAAACCTTTGGTATTCTTAGATAGTGCTGCTTCTAGCCAAAAACCGGATGTGGTACTAGAAGCCTTGGAGCATTACTACGAACATCAGCATGCCAATGTGCATCGTGGAGTCTATGGTTTGAGTCAAGAGGCGACAGAGGCATTTGAATTGGGAAGAGAAAAAGCACGGGAATTTTTGAATGCCGCTTCTACCGAAGAAATCATCTTTACTAAAGGTGCAACCGAAAGCATGAATTTGGTGGCTTCTTCTTTTGGCAGACAATTTTTGAAAGCAGGTGATGAAGTCATCATTTCTACCATGGAACATCATTCCAATATCGTTCCGTGGCAAATTATTTGCGAGCAAACGGGTGCGAAGCTCAAAGTGATTCCCATTAACGAGCAAGGTGAGTTACTAATTGAGGAATACGAAAAACTTCTAAGTGACAAAACCAAAATCGTCGCAGTTGTTCACGTTTCCAATGCCTTAGGAACGATTAATCCAATCGAAACCATCATCGAAAAAGCCCATGAGCGCGATATTCCAGTGATGATAGATGGTGCACAAGCGACGCCGCACTTAAAAATAGATGTGCAAGCCTTGGATGTAGATTTTTATGCTTTTTCTGCGCACAAAGTCTATGGACCAACAGGCATGGGCGTGCTGTACGGAAAAAAGAAATGGCTAGAAGCGATGCCTCCTTATCAAGGCGGTGGAGAAATGATTGCAACGGTGAGCTTTGAGAAAACGACTTACAATGAACTGCCGTATAAATTCGAGGCTGGTACTCCGAATATTGCAGGTTCGGTAGCACTAGGTGTGGCACTAGATTTCGTAAAAGAAATTGGTCAGGAAAACATCGCCGCGCACGAAGCAGAATTGCTGGCTTATGCGACCGAAAAACTCTCCAAAATTGAAGGCTTACGCATCATTGGTCAAGCAAAAAACAAGGCAAGCGTAGTTTCTTTTCTAGTTGACGGTGTTCATCCTTATGATCTAGGAACTATTTTGGACAAACAGGGAATTGCTGTTCGTACAGGACATCATTGTACCCAACCTTTGATGGATCGCTTTAGTATTCCTGGGACGGTTCGGGCATCTTTTGGGGTTTATAATACAAAAGAGGAAGTGGATAAATTGGTGGCTGGCGTAGAAAGAGCCGTTTCGATTTTGAAGTAGTAATATTCGATTGATAGAACATGAAAAAAAGAATAAGCACACAAACCGTTGCAGGAATCATTTTCCTACTTGCAGGAATTTTGAATCTAGTTAATAGTATTTACTCAGAAAGTAAATTGCTTTTCCAGATTGCAGGTTCGCTTTTTATATTGGCTGCAGTGACTTATTTTTATGCTGCTACTAAAAAGAACGATAAAGGGCAGGAAGCTCAATAATAGTAACTGAAAGAACTAATTTAACTTTATGCAAATGAATTATCTTTTTTCAAATAACATATCATCGTCCATTCAACCGATTCTAGCTGATTTTCTAGAGATTATGCAGGCGCATTATGGCGAA
This sequence comes from Bacteroidota bacterium, assembly GCA_039176995.1. Taxonomy (GTDB): domain Bacteria; phylum Bacteroidota; class Bacteroidia; order Chitinophagales; family Saprospiraceae; genus JAAUTG01. The sequence goes on from JBCDFY010000038.1 coordinate 30,726, forward strand.
GAGTTGTATGGTATTTTGCTATATGGTTCTTATGCACGAGATGAAGCACACGAGGAATCAGATATTGATGTATTGGTTATTATAGATCGAATAGAGATAGATGTTTATGAAGAAGTGACGGATATAGTTAGCTTGATTTATGAGTTGGATTATAAGTACAATCAGATACTATCCGTTTTTCCAATGAGTGAAACAGAATGGGAATCTGGCGATAGCTTTTTTTTAAACCAAGTTAGAAAAGATAGAATATATCTATGGAGGAACACATTAGTACAGTAATTCAGGATGCGGAAAAAATGTTAGAAGATGCTCAATTTCTATTAGAAAATGATAGATACGAGTCCGCAGTTAATCGAGCTTACTACGCTGCGTTTCATTGTGCACAATCTCTATTGCAAAATGACGACGTTCTTGTAAAAACACACGTAGGTACTAGACGTAAATTCAGTGAATTATTTATAAAAACAGGAATACTTCCTAAGACGCTCGGCGAATATCTAGCGCAATTGGAGAATTACAGAATGATAGCAGATTATAGTTATGGCAATGAAGTCTCTTCCAATATTGCAGCAAAAGCAGTCCACAACGCAGCATACTTCTTAGCAGAAACAAAATCGTACTTCAAAGATGTAGAAAACAAAACCGACGAGCCAGATAAAGAACAAAATCAATGACAAAACAAGCAATCGCCAACGACATTGTTGATATCTTAGAAGAACTCTATCCAGAGACGCCCGTTCCGCTCGATCATATGGATAACTTCACGCTGCTCATTGCAGTCCTTCTTTCCGCACAATGCACTGATAAACGCGTCAATGAAGTTACGCCTTTCTTGTTCGCAGAAGCAGACAATCCTTTCCACATGGCAAAAATGGACGTAGATGCTATTCGTCAAATCATTCGTCCCTGCGGTTTGTCTCCTAGAAAATCAAAAGCGATTAGTGAGCTTTCTAATATTCTGATAGATAAATATGATGGGCAAGTACCCGAAAGTTTTGAAGCGCTAGAAGAACTACCTGGCGTTGGACACAAAACCGCCTCTGTGGTGATGTCGCAAGGCTTTGGACATCCAGCTTTTCCTGTAGATACGCATATCCATCGTTTGGCGTATCGTTGGAAATTGAGTACTGGCAAAAATGTAGAAAAAACTGAGAAAGACTTAAAGCGATTGTTTCCTCGCGAAAAATGGAATAAACTACATCTACAAATCATCTTCTATGGCAGAGAATATTGCCCTGCCAGAGGACACGACCCAAATACTTGTCGAATTTGCAGTCAATATGGACGAAGAACCATGTTCAAATAACAATTCTCTGAAAATTACATCTCTGCGCGCTCTGCGAACTCTGCGTGATGTACCTAAAACTTAAACCCAATCGTCAACAACAAACGGTTATCCGTCGTCTCCGTCGTCACAAATTGCTCTTGTGAAATATCTGCTAATACATAAGGAGAATAAACGCCTTCATTCACCGAAGTACGAAAAGCAGCATCGGCGAAAAAACGATTTTTGCGATAACCCAATCCTAAACTGACCAAGCGATTTACATCTTCTACCTCTACATCAGGAGAAAATCCAAAACCCAAACCACCTCTCAATCGAAAATCGCCTAATGCCAATTCTCCTCCAACCTTCACATTCAGTGCATTATTAAACTGATCGCTTATTTGCTGATTGACTTCCACTTCATATTCTGCATCCTCGACCGCATCGCTATTTCTAGTCAAATTAAAAGAAGCATTGCCCATATTGATCCATTCTGCTTCGGTAGTGATGAAACCTGCCTTTCCCAAAATGAAACCTGCGCCGCCAATGAACCGCCAAGGTGTTCTTAGGCTATAATCAAACTCACCTTCTGGAGAACGAGCCAAACCTTGCTCAATGCCACCATCATCGAAAGTGTAGCTCAAATCAGTGGTAAAAATATCCTTTAAAGAATAAACCGTTGGAGTATGTACTGCTGCTCCGAAACGTACTTTTTGAGTTGCCAAAATAGTCACGCCCAGCTTAGCGTTAATACCAGCACCTTCCGTCGTGAGTGTTTCGATATATTCTAAGTTCTCGTAGAAATCTAATTCATTTTGTGGGTCGCTCTCTTCGTAAGTTTTCTCTTCTTCATATCTCAAAAATGGAACGCCGACAGAAAAACCAAATAGCACTTTCTCATTAAAATTTCCGCCCATTGCAAACAATAATTCTTGCGTTGTCCCAGAGCGTAAAATCGTCTGATCTTTCGCCAAATTAGCTGTTGGATTGAGTTCCACATCGCTTTCATAAAAACCGTCACCTTCCAAATCATAAACCGCTAAAGCATCTATTGCCAAATTGGATTCAAAGTCACTAAATACCCCTGCATTAGCTTGATCTTGAAAACGATTTACAATTGAACCAACGGAACTGCCTGCAAAGCGAAAGTCTTGCTCAAAACTATTTAACTGATTCAAGCCCATTGCAAAACTAAACGTACTCCATTTAGAAGCCTGAGGTTTACCAACAAAAACTGCTCCCAAACTACTCAACAAAAATTTCGTCTCATCCTGAATCACTTCTGCTGGATTTGGATCGTTCGTCAAGACAGAAGAAGAATTAATATTAGTGAAAGCAGGTGTAAAAACCATTTCTGAAAAGCGATATGCACCTAATCCTGCTGGGTTCGTACTCAAAGTCGCAAAATCAGCACCCAAACCACCAATTGCTCCGCCGACACCCATATTTCTAGCAGTCGAAGTGACATCAAGCGTTGAGTAACGCAAGGCATCTGCAATCGTTTGTGCTTTGATTCCGAAAGTGAATAACAGAAAAGAAAAGAGAACGAAAATACGCATAGCTTGTTAGTTGTGATGAGACAGATGGACTGCTAGAAGTAAGAATTTAGACGATTTGATTCATTACTTTTTTCGTCTATAATTTTCTAATATCAAATACTTTTATCTTTAATTCAAAAGTGGATATCTTTTTAAGATTCTTCTAGTCGCATCCAAAAAATCTTTTAAGGAGGATTTTTTGGATGCTCCGCTGGGAGTTTGAGGGAGAAAAGCATGAAAAATCTACAATTTTTCATGTTTTTCTCCCTTAAAATCCTTTAGCAGAAAGTCTTTTCACCTTTGAAAACTTTAGTCTGCCTTAGGCTGAAAAGACTTTCTGCGAATTTTGGAAACGAAATCCTTCATTTTTAATTTGTGTCCACTTTTGAAATCCTTAATAATAACAGTCAAATACAGTCATATAGATTAGTAACTTCTTGTTAAAGGAAGAAAAAAAGCCGTTAAATTGTTCTTAAATTGAGCATTTCCGTTCAAATTCATAAAAATTGTTCCTCTTGAAAATAATCAAAGATGATAAAACTGCTTTAGTATTTAATGCTTCGCATATTGCAGCGCAAGCAGTGTTGGAACAATTAATAGAACACGAATCTTACGAGCGGATCTTGGTTTTTGATGAGGAAAAAATTGAATTTAAACATCCAAAAATCACCTTTTTTCCTTTTCAAGCAGAGCGATTAGAAAAACAAATCGAAGGCAATGATTTGTATTGTTTTTATGACATCAAGCAAGCCAAAAAGAACGTGAGTGACGTGAAAATTAAGAATTTATACTCCTTCCAAATCGCCAAAATTGCGGCAATGAATGGCGTTAATCAATGCTTGTTGCTTTCTTCCGTCAGCTCCAGTAAAACTTCTATGAATTTCAATGCGCGCATTCGAGCAAGCCTAGAAGAATCCATCAATGCCCTACCCTTTTGGGCAGTTCATACTTTTCGACCTTCTGCTATTGTCAATACTGAAAATCAATCGCGCTGGGGCGAACAAATTGCCAATCGTTTGGGCAGAGGACTGGATCGAGTGACAGGCGGTTTGGTGAGTAAATATCGTCCTGTAGAAGCCAGTTTAATTGCAAAAACGATGATAGATGCTGCACAGGAACTGGAAGAAGGGCGTTTTTTGTATCCAACTGCTTATTTTTCAGATGCAGACGACGAAGAACAAGGCTTAAGTAAACAATGATTTGGTTTGTTGATCTGTTGATAATGTTGATTTGTTGATAATGTTGATTTGTTGAATTGAAATACTTCATATTTTACACAAAGTCATTACAGACTGCTGCAATAAGAGTCCATTTTTCACTAAAAATGTTTACCCATAACGGTGTGTGCTATGTGAAATCAACTATTGTGACTAATGTGGTAAATATTTGCAAGAAATCAACAATTAAACAAATCCACATCAGAGATACTTTTATTATTTTTGCAGCAAATCAGATTTAGAAAGACGTTGCTCGTTGAACTCAAATCAACAGATCAACGGTTAAACAAATCAACAATAGAATATGACGATCAACATATATTTACGTTTTGCCCTCATTGGCGTTTTTCTAGTAGCAGGTATCATTTTAGCGATTCTTTTTGGCTTTTGGTATTCTTTTCCATTGCTATTGGTTGGTATTTTTCTATTGGTTGGCTATATTCTATTTGGAACGGTGCAATCTGCAGGCGTCTTGATGCAATCCATGGATATTGATGGCGCGGAGAAACGTTTGGATATGACCTTGAATCCTAAGTGGTTGTACACCACTAATAAAGCATTTTTCTATATGCTCAAAGGTTCTTTTGCAGCACATCGAAAAGATATGGAAGAGAGTGAAAAATGGTTAAAAAAAGCACAAGAAATTGATGTACCGACCGACAATGAACGTGCGATGATTGAACTGCAATTGGCGAATATTAGCGCAAATAAAGGCAAATGGAAACAAGCAGAAGGACATTTCAGAAAGGTCAAAAAAATGAATATTACCGAGCCGAATTTGCTTGGACAGATTGCCGAATTCGAAAAAGTGTTCAACCAACGTGGACAAGTGAAAGCCGCGCGCAGAGGAGGGCAAGGTGGTCAAATGATGCGTCAAGGCGGCAAGCGAAGACGTCCTAAGATGAGGTAATTCTAGGTCACACAAAGAAATTTTATGGATTCATGGTTATAGTGTTTTGCGGTCAGTGTCTATCTACCCCAAAATCAAATATCCTTGATTCAGTTCTACAATAGGAGCAAAGAAACTGATAAGTCTCGCCTCTCGGTTCTCGCTTCTTCCAGTCTAAAAAACGGTGATTCAAAGAGATTATATAGAACGCTTAACGCAGCAAGTTGCTAAGGTAATGGCGCGCCTAATCGGAAAAGATTGGGAGCAACAACTTTTGGTGATTGAAGAGGTTTATAATGACTGGTTACCAATCAATCGGAAGGATTTGATTGAAAAACCACCTGCGGATTTGTTGGATTGGCTGACGGTGGAAGAAGAATTGAGTGTAGATGAATTGGAAGCCATTGCTGATTTATTGAAGTTTGAAGGAGAGCAAATCGAAGACTACGAAACTGCCAAAGATCGCTTGAAAAAGGCACTTTCATTACTGGAATATGTAGACGCAAACCAAGACATTTATTCTATGGATCGCGTTTACAAAATAGGACAACTCAAAAAGGAATTAGAAGCATGAAAATTTACAGTTACGCCTCAAATGCAGATTGGGAAACGATTTTGAAACGTCCTGCCTTGGATAGTTCAAAGTTAGAAAGCGTGGTGTCAGAAGTATTGATGCGAGTGAAAAAAGAAGGCGATGCTGCTTTGAGAGATTACACTGCACGTTTCGACGGTGTAGAACTCCATCATTTGCAAGCAACTGAAAATGAGATAGGTGCAGCTGAAAAAGTTGTTAGTCAAGAACTACAAACGGCCATTCAAACTGCCTATCAAAACATCAAAAAATTTCATGAACAGCAGCAGACCACACCTCAAATTGTAGAAACCATGCCTGGCATCCAATGCTGGCGAAAAAACGTAGGCATCGAGAAAGTGGGCTTATACATTCCTGGAGGAACGGCACCACTTTTTTCTACGATTTTGATGTTGGGCGTGCCAGCAAAAATTGCGGGTTGCCAAGAAATTGTGCTTTGCACACCGCCGCAGAAAGATGGAAGTATTCATCCCGCGATTCTTTATACCGCTAACTTAGTCGGCATCACTAAAATCTTCAAAATTGGTGGTTCTCAAGCCATTGCTGCAATGGCTTATGGTACAGAAAGCGTACCGAATGTTTATAAAATATTTGGACCGGGTAATCAATATGTCACCGCAGCTAAACAACTCGTCAACAAAGAAGGAATCGCAATAGATATGCCTGCTGGACCTTCAGAAGTTTTAGTTTGTGCAGATGAAAGTGCAGAAGCTGCTTTCGTGGCAGCAGATTTACTTTCGCAAGCGGAACACGGCGTTGATAGTCAAGTCATTCTAGTGGCGTTTAGTGAAGAATTTGTTACAAAAGTGCAAACAGAAATTCAAATGCAACTGCAAAATTTGCCCAGAAAAACTATGGCTGAAAAAGCCTTGGAAAATAGCGTTGCAGTCATTGTAGAAAATCGAAATCAAGCCCTAGATCTCATTAATTTTTACGCACCAGAACATTTGATTTTAGCAGTAGAAGATGTCAATAATTTTTCAGAAGGCATCATCAATGCAGGTTCTGTTTTTATGGGCAATTATACGCCCGAATCCGTAGGTGATTATGCTTCTGGTACGAATCATACCTTGCCAACCAACGGTTTTGCCAAAGCGTACAGCGGCGTTTCCTTGGATTCTTTTGTGAAGAAAATTACGTTTCAGCAATTGACGAAAGAAGGCTTAGAAAATATCGCAAGTTCGGTAGAAAAAATGGCGGCGGAAGAGCAATTGGAAGCGCATCGGAAGGCAGTGGCGATTCGTTTGGGGCGATAACTCACGCGGAGTCGCAAAGTTTTTGAAGTGTATGGTTTTTGTGGTAGATGGCACGCAAAGGCGCAAAGACGCAAAGTTTTTTTACGTTGTTGATAGTCGCGGTTTGTAACCGCGATGCCATACGCTCAGTTCCTAAAAAACCAAATTTCAATCCAAATTTTAGTGGAAGTTGAACTTCTGAAAAAGAGGAAAGTTGAAAGTCGAAAGCTGAAAAAACTTCTCTACAAATTTTACAATTGTTGTTTTTGCTGTTGATGGTCGCGGTTTGTAACCGCGTGCCGATGGCTATCAGCATACGCTTACTTGCTTAATCGTAACATTCAATCCAAATTTTAGC
>JBCDFY010000039.1:0-37427 GCA_039176995.1 Bacteroidota bacterium
AAAAACCGCTTTTCTTCCTCAAACTCCTCTGGTTAAAAATTGCATAAAACTTAGTTTACACTGTATTGAATCAAAATAATATCTCAGTTTATATTCCTTTAAAAAAGCACTTATCACCATCTTTAGTTTTGCTTCTGAACTACAGGTTTCTACAATTTTATACTTTCTCACACCTGACCTTTTGAAGAAATCTGACCAAAATAACTTCAATGCTTCGAAGTCAGAAGGGTGTTTTATCAATCTCCCGCTTTTTGATTCTGACCTATCATGGACTTCTAGCATCAGTAGCTCTGCATTTTTGAGGGTTGAGTTATCTACAGGTAATATTCAATAACCATTTATTGGCTTAAAGCCATGCATTCTAGCGAAGTATTTACGAGCAAAATAATGAAGCCATAATTGGCTTTTTAGAGGTCTGCCGTTGAGGTACTAAATTATTTCAGCAGCTTCAAAAGAAATAATGGAAGTAAACGATTAAAGGCTTTGTATTTTTTTAAGACACGAATAGGCTGTGGATTTTTAAAAACAAAATGAGCAAAAAAGTGGAGAATATTGCTAAGAGATTTGGTCTTTAATTTCTCCTGAGTGCTAATGAGGCGCATTTGATGCTTGAATTCATAAATTTTAAGCAAGTGTTCTGGCATTCCTTCAATTTTAGAGAGTTGATCTAGCGTACCCTTCGAAGAAGCATTCAGCTCACTTTCTTTCCTGAAGAGTTCTTCTTTCGTTTTGCGCTTGCCAGAATAATTATTCCCGTGTACACGCCAAACACTCAGTGCTTCATCCAATAAGTACGCATCTCCATATGGCAGAATACCCAGTATTAAAAATTCATCAATATACTGATTGACTGTTGCTGTAATATCTAGCTGTTTGACAAATTTTGCTCTTGCTGCATAGGTAGATCCCCCGCCATAAAGCATATTATTTTCTAAAAAATAAATACTTAATCGTTCTCCACTCAAGACTTTTCCAAGTATTTCTACTGGAACAGGTTCTATTTTTTCTCTCTGTTCTCCTTCCCAAACAATGAGTGCAGGGCTGCCTACATGAACAACGTTAGAGTGTGTCTCGAAGATTTCAACTGTTTTACGAATTTTTCCAGGTAAAAAATAATCATCTGCATCTGAATTGAAGATGTATTTCCCTTTTGCTAATTGAATGGCTTTAGCGGTAGCTTTTGCTTTTCCAGCATTTTCTTGATAATAAAAACGAATTCGATCATCCCGCAAGGCTTCTACTACTTCCCTGGTATTATCCTTCGAGCCATCATCTACAATTACTATCTCCATTTTATCCGCTGGATAGTCTTGCGATAGTACACTTTCAATGGTATGTACGATATAATGTGCATAGTTATAAGTAGGAATAATAACCGTAATTAATGGCTGCTGCATTTGTTCTTGTTTGTAGGATTTTGATCTGATGCGAAGGTATGCAAAAATGAGGGACAGCTAAAATGTGAAGAAAATATTTGTAAACCACTTTGATTGATAATCAACAATTTGTCCCGATAATTAGCGATAGCCCCAAGAAGTAAATCGTGGATTTGCCGAGTGTAAATAGACCGTAAAAGTATAGTTAATTATATGCACTATCTTAGGCTAAGATACACACAGTGTAGATTATGTGTTATATTTGATGTATTCTATCTTATTTTCCATAGTAGGTTCTGTTGGTTGTACCCAATGTACAAGAATTAATTTACATGATTTTGGGAATAATTTACAGTACAGTCCGATCGTCACGTATCATTTCAAAAATGAAAGATTCTTTGTATTGGACGCAATTACGTATTAATTATTATACCTTATTCACAGATAATATTTGTAAAGAATAATTGACTGATTTTCAGTACTTTAATTCGGCTTCGTAATTCTTTGTGAATGAGCATTGTTATTTCCATCTTAAGTTTATATCACTTCCATGCTTTCAATATGGAATAAGCTTTGGACATTAGATTTGTGTGTTTATAAGTGAGTGTTCAGGAGAACTGTTTGATGGTTTTTGTATTTCACACTTTCAAAACTACCTCTTTTAGGAACAAAAGTGAGAATTAAAGATTTTTTGACTTCAAAGATTTAATTGGATTTCAGGACACCATCAATTTACTTTACACGCTCTCGTCTTCATTTATTCCGAGAAGTATGGCTAACTATCCATACTATGTCTATACAGGTATTCAAACCACATATTCGCCCATCCTCTATGGCGGCAGTTACCGAGGTACTTCAATCTGGCTGGATTGGTCTTGGCCCTAAAACAAAACAATTTGAAGATGATTTTTTGACCTATTTAGAATGTGCACAATCTCATCATGCAGTAGGATTAAATTCTAATACGGCAGGTTTGCATATTGCCTTAGACTTGTTAGGAGTTGAAGCAGGAGACGAAGTTTGTACGGTTGCTCTCACCTTTGTTTCAACTAACCATGTCATCTTATACAAAAATGCCAAACCAGTTTTTGTAGATGTTGATAAGACTGGTAATATGTGTCCACAAGACTTGGCTAGGAAAATTACCGAAAAAACAAAAGCAATTATAGTCGTCCATTTATCTGGATATACGGCTCAAATGGAGCAAATTAATGCGCTGGCTGCTAAGCATAACGTAGCTGTAATAGAGGATTGTGCACACGCCACAGGAGCTTATTATCCTGATGGAAAAAGAGTAGGAAATAGTAATAACATTTGTGTCTTTTCTTTTCAAGCAGTCAAAAACTTACCAATTGGTGATGGAGGAATGTTAGTTACTTCCAATCGAGCTTTTTACGAGAAAGCCAAGAAATTGAGGTGGCTAGGTATAGACAAAGATACCTATAAAAGAAGCAAAGGAGCTTATTCTTGGGAATATACTGTGGCTAATGTTGGCTATAAATACCATATGACTGATATCAATGCTGCAATTGGTATTGAGCAACTCAAATATTTAGAAGAAGACAATCAAAAGAGAGCAAAAATAGCTCATCAATACAGAAATCAATTAGAGAATACTGCGGGTGTTGAACTCTATCCTTATCGAGATATAGAGCGATCGTCCTTCCATTTCTATCCCATTCTCGTCGAAAATAGAGAGGCACTCATTGAGCATTTTAGAGCCCACGAAGTTTATGTTGGTGTTCACTACAAACGCAATGATCGGTATGAAACTTATGAACAAGTTGATCTTCCCTGCACAGATTACATTGATAAAAGAACTCTAACATTACCTATACACGTTTTGCTAAAAGAGGAAGAGGTGCAACTCGTAATAGATATCTTAAAAAAAGGATGGTAAAAGTAAAGAGTCCTGATAAAATCATTAGGTTCATGGACTTACTTGTAAAATAAAGATCAAATTTAGTAATACAAAAAGTGAAGTCACCGCATAAAAAGAAATTCGATCTAGTCGCTTTGATTTTTGCTCATTTCCATTCTTCCAAATACGCAGTGAAATGACTGAAATGATGATGCAGACCAGTAGAAAGAAATAGGTCATTACATGAATCTTATCTGCCAAGGTGAAAGCCGTAGATTGCGGTAAAATAGAATCAACGATATACTTATTTCCAACTGCAGCAAAAAGTCCACCTACAGAAAGTCCGAAACGTGGGTCAACATAAATAGGATCAATAAAAAAGACCAAAACAGAGATGAAAAAAGCGACATAAACCCCCGTAAACAGAGTGAAAAATAGGCCTAGACTTTTACGTTTTAGTTTGAAGAAAACCGTTGCTCTCGCATAGGTACTACTCCCCGATAGCGTAGGATCACCATAAGTGGTTGGATACTGAACGGCTGCTGTTTTTATACCAAAATCAATAATATCCCAATTAGAAACGCTGATGTTTTCGTAGTATTTAGTGTTCTCTAAATCTGCGAGATAGACCAAATCGCTAATATCTTTATCACTCTCTTCTACTTTGATCTCTAGCATTTGAATGTCAAACGGAAAGTTAGTAATGTTCCAGTCTTTTTTGAAAGCCGCTTGTATCTTCTTCGTTGCCCAAAGTATTCCTTCTTTTTCTTCCATGAAAGCTAAATCTGCATCGTAACTTTTAGCATTTGGTAATTCGATGTTCTCCATTGGATGTAGTGTCGAGTCTTGATAGTTGAACCACAGCCAAAAATCAGCATTGAAGCTACGATCACTCAAATTTAGATCGAAGAGATCATTGACGAACATACCGATTTTTATGGTATCCGCTTGGGCGAGCATAAAACTGGGCGAGAACAGACCAAAAAGTAGAAAGATATAGCTCTTAATAGAATTAATGCGTTTCATGTGCTGATGCTCAGTTTTGATAGAGCAAATATAAGAGCTTGTTGGGAAATTTAATTTTTTTGGATTTCGATATGGACAAAATTTGAGGTAGTATTATGCCAATGCTTCCTTATTTCCAATGCTTTTTGAACCTGCCGTCGGCTTAAAAATTTCACTTCCCGATAGCTATCGGGAGCTAAACTCGATTTTAAACCCTTAGGCAGACGTGTCCGCCTCAGGCGTGAACCATAAATTATTGAAAATCAGTTCGCAAAGTTCCCCAACAAGCTCTAAACTTATAAATTCTTTTTTGATGGAAGACGCTGAGTGTAGAAGAGCAGTATTAGAATAAGAGCTTTTTTAGAAGTCTATTCAGATGCAAAAGCAAAAATCAAGCATTGTTTAGTTTACACTGCACTGGAAGTAACAGATGAACGCTTTTTGCCTTTGTTCTTGATAAGAGCATCATGAACGAAGGAGTTGTGAATGCTTCTTTAAGTGGATTTACTGTGGAATATCGAGCGACTTTTTATCAAGACAGTCTCAAATTGGAGGGAAATGTCTCAGATTTGAAATGAGATCAACTACTCCTCGAATCATCAATCATTGTTTCACTGAAAATTGATAAACCGTCTTACTTTCATATTTTGCTTCAGGAGATAGAATTGTGTTAGGAAAATGCTCAATATTTGGTGAATTAGGAAAATGTTGTGTTTCCAAACAAAGTCCAGATCGCTTTTGGTAAGGCTGATTGCCTTTGCCGATATTTTCGCCGTTCAAGAAATTGCCTGTGTAAAACTGTACGCCTGGCTCAGTGGTCAGTACTTCCATAAAACGACCGCTTTCTGGGGCATATACGGAGGCCGCTAGTTTTAAATTGCCCTCATTTTCGTTAATGACCCAATTGTGGTCGTATCCATTGCCATACTGGAGTTGTGGATGATCTTCATTGATTCTTTTACCCACTTTCATCGGTTTACGGAAATCAAAAGGTGTATTTTCTATGCTCGCTAATTCGCCTGTTGGGATAAGTATTTCATCCACGGGTGTATAGCGATCTGCGTTTATAACAACCTCATGCCCTAATATCTTTCCGCTGCTTGCTCCATTTAGATTGAAATAGGTGTGCTGTGTTAAATTAACAGGTGTTTTTTTATCCGTAGTTGCTTTGTATTCGATTGTCCATGCGTTATCATTATTTAAGAAATAGCGAATAATAACATTCAAGTTACCTGGAAAACCTTCTTCCATATCAGGGCTCTCATAGCTTAATTCTATTCCTACTTTTTCCGTTTCTTCTATCGTCTTAGCCTTCCAAATTTTTTTATCAAATCCTACTGTTCCGCCATGTAAAGAATTTTCTCCATTGTTGGTGGCAAGCGTGTAAGGGTTTCCGTCTATGCTAAATTCCCCCTTAGCAATACGATTGCCATAGCGTCCAACGATAGCCCCGAAATAAGGGTGCTTCTCTTCGTAACTGCTCAAACTATCGAAGCCTAGAACGATGTCTTCTAAATTTCCATCTTTGTTTGGAACGTATAGTTGAGTGACGATGCCACCGTAGGTAGAAACTTTCATTTTCATACCATTTTGGTTCTCTAGCGTGTAAAGATCAATGGTTTCTCCTGAATCGGTTATTCCGTGTTCTTCAACTTTGATGGATAAACCAGAAGTGGTGTATTGGTCTTTTTCTTCTGAATTAGAATTAGGTTGGCAGTTTGCTAGAGCAAGACTAAGTAATATCATAGAGCAAGTGGTCGGTTTCATCGTTGATTCGTTTAATTTGATTATACAAAGGTAATAAGCATAAATAAGAAAATCCTTACTGTACGATCAGTAAGGATTTTCTTTTTGGAACTACCAATGTTTTATTGGCTGCACCTTAATTGCAGGAAGATTGATTACTTTACCTTGAATTCCTCAAAGGTTTTCAACTCAATTGTTTCCAGCTCTCGTTTCTGTAATTGCTCATTGATGTTTTGTAGTTCGGCCTCGAACTTATCAAATTGTTGCTGTACTTCTTCTAGGCGATCTTTCAATTCCACCAATTTTTCCAACTGCCCATTGGTCGGTTTCCCTGGATAGCCACTAACACCCAAAGCGAGAGTAGAAATATCTTCGCGCAAACTAGAGCTTTCGTCCACATAAAAATCACCTTCCAAGGCAACCAAGGATTCTTTCAATTTTTGTGTACTTGTCTTAAAGTAGTTAAGTTGCTCTGCAAGTTTCTTTTTCTTGACTTGGTTTCTCAACTCTTCAGCTTGATTGTGCATATCCGTTAGTCCATCGTAGATGTAAGCTAACTGCTCTGTCATATGATAAAGCTGCATCTGAGTTTCGTGTCCCATCTTGCGATCAGCAGCACTATATTGTGTTTTTGGATCAGCCATTAAATTGAAGGTCGTCTCGTAAGTTTGCTTACCCTTCTTGATTTTCAAAGTGTAAGTGCCTTCGGGTAGCGTAGGAGGTGTCAGACTACCGCCGAGTGCCATTCTGTTCATAGTTGGAGCAGATTTAGGTAAAGGCAAAGAGATTGGAATGCTCACCACATTAATGCCTGCACTCTTTCCAGCCGACAACTCTTTGATGAAGTTGCCCTCGCTATCATATAATTGAGCAGACATCTTTCCAAAAGTATGTCGCTTGCGCATATAGTACGCCACTTTTGCTGAATTGTCTGGATTTGCACCCGTAAAATTGCCTGCGCCACCAAATGGATCGCTCAATTGGAAGTAGCGGAAGTACGCATCTTTGGTATCCAAAAATGCTAAAGTCTCACCCGCAATCTCTGGCGTCACTTGTCTTAAAATATCAATACCCTCAATCACATAAATCCCTCTACCATGAGTAGCTACCACTAAAGCAGATTCGCGCGGCTGAATCGCCATCATACGGACACCTACTTTGTTAGGCATCCCGTTTTCAAAACGCTTCCAGCTTGTACCTTGATCTAGAGAAATATATAAGCCGAATTCAGTTCCTAAGAAAAGCAAGTCTTCATTCTCACTATCTTCAATAATAGCGTGTGCATAACCTTCCACTTCTTCGGTTACCAAAGAAGTCCAAGTCTTTCCTAAATCATTGGTTTTAAATACATAAGCTGCTTTCTCACCACTTTTGTGTCCATCAATCGTCACGTAAGCAGTATTACGATCAAAACGACTGGCTTCGACGTGAGCAACCCAAAGTCCAGCGGGTAAATCAGGCATATTTCCTACAGTATTTGTCCAAGTTTTTCCACCATCTTGTGTTACTTGCACATTGCCATCGTCTGTTCCTACCCAAATCACTTTTTCGTCTTTTGGACTCTCTGCAATTGTATAAATCGTCGTGTTGTTCTCTGCTGTAGAATTATCAATCGACAGACCACCTGATTTTGCTTGGCGTTGTTTATTTGGATTGTTGGTCGTCAAATCTGGAGAAATCTTCGTCCAAGTATCCCCTCGATCTTCTGAAACAAACAAGAATTGTGCACCAACATATAAGCGTTCGTCATTAGTTGGACTCAATTGAATGGGGGTATTCCAGTTGAAGCGATATTCGGGTTCTCCTTTTTTATTGAGCGGTTTGATGTCCTTACGTTGCCCATCTTTGCGGTCGTAGCGAACGATGTTTCCACCTTGCGATTCTGCATAAATGATGTTTTCATCCGTACGATGGCGATAGACACGAAAACCATCGCCCCAATTAACGATTTGCCAATCTTTATTCTCAATGCCACCAGGACTTTTTGAGGGCGCGTACCAAGAACCATTGTCCTGCAAGCCACCATAAATATGAAAAGGCTCAGCATCATCTACCGTCACATGATAGAATTGCGACAGTGGTAGATTCATAAACATCTCAAACATTCTGCCACCATCCAAGGAGCGGTAGCCACCGCCATCTGTTCCAATGTACACATTATCCGTATTTTTAGGATTGATCCAAATGTCGTGCACATCAGAGTGTACGCCGCTGCCAATCGTTCTGAAGGCATCGCCACCGTTTTCACTGGCAGTCAAACTTAGACCCGCTTTGAAAATTTTGTCTTCGTTTTTAGGATCTACGACGATACGAGAAAAATAGAATGGACGAACTGTTGTGCCAAAATCACTATTCACCAGCTTCCAATTCTTGCCAGCATCATTGGAGCGATACAAACCTTTGTCTGCCTTTTTCTCGGCTTCCACAGTTAGATAAACTACATCAGAATTGGAAGGTGCAACTGCCACTGCCATTCTTCCCAATTTTCCTTCGGGCAAACCATTGGTCAATTTCGTCCAATTTTTTCCACCATCCATTGTTTTATAAACACCGCTACTTTCCCCACCAGAGTTAAAGTAATCCGCAGAGCGACGGTGTTCCCACATGGTCACGTAGAGCACCTCTGGATTGTTTGCATCCATGGAAATATCCGCTGCTCCTGTATTCTCATCTACATATAAAACGCGCTCCCAAGTTGTCCCGAAATCTGAACTTTTGTAAACGCCTCGTTCTTCATTTCCATTCCATAAATGTCCTTGTACAGCGACGTAGATAATTGAAGAATTTTCAGGATGGACAATCATGCCCGAAATTCGTTCGCTGTCTTTCAAGCCGCTGTGCGTCCAGCTAGTTCCTCCGTTTGTAGAAACATAAACGCCATCACCAACAGAAACACTATTGCGCACCCAAGGCTCACCTGTGCCAACCCAAATTGTATCAGGATGCTGTTGATCTACAGCAATTGCACCAATAGATTGGGTGTACTCCTCAAAGATTGGGCGGAAAGTCGCGCCTGCATTATCTGATTTCCAAACACCACCATTAGCAGTACCTAGATAAATTGTAGTTGGTTGGTTGTTAACGCCTTGTACATCCGCAATTCGTCCACTCATCACGGCTGGACCAATGCTTCTTGCACTGATGTCGCCGAAAGAGGCTTTAAATTGTGCGAAGGTATTTTGGAAGAAAAAAAAGCTGGGAAGGAAGAGTAAGAATCGTAGCATTTTGAATGGATTCGTTTTGATTAAGAATTAGTCGTGTTTGACGTTTTATGTTTTTGACACAGCTTACCCTTGTAGGGATTGAACAGATCAAACGGATTTTTTGTAGGCCATATGCTGGTTTTTCTGACTTTTCAGGCTCAAAAAAGCACTAATTTGAATCTAAAAATGTAGACCCGCAGTACAGCATCAATTAGGAATAAAAAAAGTGATCGATGAGTCATTCATCAACCACTTTTGAAATGAATTCCAAGCATTACTTATTATCGTCTGCCTTCTTAGGCATCATGAACGATTCTTTAGTTACACTTTCTGCGTTGATTTCAATTTTCTCGGCAGTCATTTCCATTGCGCTTTGTCCACCTACTTTGCTTTCGACAGAATGTGCAATCATCAAACCATCTACTTCTTGGTAGTCGCTCATATAAGTTTCCATCACCATTCCGTTCATTGGAGGCGTTTCCAAAGTTTGTTTTTGCATGATGGGCACAAAGTTCTCGGTATCAAAGTAGTAGAACTTCTCCGTACCGTCTTTTTTGACCAATTTCACTTCATACGTCTCTGTTCCATCAATTTCTTTAGTTCCTAACAACTCAACCGTAGAACCTTTTTCTTTATAATCAATGAATTCATCTTGGAAAGGCTGCTTTTTCATTTCTGCAGTTGCTTCCTCAGGCATTTTTGTTGCTTCCGTACTGCCACCAAATGGATTCAGAGTCCAACCCGTTTCTCCATCGTAAGCAGAGAACACGATCTCCATATTTTGGACATTGACTGTGATTTTGGTTAAGTTTGGTTCCATACCAATTACTTCGATGTCAAACACTCCGTTTGGTGTAGTAGTTGTTCCAGTCATTTTTGTAGACTTCACCTTTTTCCAAGCATCTACACCTCCAATGTTTTCAAAGTAATTATCTATAATTTCATCCAAGCTCGCATCTTGTGCTTGTACTTGGAAACTTGCTATAGTGAATAGAGCTACACTTAAAATACTCAATAACTTTTTCATCTTTTGAATTTAATTTAACGATTTGCGTCATTTATTGGACGCTGTGGATTTTATCAAAATTTGCTTTCGATTGGAATTTTGAAGTTTATTAACGATAACCATTTTTGTTTAGTTGTCATCGTACTGCGAAGATGACATTTCATTGAGCAAATTGCAGAGTATTCTTTACAAATCGCTTGAAATTTTCGACGAAGGAGGATTTAGGGATTACTCAAAGTCACTGGCATCACACTCATCACCCCTAAATGATGTCTCGGACGAACCACGACGTAATAATCACCAGCCACTACATTGAAGCCAACAGGAGAGGTTCCATTCACATCTACTACATCTCCATCTCTTTGCAAAAGCGCTGCCCGCGTTTCAAGTACTTGTGTGTTATCATTGGCATCTCGCAACTCTAGGAAAACCCAATCCACAATTTGCTCATTTCCAGTGTTTTGCAAAGCTTCGGTTAAAATACTTTCACCGCCGCCTTGTCCGACGTGCGTGAAGTTAGGCATATCGGAGAATGGTTCGGTGACCGGAATTTCTAGGCTGCCGTCCATAGCAACGCCATTGTACGCGCCTTCCAAATTGACTTTGATAGCTAATTCTTGAAGTGTAGGAATTTCAAAATTGGTCAATACCAAAACTTCAGATGGAGCGAGCAAGTAATTTGCAGAAGTGACCGTGAAAGAACTACCATCCACTGCTGGATCGCCATTGTAGCGATACCAACGTTCGCCTGCTTGATTGTAATCGGGTTGTACATTATGACTGGCATTCGGATCAAGATTTGCGATGACGAGAACATCCTGATCATTCGTGCCATTAATTTTCATTTTTCTAGGCGTTGTTAAATTGCCTGCACCTAAACCGATATTACCGTAATCAGGATCGTTAGCGTACAAATCATAGTTATTGCGCAAATAGAAGAGTTTAGAAACTAGATTGTATAACTCGCGTCGTTTATCATTGTCATAATAATCCCAACGCACAGGTTTTTCGCCCGTTCTGCCATTGAAATTGATATCGTAATCGTAGCCCAACTCACCAAATTGCCAGACCATGCGTGGACCAGGAAAAAGCAAATTAAAAGCCCAACCGATCTTCAAGCGATCAATCACTTTATTCAAAGAATCCGCAGCATTATCGCCAGGAGAAAAATCTCCATAAAAATTCCATAATTCATAAGCTAAGCGTTGCTCATCGTGACTTTCGGGATAGCTTATCCAATTGGCGAACATAAAGTCACGCGCAGGAGCATCATAAATTCCTGAATTGTAGATGTCAGTGTTATCCGTATTGTTACCAAAAATGAAACCTTTCACATCATTATGATGACCAACACCACTCCACATGGAAATGCCAAAATCTGCGAGATTCTTATCTTCATCATTATTAGCCAAATGCTCAAAAATGACTACTGAATTTGGATTTCTTGTCCACATTCCATTTGTCATTCTTTTCAATAGTCCGATTCGATCTGCATTAAAAGTGCTTGCCCATTCATCTCCTTGTGGAAAATCGTTGGGTTCTGTTTGCCCGAAACCTTTCGTAAAATCAAAGCGAAAGCCATCAAATTGATACTCTTGCAGCCAAAAATCTAAGGCGCGATCCATAAAGGCTTGCGTATGTTCACTTTCATGATTCCAATCTACTCCCCAATGTCCAGCAGTATTGCGCACCATTTTGTGAAATTGGTTGAACCAAGGGTTGTCTGGAGCAGGGCAGCCATTTGGTTTGTGCGGAACGCAGGGATTGGAATCCCAATACATTCGCGCCATTACATTTGACTCAAAGGCATGATTCAACACTAGATCATTGAAGACTTGAATTTCGCGTTTGTGGCATTCGTCTATAAATTTCTTCAAGTCATCTTTTGTGCCATACGCCTTATCAGGAGCGAAGTAGAAATTAGGATTGTAGCCCCAACTGGAATTCCCTTCAAATTCAGAAACGGGCATAACGTGAATGGCATTAATACCCATGTTTTCTAAATATTCTAGCTTCTCAATTGCAGCTAGATAAGTACCTTCTTCAGTAAAATCACGGAAGTGTAACTCATAGATATTCAGATCATTAGTACTAGGTTTGGTAAAAGGAGCAGCCTCCCAAACATAGTCGCTTTGATTGGTTTGTAGAATGGAAGCACGACCTCTGGCTTCTTGTGGATATTCAATCAAATTTGGATAGATGGAATCTGGAATTTGTCCATCATCAGGGTCAGATAATTTTTCGGTGTAAGGGTCGGCAATTTGTGTTCCATCGCTCAAATAATATTGGAAAATGTATTCTTGCCCAGCCATCAAACCCGTCAATTCAATCCACCAATAATCCCCTCGGTCGCCATCATTATCGGCGTCGGTTGTTCCATTCCAACCATCGCGATCTCGATTCAGTTTGTAGGCTTCGTTCAGTTCCCAATTGTTGAAATCACCAACTACATAAATGACATCTTTGGCAGGCGTCGAGAAATTGCCCGTTGGAACATTGCCATTTTCTCCTTTGAATTGGCGTGTGTAAACTGGAGCATGGAAAATTAGCGTTGCTTTGCTCGGATCGTTGTTGTCATAATTGATACCCAATTGCATATTTGCAGGTCGTGCTGCTTCCACAACAGCATCATAACCTTTGGCTTGGAAATACTTGAATTTAACTTCGCCACCACCAAAATCAGCAGTGACTTTGAAGCGTTTGAAATCGGTATTATTCAAGCTGATATTGTCCGAAAAAGTGAGTCCACCATTTTGAGTATCTAGTAGATTCAATACATTATCGTTATCGTCCACTTCTTCTAGTTTCCAAGAGTTTGGAGCGGTATTTGCCTCGGAAGTCGTTGTGAATGAAGTGTTTACTTCTGCGAGGAAAGGGGAGATTGTTGGTGCGGTAATGGAAAAATAATTACCTGTATTGACATCATTGAAGTAGTTCGCGCCGTTCTGGTCTTCTTTCGCTGTGCCATCTGCACTTCTAAATAGATAGTTCAATCCAAAGACATCTTCGGTTATTGCTACATTATAATAGGTACGTAAAGAAGGTAAGGTGATTTCCCACAAATCTGTTCCGATATTCACCATTTCTCCCACGCCATCATCTTGTCCCCAATTACCAATCACGCGATCAAAATTCATTGGACTGCTTTCAGTAATTGAAACACCTGAATGAAAATAGACTTTCGATTCGCCTTCCAACGGTGTACAAGCTGCATTAAAAGTAATGGTTACTTGCTCATCGGGTGTCGGAAGACTTGGAGCGACAGTGGTCACTGCGCCACTACTGCCGCCCATGCTGATATTGGTTATGTAATTATTGAGTGGTGTACGATTATTCGTTTCATTCCAACTCGTCGCATTATCATCGTTTGGAATGGCATCAAAAGAGCCATGTTCGTCTTTATCTCCAGCGATGTAAAATTGAATATCACCTGTGGCAGCGTTTCCTAAAGAAGATTTCAGCACACGTACTTCTAACCACCCGCTGCTCACGTCATTGCTGGGAATGTTTTCTGCAAATTCTGTACTGTTTACTGAATTTCCAATACCATCCCAGCCACTTCCATTCCAAGAATGAAATTCTGCATAACCATTAAAATGTCCTCGAAAAATATGGTCAGCTTTATTATTATGATTGTAGTCAATGCTCCTCGACCAAGAATCTGTTGATCCACCGCCCGATTTTGTGTTGAAAATAAATACCCAATTCATCCAAGCTGCTGCTTCGACTTCTGCTCCCAAATACAAAAAACAGCCATCATCAATAATGTAGAGTTTCTCTGCATTAGCATCTGCCCAACCTTTCACGCCATCAGCATTGGTGGGCGTTCCCCAAACCGATGCGCCGTCGAAATTACCGTCGAGTACAGGAGCTTGTGCGAAAACAGAAAAACAGAAACAGGAAAGGAGCAGAAAGAGATAGCTTGATCTTTTCAAGAACATGAAAATGAGTTTTGTTTGTATTTAAGAGAATATGCTTATCGGAATACAACAGAAGCAAAGGTAAAATAGGAACTTAATATTCAGTAGGTAGCTGACAAATCTTTTACATATTTTCAGTTAAAATAGCATTAGCGAACCAATACTATTACTTTGGAGTTCTTTATTTTTAGGTAAAAAGCAGAATTTTTCAGCTTTAGGTTGCATTTTTGCGCCGTCAATTTTTTGTGAATCTTCACTAATCAAAGACTGATGAAAATTGTAATTGCAGGAGCAGGAGATGTTGGCTTTCATCTTGCGGAATTACTTTCCTACGAAAACCAAGATATTATCCTGATTGACAATGATCGAGATGTCCTGAAATACGCTTCAACGCATTTAGATATCCTACCCGTAGAAGGAGACTGTTCTTCTATCGAAGTCCTGCAACAAGCAGAAGCAGGAACGGCACAGCTTTTTGTGGCAGTTACTACTCACCAAAATAATAATCTAGTTACTGCAATGCTTGCTAAAAAAATGGGCGCAAAATATTGCATTGCTAGAGTGCGTAATTCGGAGTATTTGGTAGAAAATGAGCAACTATGTTTCAAAGAGTTGGGCGTAGATTCCTTGATTTCGCCAAGAGGCTTAGCTTCGATGGAAATATTACGCTTGATTAAGCAATGTACCTTTACAGATGTTTTCGAGTTTGATGATGGCAAAATGTCTTTGGTGGGTATCACCTTAAACAGTCGCTCTTCTCTATTGAATCGCCAATTATCGGAAGTGTATAACAACGGAGACGCTCGAAAATATCGCCCGATGGCAATTTTGCGTGGACAGAAAACGCTGATGCCCAATGGCAATACCCGTTTGCGTAAAGACGATCACGTTTACTTTGTCTCTCCTAAAGAATACATCAATGAACTAGAGGAAATGGTGGGGAGAGAGAAAGTGAAAGTGAAAAAAATTATGATTGTTGGAGGAACAGGTTTGGCGTATGAGACCGCTAAATTATTAGAAAATGATTACAATATCACGCTGATAGAGAAGGATAAAGAGCGCTGCAAAACCTTAGCAGAGCATCTGTCAAAGACCTTGATTATTTATGGCGAACCTAGCAATACTGATTTGCTTTTGGAAGAAGGCTTACCCAATATGGATGCATTTATTGCTTTGACTGTCAATTCTGAAACGAATATCATTGCTTGTTTGACTGCTAAGAATTTCGGTGTTCATCGTACGATCGCACAGGTAGAAAATAAGGCATACACGCATATTTCACAAGAAATTGGCGTAGATACACTCATTAACCAAAAATTGATTGCAGCGAATAATATCTTCCGCCATGTGAGAAAAGGAAAAGTAGAATCGATTACCAGTTTGCACGGCGTGGACGCAGAAGTAATTGAATACGTAGTGCATAAAAAAGGACAGATTACGAAGAAGCCGTTGAAAGACTTACACTTTCCAGATACGGCGCGCGTTGGAGGTGTTGTGCGAACGAACGAAAGTTATATTCCCGATGGTGATTTTCAGCTACAAAAAGGCGATAGAGTCATTGTGTTCGCAATGCCAGAAGCCATTCCTAAACTAGATATCTTATTCCGTTGATTAGTTTTCGACCCATACTCAAAGTTGTTGGAGTAATGCTCCTAGTAGTTGGCTTTTTGATGCTGACTGGAATTATTTTTTCTTCTATTTTTAAGAGTGGAGATGGGCTACATCTGCTTTGGTCAGGCTTAATTACACTTGGTGTAGGTGGTGCGAGTTTCTTGATTGGGGGAACTAGCAAAGCCTCGGTGGGCAAGCGCGAAGGGTATTTAGTTGTTGCTTTGGGATGGTTGAGTATGGTGAGCTTTGGGATGTTGCCGTACCTCTTTAGTGGCGTTATTCCTAGCGTCACAGGCGCATTTTTCGAGACAGTTTCAGGGATGACGACCACGGGAGCGAGCGTCTTGAATGATATTGAAATTGTGTCCGAAGGCATTTTATTTTGGCGAAGTTTGACGCAATGGATTGGTGGTATGGGTATTATTGTCTTGACGGTTGCACTTTTTCCATTGTTGGGTATTGGAGGCATTGAGTTGTTTGTAGCAGAAGCTCCAGGGCCTACTTCTGATAAGCTCCATCCACGCATACAAGAAACGGCTAAGATTCTATGGTTCATTTATGTCGGTTTGACGTTTGTGCTGACCTTTATCCTCTTCTTCGCTGGCATGACTTTCTACGATGCCATCAATCATGCGCTTACAACAATGGCAACTGGTGGCTTTTCTACCAAAAATGCTAGCATGATGCACTATGACGTGCCAATTATTCAGTATCCGATTATCTTATTTATGTTCATCGCAGGGACGAATTATAGCGTAATTTACTTGATCTTAAAGGGAAAATTTAAGAAAGTTTGGAAGAGCGAAGAAGTGAAGGTGTATTGTGCACTGATTATAGTGCTGGCTACTGCTTTGAGTATTACTGTTTATCAATTGAACGACAATGGCATAGCATTTGAAAAAGCCTTCCGAGATGTGCTGTTCCAAGTTGTTTCTATTGTAACTACAACGGGCTTTGTATCAGCAGATTATACTTCATGGGCGACGCCAATTACGTTTATCTTTTTTGTCTTAATCTTTTGTGGTGCTTGCGCAGGTTCGACGAGCGGCGGTATCAAAATTGTGCGACATTTGGTCTTTTTTAAAAATTCTATTTTAGAATTCATTCGACTCTTGCATCCCAATGCAATTGTACCGCTTCGAGTGAATGAACAAACTGTCCCGCCGCGAGTTGTCACGCATATTCTAGTGTTTCTACTACTTTATTTATTGCTATTCATCTTAGGTTCTTTTGCTGTAGCCATGACAGGTATGAATTTTATCTCTGCTATTGGTGCAGCTGCAACTTCTCTAAGTAATGTCGGACCAGGTATCGGTTCAGTTGGACCAGTCAATAACTTTGCCGCTGTGCCCGATACCGCCAAGTGGATTTTAAGCTTTTTGATGCTGCTTGGGCGGTTGGAGTTATTTACGATTTTGGTGTTGTTTACGCCTTATTTTTGGAAGGCGAACTGAGAAGAAGTATGCTTCAATATTCTCTCTATAACACATCATTCCTTAAAATTCCTTGCCATACACGTATTTCTAGCTAATCATTCCTCTACTTTTTCCAATCTTACCTTCTCTTCAATAAAAATCTAGTCATACAGTATTTACTAAGAGCACGTCTAAATTTTATCGTTCTGATAGCCAATATTTTACGGACTTATCGTTGAAATAATTTATTCACTTTCTAATAGTTATTGGGCAAACTCTTGACAATCAGTTGAATAAATTTTTAGACAAGCTCTAAGTTTTCAATATTCAAAAAATAATAGTCGAACTTATGGTTCACCTTTAAGTTCTATTCCAAATCATCCAAATGGGAATAGCTTTTTCTAACCAGTTAAATTGACTATTAATGACGAACATTGAGAATTCATTCTCTTACACACCTGCTCAGTTTGAAGGAATAGATCATCTTCTGACTATGGGGGTAGGGGCACATTTTGCAGCGCTTGTTTTTTTCATATTGATGTCCCAATTGGTCTCACCACGCTATCGTGCGGCTACTGCTTTGTCCTGTATCGTAATGGTTTCAGCAGGTTTAATTCTTCAAGGGCAGACGAGCTTATGGAGCGATTCTTTCACCTTTGATGGTAAGAGCTATGTAGCAGCAGATTCCACTTTTTCCAATGGTTATCGGTATGTAAACTGGATGGTGACTATTCCTTGTTTGTTGACACAACTCCTGCTGGTTTTGAATATCCGTGGAAAAGATTTGTTCAGTGATGCTGTCAAGCTAGTCCTCGCAGCATGGGGAATGATAATCACAGGTTATGTTGGACAATTGTACGAAGTTTCAAACATAAGTCAACTTATGATTTGGGGAGCAATTAGTACTATATTCTTTGTTTACATGAATTATATCGTAGGGATGCGAATCCATAAGAGCGCAGAAAATATGCCAAAGCCAGCTGCTATCAACATAAAAAAAGTATTTTGGCTAATGATGTTTGCTTGGACGCTTTATCCTATCGCCTATTTAGTTCCTTGGTTTGCTAATTCTGTCAATGGAGTAATTTTAAGGCAGGGTTTATTCACTTTAGCCGATGTATCTTCTAAGGCAGTTTATGGATTAATGATAACATTTATCGCTTTACAACGCTCTGCACATGAAGGCTTTGAACCAGCTCAAAAAGCACTAGACTATCTCAAGCCTGTTCGTTGAGCCATTTTGTGATAAGTAATAGAATATATACTGCGAACGGTTTGCAGCGATGATTTTACTTGCCATAATGAGTGTGGTCATTCTTTTCTATATTTGTACCATGACAACTTGGGCAGTACAAATAAACACGCTTTTAGTTTGGTCATATAGAGTTATGTAATTTTCCCTCGTTGTCTTTTCCTCAGCATCACCTCTGACCTCTTTGTGCACCGCCAAATTTTACATCAACCTTTTAAACTCAAATCCTTTCCCCTTGTTAGAGCACTATCAAATTAGGAACAAATGCAGGATACAACAGAAGAATATAGCGCAGAGTATCAAAATATGGCATTCCATCCATTTAATGTACTTTTGATACTCTCTCTTATTGGTTTAGGAGCTTTATTCCTAACGCTTTCCATCTCTTTTGTTTACACACGCATTCAGAGTGATTTACCACCAATAAAATTACCTAACCTATTTATTTTCAATACTTTAATTCTATTGGGGAGTAGTGCAACTATGCTTTGGGCAAAGCGATCTTATCTACACGATAATACTCAAAATTATCAGCGTGCTCTGTTGGCTACCATAGTGCTTTCTGTTGTCTTCATGCTCTTGCAATTCGTCGCTTGGCAGCAATTATTCAGCCAAAATATTCAAATTAATTCCCACGTTTCTGCTTCTTATTTGTACGTCATTTCAGGATTGCACTTTGCGCACGTTATTGGGGGGCTTCCTTTTTTGATTGTTTTCCTAGTCAAAGCCTACAAGCGAATGAAAGAACCTGTTAGCGTTTTGGTCTATTTTTCTGACCCAGAAAAACGACTCAAATTGCGACTTTTGACTATCTATTGGCATTTCCTAGATGCACTCTGGATTTATTTGGTAATTTTCTTTTGGATTATGTATTTGATTCGATAAGTGCACCATTTGCGCAAATCCCTCTCTTATTTTCTATTAAGTTCCTGCGAAGCAAATTTTGAAATCTACTTGGCTATTAATACCTTGTTGTGTCGAACTGCATCTGAGAATCTGAATTGGAAAAACCTCTCTGCTCTCCGCATGTAGTGATCGTAAACAAAACGAAAACGAATGCCTACATTAAAATACCAAGCTGATGTCATCATCGTAGGTGGTGGTTTGGCTGGAATAGTGGCTGCCTTAGATTTACTGGCTACAGGCAAGAAAATCCTAATCATAGATCGAGATACTGAAGCCAATTTTGGTGGTTTAGCTAAGTGGGCATTTGGTGGAATGTTCTTCGTGAATAGCAAGCATCAGCGGCGCGCAGGAATCAAAGATTCTGTGGATTTAGCGATGAAGGATTGGTTTTCCTTTGCTGAATTTGAGGAGAAAGAACATTGGGGGAAAAAATGGGCAGAACAGTACATTCACCTTTGTACGCCACATTCTTACAAATATCTAGAAGACAAAGGACTAGGTTTCTTTCCAGTACTCAATTGGGTAGAACGCGGCTTGTACAAACCTGGTAATTCTGTGCCTCGCTTTCATATGGTTTTGGGGACAGGTTGGGAATTA
Source organism: Bacteroidota bacterium (assembly GCA_039176995.1). Lineage (GTDB taxonomy): Bacteria > Bacteroidota > Bacteroidia > Chitinophagales > Saprospiraceae > JAAUTG01. The sequence continues at coordinate 19,899 of JBCDFY010000039.1, forward strand.
ACTTATGCACTGATCCGCCAACTCAAAGCGCATTCCAATTATAAAAATATAAGTCTTCAATTTGGGCATCGGGTGCTAGAAATCATAGAAGAAAATGGGACGGTGAAAGGCGTTCGAGGGAAATTGGAAAATGGGGAAGAAGAATTTGAAGCACAAAGTGATATTACAGTTATCGCAACGGGAGGAATTAATGGCAGCATTGAAAAAGTGAAAGCCAACTGGCATAAAGATTTTGGAGTGCCACCTAAAAAAATCCTGAATGGTGCGCATCAGTATGCAATTGGTGACTTGCACGATGCTACAACGAATATCAAAGGCAGCGTCGTTAATTTGGATAAACAATGGAATTATGCCGCAGGTATTCGGCACTATAATCCAAGAAAAGAAGCACACGGACTAAGTTTAGTTCCTTGTAAATCAGCGCTTTGGTTGAATTACGAAGGGCGACGCTTCGGACCAATGCCTCTAATCACTGCTTACGATACGCGCTATTTGGTAGAACGCATCTGCCAAGAACCTGTGAAGTATTCTTGGCAAATCTTGAACATGAAAATTGCCAAAAAAGAATTCGCAATTTCAGGTTCAGAGCATAATGAATTGATGCGCGATAAGAAGATGTTGAAGTTTGTACTGAAAACGGCTTTGGTTGGTAATGGTCAGTTGGTCAATAAAATAATTGACAATTGCGAAGACGTAGTCGTTGGAAATTCACTGGAAGAATTAGTGGGCAAGATGAACGCTATTTCGGATGAAAAATCCGTGAAACTTAAATATGTGCAAGAAGCCGTTCACAATTATGATGCGCAAATTGATCGAGGCAAGAACTACCATAATGATGAACAATTGCGCCGCATCGCTCATGCTCGTCAATACCGTGGCGACAAAGTACGCACTTGCAACTTTCAAAAGATATTGGACGATAAAGCTATGCCGCTGATTGCGATGAAAGAGTATATTCTTTCGCGCAAAAGTCTTGGAGGCATACAAACTAATCTGGAAAGTCAAGTGCTTTCTCAAGTTGATGCTAATGGAAATCAGCAAGCGATTTCAGGACTCTACGCTATTGGAGAGGCAGCAGGTTTCGGTGGTGGAGGAATGCACGGTCATCGTTCTTTGGAAGGTACTTTTTTAGGAGGTTGTGTCATTAGTGCGAGAGTGGCTGCTGCTTCGATCAAGGGACAAAGACTGGAGTGATTTTATTAGGGGAACAGTTAAATTTTAAACCACAGAAGGAACAAAGGATACAAAAGGTTAAACACAGCATTTTACTATCATTAATGAATAAACTGATTTCTTATATCTTTCTAGCAACGATCTTTTTGCTTTTCAGCCAATGTGATTCGGACGACCAACCTGAATATTTATTCCGAGCGAGTTTACTCACCAGTGAAAATCACACGTGGTTTCGGGCTTTCGATTTTTTTGCACAAGAAATTGAAAAACGCACTGAAGGACGCATCAAAGTAGAAGTTTATCCTTCACAGCAATTGGGCAAAGAGATTGAATCTATTCGAATGATCCAAGCTGGCGTGATTGATATGACAATCACGGGTTCTCCTTTGAGCAATTGGTTTGATATTGCCGCCTTTTGTGAAATGCCATTTTTGCTGCGCGATTCAGCAGAAAAAGCAATGATTATTCACGGTGAAATTGGACAGCGCATGGAATCCGAAATGATTGAAAAAGTAGGCTTGCGTGCTATTGGAACTTTTGAAAGAGGGCCGCGTCATCTAACTTCCAACCGTCCGATTAAACATCCTGATGAACTCAATGGACTCATCATTCGCGTTCCCAATGTTCCTTCTTTTGTTACCGCTTGGAGTGCCATGGGTGCGAAGCCAACTCCAATGGCTTTCTCAGAAGTTTTTACTTCCCTGCAGCAAGGTACAATTGAAGCACAGGAAAATCCATTTGCGATGATTCGAAGTGCAGGTTTTGCAGAAGTACAAGCGTACTTGAATTTGACAGGTCATGTAGTGAGTTGGAGTTATCCAGTAGTTGGAGAAAAACAATTTCAAGCACTGCCTGATGATTTAAAAATGATTTTCCTAGAGACCGCGAAAGATATGCAAGTCTTTCAGCATAAGGACTTTAATCAAAATGAAGAAAAGGTGAGGCAAGAACTGATTGATAAGGGAATGAAATTTGTAGAAGTGGATAAGGCTGCCTTTGGAGAAAAATGTGAGCAAGCCATTTTCGAGAGTTTATCACCAGAAATGCAAGAGGTTTATCGGCAGTTTATGGAAGAGGTTTCTGTTTTGAGAAATGGGAAATCGGAAGGTTGAAATGGGAAATCAGAAATCTGGAAGGTGAAATTAGAAATAGGAAAGATGAAAAAAAGCATTAGTCGAATTCTGAAGTATGGAACACTACTAAGTACTTGGCTGCTCATTGGAAGCGTGGTGTTGCAAATCTTTGCGCGCTTCTTTTTGGAAAGCGCACCTGCTTGGACAGAAGAAGCCTCGCGTTTGTTCTTCATTTATGCAGTTGCCTTTGCTGCAGGTTTGGCATTCAAAGATGATTACTATGTTTACTTAGAAGTCTTTTTTGAAAAACTCTCTCCTCGTTTTCAGCGAATCTTGCTTGTGTTAATTCCAACGTCCACAGCTCTACTTTTCGGAATTATGACGATCTATGCTGTTCAATTTATCAAAATTGGTTGGCTAGAAAAATCGCCAGGTATGAAGATTTCGATGGCAATTGTTTTTTTGAGTATGTTCATCCTATCTTCCACTATTTGCTACTATTCCATCTTAGAAGTTAACAAAAATCGTAAAGCCCTATGATCTGGACACTGATTGCTGTTTTTATAATTTGTTTAGTGTTGCGTTTTCCGATTGCTTTTTCTTTGGGTATTGCTTGTCTGTCCTATATTCTGATTGGTGGAACTCCGCTCATTATATTGCCCATGAAGATGTATTCGGGCATAGACGTCTTTGTGCTGTTGAGTGTACCTGGCTTCATTTTAGCTGGAAATCTGATGAATCAAGGAGGTATGACCGCCAAAATTGTCAACTTTTGCAATCATTTAATGGGGCACATTCGAGGAGGATTGGCATTGGCGAATATTGGTGCTTCGATGTTATTTGCAGGTATTTCTGGAACGGCAGTTTCGGATACAGCGAGTATCGGTTCAGTGATGATTCCTGCTATGAAAAAAGAAGGTTATGATGAAGGATTTTCGTGTGCAGTCACGGCAGCTTCTTCCACGGTTGGACCAATTATTCCTCCAAGTGTTCCAATGATTATTGCTGCGACCTTGAGCGGGCTTTCAGTAGGGAAATTATTCTTGGCAGGTGCGATTCCCGGATTTCTATTGGGTGCAGGTATGATGGGCTTGACTTATTTCATTTCTGTACGCAATAATTACCCAAAACATCCACGCCAATCGGTTCGCAGCATTGCCAGAAGTTTTGTAGATACCTTCTGGGCACTGTTGATGACGTTCATTATTCTTTTTGGTATTATCGGCGGTATTTTTACGCCTACAGAAGCTTCTATTATCGCGGTAATTTATGCGCTGATCATTGGCGTTTTCGTTTATAAAAAATTGAATTTCAAACGAATACAAGTTGTTGTACTAGATTCCATGAAAACCTCAGCTTCTCTAATGATTCTAGTTGGCTTTGCCAATCTTTTTGGCTGGATTCTAATTACAGAACAACTCCCTCAATGGATTTCCAGCGAAATTCTCAATTTCACGCAAAATAAATTCCTTGTCCTATTACTCATCAATCTCGTCCTCATTTTCGTAGGTACTTTCATGGAAACGATCGCTGCTTTACTCATTCTTTTTCCTATTCTTTTGAAAGTAGCAGTTACCGTTGGTGTTGATCCTATTCACTTTGCGATCATTGCAGTTTTAAATTTGATAATCGGTTTAACTACTCCACCCGTTGGTGTTTGCCTTTTTGTTGCTTCGGGCATTGGTAAAGTGTCTATTGGAAAAGTGAGCAAAGCAAGTTTGCCGTTTTTAGCGGTAAGTTTAGTTGTTCTGACTTTGGTGACGCTCTTTCCAGAGTTGTCCTTGTTTTTGCCGAATTTATTTATGGATTAAAGTGTAAGTGATTAATCATAAAAGTACATTCTTCGAGCTGCACTTTCATCGAGAATAATACGAAATAGATACTCAGTTCTCTGTTTATTTCACCTTGATGGATTTAGATGGACTCGGTGTCCCTCCAAATCCAAATTACGTGCTTTTGGGGCAGGACGTCATTCTAGTAAATTTAGGATTTTACTCAATTTGGGATACAGGCATCTAAAAATAACAAAAAAGATATTTTCAATCTTTCCTACTTTTGCTCCTCTAAAATAGCGAAATAAAAAAATATGAAACAACCGATTACAATTACACTGCTACTGCTATGCTCATTCCTAAACTACGCACAAATCAGGATTACAGGCGATGATATGCCAAGCGTGAATGACACGCTACGACTGAGTGAAACCTTTTTGGACTCCACCAGCGCTGCCATTTATCAACAAAGTGGAGCTAATGTAGAATGGAACTTCGAGCATCTTAGACCGATTCGGCAAAGCGTAAAAAAATACGAACGCGCCATCAATACGCCTTATGGTTTTTTCTTTCTGGGCTTCAATCGTTACGGCGTTCTACAGTTGGATAGTTTGGGCGTTGGGCAATTTCAGTTTAGGGAAGTCTATCAGTATTTCAAAAGCGATAGTCGAGAATTTAGGGTAGAAGGTATTGGACTGAAATTTCAAGGTGTTCCATTGCCTGCTTATTACAGCGACGAAGATGAAATCTATCAATTTCCCTTGGAATTCGAAGATCGAGACAGTTCCACCTTCGCTTTTGGCATCAATTTGCCTGCTTTGGGAAGCTACGAATCTGTTGGCTATCGCATCAATGAAGTCGATGCTTGGGGCAGCATCAAAACTCCTTTCGGTGAATTTGACTGTATTCGAGTGGTTTCTGATATAGTTTCGACTGATTCAATTGGTGTAGCAGAATTCAAAATTGGAATTCAGAATGTTCGTCGCTCTTACAAATGGCTGGCGAAAGGAGTAAGAGTTCCAATCTTAGAAATAGAAGGTAATTTTGTTGCGGAGAGATTCATTCCTACACGAGTGCGCTACCGAGATAATTATCGTGATATAAATGACGTAGTCGAAAATTTAGCACCAAGCGTTGCTTTCGAGGCAGATAATTTAACGCCTAATGTTGGCGATACGGTCAGATTAATTAGCAACTCTAGCGATTTAACACTGCATGAATGGACAATCAATCCAAGCACTTTTTCTTATGTAGAGAACACAACTGCCAACAGTCGAAATCCAATCGTAATCTTTGAAGAGGCGGGAGATTATGATTTGAGCCTAATGGTGACTAATACCTTCGGAAGTGCAGATACGACCGAACTTGCATATATCACGGCGAGTCCAATTTCTTCCACTCGTCGAATTTCAAATAGACTTGAATTTGAAGTTTTTCCAAATCCAGCTACGGATGAACTCCTACTTTACCTAGACGATATTTCTATTCAAAAAGCAACGATTAATATTTACAATCAGCTAGGACAGTTAGTGCAACAAGCCGCAGGTGTTAATCAGCTAAATGTGAGTGAATTAGTGGAAGGTATTTATTTTATAGAGGTGACTCTGGGGACATGGAAAAATATTCGATCTTTCATCATAAATCGTTGATGTTGGTTTTTGATCTTTTCTGTCCTATTGATGGAAATTTTACTGTGATGAAAAGCTAACCTTTGAGAAAACTTCTACGTACAAGTACCTGAATAAAATTATCTTAAAAAGGGTAAGATATTTAGAGCTTGTTTGGATTTTGATCTTTGGGGGGAAAAACAGCCATTTACAGACCGATTATTAATTTTCAAAAAAGCTCTTGCAACAGAAAACATAATTTCCGCTGATAAACTAACCCTTGAAAATTATTATTGATTTTTATGAAACTACTAAATCTGATTATTTTTCTTCTCATAGCTTCTAGTCTACTTTCCCAAAATGCCGAAGAATACATCGAATTATCCAGACAAAAACAAGCAGAAGGCAACTATAATTATGCCTTGAATTTAACTGAAAAAGCTATAGAGCAAGATAGTACAGAACTTCTCTACCGACTTTACAAATCCGAAATTTTATTGGACTTAGATAGAGTCGAAGATGCAGCTATTGAGCTGTATAAAACTTTGGCAATGGATACTACCTACGCGGAAACCTATAACCGTTTGGGCACACTTTATCTCTCTATGGGCTATTTAGATGCTTCTTTGGGAATGTACGATTATGCCATCACTTACAGTATGGTAGATAGCTTGAGTTTTGGGTATTTCATTAATCGAGCCTCTGCAAAAGGGATGCTGCGAGACTTTGAAAGTAGTATTGCTGACTTGGAATCTGCTTACGAAATCAATGACACCTCTCTTGTATTACTCAATAACTTAGCCGCTATTCATTCAGAGATAGGTAATTCTCGGCAAGCAATTAGATATTGCAGAGAAGTCATTGATATAGATTCTACTTTCATTGGAGCATATGTCAATCTTGGTTTGATCTATACCGAAATAGACTCTTTGGAGCAAGGAGCCTATTACTTTACTAAAGGATTAGAGATTGATGCTAATGAGCCATTGATTTATAGCAATCGGGGATTTCTATACTACAAACAAAAAGAATACGGCAAAGCACTCGAAGACCTCAATAAGTCCATTGACATGTACCCTTCTAATCCTTTTGTGTACAAGAATCGAGCTTTGGTCTATTTTGCATTAGGGCATCAAAAGGAAGGATGTAGAGATTTGGACATTGCGGAATATTACAAATTTGAAGAATGGTATGGTGATGAAGTAGCGAAATTGAAGGTGGAACATTGCGAAAATATAGAGACAAAGAAGGAGTGATTTCTGTAAATACCAAACTTGTTGGACTTCATCTGCAAACCAAACAAGTTTGGTATTTACTATCTTACTTTGATAAACTTTTCTGAAAAGACGCGTTTTTCATTTAAAAATCCAGTCACTACATAAATCCCCTTTGGATAATTCCCCATATCAATTTCTACAAATTTCGCTAAATCTAAAATAGGAATACGCTGCAATTCTTGTCCAAATTGATTGTAAACTTTGACTTGTCGAACCAAGTTGGTTTTGACAAATTCAACTTGCAATAACTGCTCTACGGGATTTGGATAAAGAACGATTTCAGGTTTGCTTGAAACGTCCAGCATTTCTGTGAAATTACCTGCACAAACGCAGTATTCATTGTAGCGATCATTGATGGTGAATTCATTGTTATCATCACATTTTTGCCCAATGCTTGCTTCATCACAGAGCGCATTAACTTGATCTCCAAAACGTTGTGTATTGCAAGGAACACCTGCTAAACTTGCCACGATTTTTTCTAAATAGGAAGTGGGCTCAAATTCTTTAGCTCTAGGCTGCGATACCCAACTTGGACTCACCATATTCATGCCTTTACCATCTCCATTCCAAGCCCAACCGAAAACTGCCCAATTCTGTTCATGTGCATACTCTACAATGCTGCACCAATCCGTTCCCCCAAATCCGCGCGTACCGAACTCCCCAATCATACAAGGCATTTCGGCTTGACGTAAATACTCCAAATCTTGCACATTAATCCAACGTTTTTCCTGCACATTGACCGCATTTGGATAAACATGAAGGGAGTAAACTATATTTTTGTCCTCAATCATTGGATAGGCTGCCGCCGCAATTTCAATGTCATGTCCGAAGCCTGGTAGATCAATAATAATTGTTCCGTTGTATACTTGGCGAACAGTAGCGATAGCTTGATTATAAGCACTAGCGTAGTCTTTTGGAGAAAGTTCATGTCCTCCCCATTCGTTCATTAAATTGATGATGATTGAACCATTATTTGTGAATCGTTTGTAGTGACTGACCCACCAATTAGCAGCAGCTTGCAGATGCTCTACTCGATTTGATCCTAATTGCCTTGATTCATGATAAGTAGCAATGACTTGATAGCCATTTTCATGTGCTTCTCGAATCCATCGAACTGCTTGTCCTGCTCGTTCAGGCTCAATTTCAATGCGTACTGCCTTGATTTCAGGATACTGCTTCATCAATTCCCAACCAATAGTCACACTTCCATTGTTGTAGTAGGAGGCTTGGATATTGACGCCGTTTTTGATCTCAGATACATGACTTTGAGCAATACTAGCAAATGAAAAAAATAATAAGAAAGAGAGTGATAACCAATTAATACGTCTTCTAAACAGATACTTATTTAACACAATACAATACATCATTCTACCTAAATTATATTTTATGGCTTTTGTTGTGATGTAAAATAGGGATTAATTGATTTTTGAGCAATTTATGACATATAATAATTGGTAAAAAGATAATGAGCAACAATAAAGTTTGGATAGATGATTGGTTTGTAATTGATAGCAGTTAAAAGCACAAGTTATCAAGGAAAATATCTTGTCCTGCTTTTAGAAGTTTATTCTCAAGGTTACTCCCCTCAAGTAAAACATATTTTTGTTTCATATTTGTTGAGAATTTCGCTCTTTGAGAGGTTGAAAGTACAAGAGAACGGTACTCAATTTTAATTTTCTGTCTGAATTTTAAATGTTTCTCTAGCATTTTGATAATTAGCTGAGCAACTACTTGACCAGTTTCTACTTGCACTTTAGCACTAGTTTGGCTACTCTTTAAGTCACATAAAAATACAAAAAATGTATCTTGAAATGGATAAAAAAGAATATAATCACAAATAGAAGTAAGACCTTTGAGGCTACTGTTGAATAACCAAAAGAGCGTATCATTACTACCCTCTGTATCGAAGCTATAGAGTAACAGTTTACCTTTTTGTTTTATGTTCGTTATTGGGTAGTTTGGCTCATTGACTTCATGTAAACAATAAACACCACCTTGGGGATTGATTTTGCAATCTTTGCGCAGAATTTCTTCAAGTGTTGTTAGAATTTCATTCATCAGAATAATTCAAAATAAATATTTTGAGAAGATCGGTTTAACTGATCTACTGTTTTGTCAATCGTTTCTATTTGAAAACCTTCAACTTCAATAGGAACATTTTCGACAGCTTTGTTTTGTCTGAATAGATAGACACCTACTTTGTCTTTATCTAAAAGTTCATTTTGTTGGTAATTATATTGAATCATCAAATTACTCGCTTCATCATTTTGTTTTTGATAGCCTGAATGTAGCATGATTAAGGTATTCAATTCTCTAATAATGTAGTCACTATGTGTACTAATCATTAGCTTGAAACCTTCATAGACCAAGCGACTAAGGAAACGTGCGATTTTTACTTGATTGTTTGGATGAAGATTTAGTTCTGGTTCATCAATGATGATAAAATCTCCTTGTTTAGCTACATGACGTAAATAAATACTTAACCAAGAGAGTGATTTTACAGTAGAAGATGTCATTGAGATTTCTAGCGTCTCTTCATGTTTTGGATGGAAAAGAATATCGCCTTGTTCGTTGATGCTTAGTTTACCCTGAAGTAGTTGATCTAGTTCATCTGAGAGGTAGGCGAAAGGGCTTTTTTGAGTTCTAGTAAAGTCGAGATTTTGTGTAAAATTTAAAGCATTTTGAATAGATTTTGGATAGCGATTGAAGCGATTTGTAAAAAAGTTCAGCATTTCTTCCCTCTTACCATTAGATAAGAGGTTATTAAATGCTTGATTCTTTATTAATGATAGTTCCTTATTAAAGAGATTGATGCCTTGACGTTCAGCAGGTATGAAGAAGATAGAATAGTTTAGACATTGTGATAAAATATGTGGCAAAAATAGTTTAAAGGTATTTTCATTATTATTAGCATCATCACTTTTAAAACTAATCTTTAAAAGAAATGATTTACTTTCTTTTGAAATAACCATTCCTGAGTTACTGTTGTAATGCTGTTCAAATGATTTGAGCCAGTATTTATTCTTCAACTGTTCTGATGAAGAGGCGTAATTTATATCAATGGAAGCATTTTCAACATTTTTCGTATTTAAATATTCATAGACGGTTTCTTTAGTATGCTCTAAGTCGATAATTCTAGATTCTTGTTCGTGAATCTCTAGAAGTTGCTTAATAGAAAATTGAATGTCAATTTCAAAATTGCTACTAAAGTCAATATTTTGTGAATCTGTAAAAGCTAGAGTTGTTAAATGAGGTAGCATATTACTATTTTCATCAGTAACAGCCGCCACAGCATTCGCCACATAAGTCTTTCCCGTATTATTCTCTCCCGTTAGAATAATTAAATCCTTGCTTAAATCAAGTTCAGCACTAGAAATTGGCCCAAAATTTTGGATACTTAATTTCATGTTTTCTTATCAAATATGATTGATGAAACCAAAGTTACATTTTTTTAAACTATCACACCACTCACATCTTCCTTAACCTTCTCCAACAGCTTCCGCGCCACCTTCAAACTCCTTACATTATCCCTCACCACAATTAAATGTCGATTCGTCTTTTTGAAACTCATTTGGTATTTTCCACCTTTGGCTGCAATGAAGGCAAAGAATTCTTGGAAGAACTGACTTTCATAGAAAGGCGATTGTGGATTTTCTACAAAATAGCAGCGCAACTTATTGTTTTTCAAGATGATGCGTTCAAAACCTAATTCTTTACTAATCCAACGCAAACGTAATCCTTCAAAAAGCTCCATGACTTCTGGCGGAATGCGTCCAAAGCGGTCGCGAAGCATGACTTTAAATTTTTCAATACCTGCTTCTTCCTCAATTTTATCTAAATCAGTGTAGAGACTCAATCGTTCTTGAATGTTGCTGATGTATTCATTCGGAATATGCATTTCCACGTCCGTGTCTATGGTTACATCGCGTACATAGGTGCGCTCTTTTTCCATGTCCTCTTTGAACAATTCTTTGAACTGTCCTTCTTTTAATTCTTGGATAGCTTCTTCTAGGATTTTTTGATACATTTCATAGCCAATATCTGCAATAAACCCACTTTGTTCTGCACCTAATAAATTTCCAGCACCACGAATATCTAAGTCTTTCATGGCAATGTCAAAACCACTGCCGAGATCGGAAAATTCTTCCAAAGTACGCAGGCGTTTTCTAGCATCAGAGGTCAAAGTGGACATCGGAGGGCAGAACAAATAGCAAAAGGCTTTCTTATTGGAGCGTCCAACGCGACCGCGCAACTGGTGCAGATCACTCATACCAAATTGATGTGCATCATTGATGATGATGGTATTTGCATTCGGGATGTCTAAGCCTGTTTCAATAATGTTTGTACAAACTAAAACATCATATTGACCATCAATGAAAGTCAGCAATTTCTGTTCTAATTCCTTACTTTCCATCTGTCCATGCGCCATGGAAACATCGACATCTGGACAAAGACGGCGAACCATCGCAACGATATCTGGCAAGGATTTCACGCGATTGTGAACGAAGAAGACTTGACCGCCGCGCGTCACTTCGTAGTAGATAGATTCGCGAATGAGTTCATCATTGAAGATGCGAACTTCCGTGTGAATGGGTTGGCGATTGGGTGGGGGAGTGCGCATCACGGAAAGATCGCGCGCTGCCATTAAGGAAAATTGGAGTGTCCTTGGAATTGGAGTTGCAGTCAAAGTCAAAGTATCCACATTGATTTTTAGATTGCGCAATCGCTCTTTTGCTGCTACGCCAAATTTTTGTTCTTCATCAATGACGAGTAAGCCTAAATCTTTGAAGCCAATTTTCTTATTCAAAATGGCATGTGTACCAATGACAATATCAGTTTTTCCTTCTTTGAGGTCTTTGTAAATTTGAGTTTTTTCTTTGGTCGTACGAAAGCGATTCACATAATCAACTGTGACGCCGAGATTTTCCAAACGATCATTGAAAGTCTTATGATGTTGCAAAGCAAGAATCGTCGTTGGCACTAAAACCGCAACTTGTTTTCCATCTACCACTGCCTTGAACGCCGCTCTAATGGCGACTTCTGTCTTTCCAAAACCTACATCTCCACAAATCAAGCGATCCATTGGATATTCCTTCATCATATCCTCTTTCACAGCTTGGGTTGCTTTGTACTGATCGGGCGTATCTTCATAAATGAAAGATGCTTCCAACTCATTTTGTAAATAACCATCTTGTGGGAAACCATGTCCTTTGGAGGCACGACGTTTGGCGTAGAGTTTAATCAATTCACCTGCAATATCCTTGACTTTTTTCTTGGTCTTTTGCTTCAGTTTTTTCCAAGCATCCGAACCAATTTTATCCAATTTGGGTGCTTTTCCTTCCTTACCAACAAAGCGCGAAATTTTGTGTAAGGAATGAATGCTCACATACAGTACATCCTTATTTTTATAGAACAAGCGCACCGCTTCTTGAATATGCCCATTGATATTAATTTTCTCTAAACCTGAATACTGCCCAACGCCGTGGTCAATGTGGGTTACATAATCGCCGCGTTTCAATTCCTTCAACATTTTGAGATTCAGGGCTTTATCTTTCGAGAAGCCTTGTCGTAATTTATAGCGATGGAAACGTGCGAAGATTTGGTGATCGGTGTAGCAAGCCACTTTTAAGTCTTGATCTATAAAACCTTGATGAATCGCTTTGGGAATGGGATGAAATTGTACATTGGCTTTCAGGTCTTCAAAGATGTTGTAGAATCGTTGAATTTGGCGTGGATTTTCGGAGAAGATGTAGTTTTCTATTCGTTTGCTTTGATTGTCATTTAGGTTTTTGATGAGGAGTTTGAAGTTCTTGTTGAAACTAGGTTGGGGCTTTATGTTGAAGACCACTTTTTTATCAAAAGTCAACGGTTGTGGACTATCCGTTAGACTAAAAATGGAATAGCTTTCGATGTCTTCTACTACTTCAGTCGGGCGAATAAAAGCGCGATCTCTAAAAATTTCTGCCAACTCGCTTTTATCCAAAGCCGAAATCGTTTCCGCGAATTTTGCCGCTTCCTCAAAGCACATTTGCAAGCGATCCAACACCACTTGGAAGTCCTTCATCCAAATCGCGGTATTTTCTTTTAATACTCTAAAAAGGGACACCTTCTCTTTTTGCGAAAACTTGGTGTTGATGTTTGGAATGATGGAAACACTAGCAACCTCTTGCTTTTTCAGTTGCGTCAACGGGTCGAATGTCCGGATGCTTTCCACCTCCTCATCGAACAACTCTACTCGATACGGCCACTCATTACCGTAAGAAAAAATATCAATGATGCCACCCCGAACGGAGAACTGCCCAGGTTCATACACAAAATCTTCTCGCGCAAAATCGTACTCCGTCAAGACTTCAATGATCGTTTTCACATCCACGTCTTCGCCTTTCACAATGTCCAAGCGTTGGGCATCCAAGACTTCTGGCGCGACAACTTGCTCAAACAAGGCTTCTGGATAAGTAACTATAATTTCGCCTGTCGCTTTGGAATGTGTGAATTTATTGATAGTTTCGGTACGTTGCAGCACATTGGTATTGTCTAGCACTTCAAATTTCCGAGGACGTTTGAAGGAATCGGGAAAGAAATGGATGGTCTTTTTCTCGAACAGTGCCGCCACATTATTCTGAAGATAAGCCGCTTCTTCTTTGTTATTTGCAATGAATAGATAATGTTGCCGATGTTTCTTGAAAGCTGCTGCCAATACAAACGCATCTACCGCTCCAACCATGCCCAACAGTTGTGTTCGAGTCGTTTGGGGTTGTTGTAAAATGGCAGTGATTTCTTGTATGCGTTGATCCGCTAAGTATTTTTCTAAGAGTTGCTCTAGGTTCGTCACGTAATATTAGTCGTTATTTCTTTTGATAGAGTGTAAGTTCAGTTACATGAGGTTATCATTTTCCATGATACTCTCCTTTGGGCGATTAGTAATTTAGTTTGCGAGGTTTGCGGCGATGATTGATGGGAAGAAAAACTTCGTAAACTTAGCTTTACAACATTCTCCTTACCACCAGCTTAACCGCAAATTTCGCAAAGCAGTACTTTATATGAAAATAATATTCTAAACCACTTTGGACACTAGGCTAACAAATTGTTGATTGGCTTGTTTTATGGAAAAGGCAGTTGTTTGCAAAATTGAGAGAAAGAAGCTAAATTGTTTTTTCAATCGAAAAACGAAAGTATGAATAATCCATTTCCAGGAATGAATCCTTATTTAGAAGGAGCTTTGTGGTCAGATGTTCACCACGAAATGGCATCTGCTATTCGTCAATTGATTGCTCCCAAAGTGAGTCCAAAATACATCACTCGAATAGAGACTTATACAGTAAAAGATACGGCTGCCGAAGAAGAGATTGGTATTATGTATCCTTATGTTGCATTGCTTTTGCGCGACAAAACTGCAAAACCAAGAGTAACTGAACAAGGAGTCGCAACTTTAACACCTCCAACTACTGCTATAAGAGGCACTCAATCCTACTTAGAAGTTCAAGTACCTGTCATCGAAATTAGAGATCGTCAAAATCAACAATTGATTACCGCTATTGAATTACTTTCACCTGTAAACAAAAGGGGACAGGGTTTGAAGCAATATCGGGAAAAAAGAGAAGTTTTAATTCGGGATGGTATTCACTTTGTAGATATTGATCTCTTGCGGAGAGGAAAACGTCCATTCGCACATCCACTTGTTCCAAAATCGCATTATTTGATCACTTTGGTTCGTTCAAGAGAAGAAAGGACCAATATTTGGGCAATCAACGTTCGAGACACTTTACCAACAATTCCTATTCCTTTGCAAGAAGCAGATGAAGATGTAGCATTAGATTTGGGGAAAGCACTAGAAATATGCTTTGAGCGAGGTTTGTATCACCTTTCACTAGATTATAATGAACTGCCACCTAAACCTAAATTTGGTGAAGATGATCTAAAATGGATTAAAGAGCTTATGGTTTCCTGAAGAAAATACTTTACTCTACAACTTCAAAAACGCGCTCCGCAAAAACAGGAACACCTCTGGAACTAATTCCTTCCAAACGAATATTATACTTACTACTATTATCTGCCGTATAAAAAGAGACAACCGCTTTTCCATTCTGGGTAGTGATGTTGGGTTCCCAAAATAGTGTCGTCCTATAGTCTGGTTTGATGTGAATGTCTTTTTTAGTCGCATAATCGGGCGCATAAAATTCCCTTGCCTTGTACATTCCGTAGTATTTGAAGTTGATGATACCAGGCTTCCGACGAATGGCTTCGGCTTGCCCACTTCCTCTTCTGGTGTAAAGTATAATTACACCATTTCCTCCTCTGGCACCATAGATACTAGCTGCAGCACCTTTTAGAACATCTATGAAATATACATCTGCAACTGGAAAGGATTGTACAGCTGACTCGTCAAGTACAAGACCGTCCACAACATAAGTTGGAGTATTGCTGAGGCTGATACTACTCAATCCTCTAATAAGGGCAGTTTGGTTAGGAAAAGTGCCGCCAACCTGCACGCCTGGAATCCTCCTTAATAAGTCAAATACACTCAAAAAGGATTCTGCACCAGGTACAGAGTCTATAATTAGTCGGTTGCTAGGTTCTGAGTAGAGCGCAATACCTTCTATCGCCTTGTCGTAAATTGTTTTTTCTATTCTTCGAGCTTTCACTTCTACTCCTTCTAGGTCAATCATCCGAATATCATACTGTCGGTCAGCTCTTTTCTGTTCTTGGCTGGTCAATAAGAATTGTTGGAGACTGGTTTCCATTTCTTCGGAAAAAGTAGAAGATGTTTTCGCTACTTTCAGAGGAGGACGTTCGATTTTTTCTGCCATTTCAATGGATAAATACCGACTACCATCTAACTCAGAAAGTTTTTGTCCCTTCTTTTTCTTGCGTTGCTTTACCCTCTCTTTCAAAGGAATCCTTGCTTGTATCACAATATCGACGGTATCTTCTATTTGATAAGGACCAAATTTAAAAGCTCCGTCTTCTTTGGTTTGCTGCTCATCCATCAAAATACCGACTTCCAAAGCAGATAGGAACACATTAGCGCTCAGTGGTTTATTGCTACTGTAATCTCTTTTCACCTGTCCTTCAAAAAAAATGCCTTCTTCAGCCTGATAATTAGCATTGAAGTCCTGCTCTAAAATGGATTTCCAAGTAAAGCGACGCCAACCATGGGTTAGCATTAAAGCATCCAATAAGTAGGCTTTTACATTTTTATTTCCTTCTGTGAAAAAGTAATTCGGAGATTCTATCTCTCCTCTCAAATCGGAATTTAGTAATAGCCAGGTCTTGATATTTTCAGCATTAGGATCATATTTTACAGCCTTTAAATCTGTCACTGCCAAAGATAAATTCGCTAGGCTATCCTTCACACCAGATAAATCCTCTAGTGCGATACTCACTTCCACTTTTGATCGTTTTTTGTAGTGTTCTTGATCGGTAGATAAATTGATTTTCAAATCATCGGAAGGGCTTTCTACAAAAATCAAGCGTTCGCAGAGCGGTTCTCCATTTTTGCTGAACAGCGTAAAGGTTGCCACACCATCAAGTAGCTGTTTCTGAGGAATATCCGCTGAAATACTCGTTAGTCCTTCCTCTCCTTTGATAGAGCAAAATATTCTGCCTCTCAAATGTCCAGTTACATAGGTATCCGCTAAAGAATAACCTTCACTCGCCGTCACCTTCACATTGATGCCAACTCTGGATTGTTTTACACTTAAGACATAGCCACTTTCTTGGATTTTGGGAAAAGGATACACATGTTCAGTTGCTCCAAATTTTATGACAACTTCATAGGCTTCTCCTTTTTGAGGCTGAAACAGGAAACTACCCAAGCCAAATTTGTAGGTCTTGAAACTTGCTTTGGTTTCTCCTGCTCGGTCAATTATTTTACCTTCTATCGGAATGCCATAACCATTAGGCAGGGTAGCTTTGACTCCGATAGTTGAAAACAGTCCATTCACCAAATCTCCACCTTCTGGAAAGAGTCGAACATTGGGACGTCCTTGTAGATCATTGGGGCTTTTCAATTTTATACTTCCCAAACTAGTCGTTCCTCTTTCTTCGATCGTTTGATAAAGAATAGGAAGTTCTTGCTCAAAAAAGAATTCTGCTCCTTGATTGCGCATATGATTCGTATAGGCTCTCAAGAGATAATTACCTTTTGCTTCCTTGGGAATACCGAACACACCACTGGCGGAGCCGTTTTTCAGCACCAATTGCTTGCTATCTACCAAAGTGCTATCGGGAGCGATCAAATCTACGTAAGCGACTTGACTTTTGGTCAATGGAAGATGAGAGATGGCATTGACTAAATACGTTTTGAACCAAATCGTATCGCTTGAAGTGTAGTAGGCTTTATCGGTTTGAACGTAGATTTTTTCAGGTGCATATTTGATCATATATTTTTCTAGTCCCTGACTAATTTGTTCTCGGGGGTCATCTAAATAAAAAAAACTGAAAAATAAAAATAACGATAGGAAAAGTCCTAAGAGTGGAAAGTTAATCGGTGATAAGTATTTCATAGTGTAGTGATCTGTGGAAAATGGAATTTGATAAAATAGCTTTCGATCTAAAATTAAATAGCTACGGAAAATGCTTCATAGACTTCTAGTGATTTAACTAAAATTTAAAAGTAGCTAACTTG
>JBCDFY010000040.1:0-36694 GCA_039176995.1 Bacteroidota bacterium
AATCCGCAGTCTGTTTACCAATGAGGCTATTCCTTATATTTTAATCCGCAATCTTTATTGCTGAATAGTTACAAAAATAGATCCTTTTTTACAGGAAACTGCTCAAAATTATGTAGAATGGTGTGTAAGAAATGTAGCAGCCTATGAAGCTAATGCACATCAAGCAGATGGAACAACTGTTCAACAAAGGGTATCAACAGTCCTCAATCAGAGAAATGCTATTTATGAATTCCAAGCAACTGGTGAAAATCTAACTCGCGGTCGCCGATGTGCAGAAGACGCATTCGAATCTTGGAGAAATTCTCCACCGCACAATAGAAATATGCTTCGAGAAAGTTTTGAATACATTGGCTTTGGGATAGTATGCCATAATGGTACTTTTATTGCAGCTCAAGTTTTTGGACATACTATGTTTGAGAAACCTACTAGCGAATTTCAATTTAATGATGATTTCTCTTATGATTTAAACAGTCATACATTCATCTTTTCTTACGAAACTTCAAAGGAATTTGCTCAAGCTAACCAGCATATTCGACCATTTATAGAATGGAGAATCTATGATGATCAGGGGAGGGAATGGAATTATGGTGGAAAAGGATCAGCAGGTGTTAATATGGGAAAAGTTACTATTAACGACGAAGTAAGAATTAATCAAAGCTATCCAAATGAGCGTGTACAAACGGGTTATACAATGCAAATAAGATATTACGATGGCTCAAAGTATGTAGAAAGATCATACGTTATAGGTGAGTCAACGCCTACAGATACCGATGGAGATGGAATACCAGATAGTACAGACGATGACGATGATAATGATGGTGTGAAAGATGAACAAGATTTTAATCCTTTAAATGCGGATAGTGATGGAGATGGTGTCAATGATGGAGAAGATAATTTTCCCTTGGATGCTAACCGATCTAACGACTCTCAGCCAACTTCCACAGTAGATACAGATAACGACGGTACTCCTGATAATATAGACACGGATGACGACAATGATGGTTTTACGGATACTGAAGAAGCTGCTAGAGGAACAAATCCCTTGAAAGCAGATAGTGATGGAGATGGTGTCAATGACAGAAGAGACGATTTTCCTTTAGACCCTAACCGATCTGATGACTCTCAGCCAACTTCCACAGTAGATACAGACAACGACGGTACTCCTGATAATATAGACACAGATGACGACAATGATGGTCTTACGGATACTGAAGAAGCTGCTAGAGGAACAAATCCCTTGGAAGCAGATAGTGATGGAGATGGTATCAATGATGGAGAAGATGATTTTCCACTAGATTCATCTAAACCCCAATCTACTGGCATGACTACCAACTCAATTAGCCCCAAAAAAATAGTTGCTTGGGATGGAGAAAGTGCAGATGCATTTGGAAGTAGTGTTGCTATATCAGGAGATTGGGCAATTGTAGGAATTCCCTCAGATAATATATTTGTTAATGGAAGATACGTTGATGATGTTGGAAGTGTCCGCTTTTTCAAAAAGGACAATGAAGGGAAATGGATTGAAAGTCAAATTGGTAACATTCCAGTAGAATATCTATCTTCCACATATTACAAAGGTTTTGGCGATAAAGTAGATATATCATCTAATTATGCTGTTGCTATGAATAGAGGTAACATAGTCGTTATTTTTGAAAAGGTACAAAATGGACAGAAAGAAACCTGGAAGGTACAACAGCATTTTATTGCAGGAAGAGTTGCCCAACAAAAACTTAACAGCTACCACCCACGTATGAGTGTTGCTATTTCTGATAAGTACTTAGCGATAGGTGAACCTCCTTTCAACCTTAGTGGCGTCTCCGGGGAAATAAGAGTATATGAACGTCAATATAATAATCAGTGGAAATTGGAAACGACTTTTTTAGATCCAGCTCCTCCCGTTTCAGTTCCAGGTACAATAGTAACTAATTGGTATTTCGGTTCGAAGATAGATATCTCTGGGGATTATATTATGGTGGGACAAGAACCCCATAATTATGATCGTGGTAGAGTCTATGTGTATGAAAAAGATTATAATGGTCAATGGAGTCGAGGTAAAGAACTATACCGTAGTGATGCTCCTCGCCCTACTTTAAAGACAACTAAATGGGGAAATTACTATCATTATAACTCTAACGATCGTTATGGACACGCGATAGCTATATCCGGACGTCACGCTGTAGTTGGAACTAATAACAGCGCTTATATTTTCAAACGTGATGGTTCAGGAAATTGGAAGCAATTGAAAAAACTAACATATCCTACTCGACCAGCGACGTCTGAAATGGTGGTTTCAGATGTTGAAATAACTAATGATCAAATTTTTATATCAGACCAAAATGAAACTGAGTACGGATCAGTGTTAGTATTTAGCTATAAAGATGACGATTTGAATTGGAAAGAACCACATAAACTGTTTGCTTATGATGAATCTGTGGGAGACTTTTTTGGAAAAAGTATAGATGTATCAGGTGACCAAATTATTGTAGGTGCATCGGGAGATGATACGAAAGATCAGGATGGAATGATGACTTATGGTGTGGGATCTGCATACATTTTCCCTACTTTAGACTCACCAGGTTCTGATCCACAATTTACAGCAGATGATATTTTGGGAGAGTACGTTCGCAGCCCAAGACAGAACGGTCATCATCAAGGAAGGATAGTAAAACAAGACAATAAATATTTTTGGCAAAACGATGCAGGAAGACAATGGGAACTTACGCCTACTCAGAACAACAAAGAATTTCAAACAGGATATGGTACACCTTATACAGGTACACCTTTCATTTTTAGTAAAAATGCGAGTAATAGAATTACAGGGTTCAGATTTGCGAATCTAAGTTTTGAACGCATCAATTAACTCTAATCGTCAAAGTCTATCATACATTTTAAAATAGGAAACGGATCACAAAATGTCTGTAACTTTGATGCGGTTAGAGGTGAAAATTTGGCAATTTCTTGACTCCAATGGATTTTTGAAATTAATACAAAGGAGATAGCCGAAAATCCTGTAAAGAGTAGGTAAATTCAAAAAAGAAGAAATGAGACATCTACTATTGACGATCACTTTGATACTATCAATGAGCTATTCATTAATAGGTCAGAATGAGATTAGCATACTTTTTGCCTATACTCGAAAAGCTGCCCAAGAAGTGGGTGGACCAAGCGTGATTAAGCAAAATGTCGACAATGGAATGAGATTACTAAATGAAGCTTTGGTGAATAGCAACATTGGCTACAATGCTGTTGTTTCAGACTTCGTCTATATAACGCTTCCCGTTAACTTGAGAGACGAAGCTAGTGGTATAGAATCTATTGAGGACTATTTCTATTCGCAGTCTAATTTGAATGTAAGTCAGGAAAATTTTGATGACCAATATACGACTCTATTATTCAGCGAATTAAGTGATCCAAGCTGTAGCTTTAATGAACTCTATAAAATTAGAAATGAAAGAAGAGCGGATATTATCTGTTTAATTTATTCATATGAAAAAATCAAGACTGCTAAAGCGGCGCTTAATGGAGAAGTTATGATTGTTACAGCCAAAGGAGCTTGGGGTAGCACTTACGTCTTTCCTCATGAATTTGGACATGTATTAGGAGCAGAACACGATCCCTTGGGAGAAGCCAATCCTGTACTTGCTCCTGCTAATAATCGTTATTTGTATGATCTAGGAGAGCGTAATTACAGATACCAACCTCCTAGAGCAATCTTTCGTAGAACGGTCAGTAACAATGGTGGTGTAGCTATACCCTATTTTTCAGAAGATAGAACTATCACGTATAGTGTGGATATTACAGATAGAGATGGCAACACTTCTAATAGAAATAGAGAAATTAGAATAGGTGATGAAAATTATAATAATGCTGCAACCATGCGGGCAAATGTTCCTAAGAAAGCTACATTAGGAGAAAATTTAAGCGGTACACCTTCTATCCGAAGAGGCTGTGAAGCTTTTACTGCACAAATTGTTGATCCTGAAACCACTTGTACTCCGCCTGGAACAAAAACAGAATTTGCACTTAGAGAATTTGTGTTTTTAAGAGATGGCACAGTTAGATACGAATGGGATGCAACTGTTGGTCATGCTCAAAAGCATTTAGATTTTGATATTGTATTCAGAGAAAGTGATGATCCAAATGCAAATGAGGTACCAAATTTTACCCCCAAAAATGGATTTATATATTCTGGTGAACCTTACACTCAAGAATACAATGTAATCCACCCTAATCCTCAATATCGTGTTGATCCTGTAGATGGGCATAGAGCTGAACTATGGTATCAAAAAGAAGAAGGTGGACCAATGGAATTAAGGGCTATCAGTGTTATCGGTCAAGAGCCTGTAATTTTGGATACTCCTGATGAAGAGACGGAGATTTGTGACGAAACAACTTCACCTGATCCACCTAACACTGAAAATGATGTAGCGCCCCCCATAAAAATCGTAGATGGAGGTAGAGCACCCTCAGAAAGGTTTGGAACAAGTGTCGCAATAGATGGAGACTATGCTATTGTTGGTGCTGAGTATGATAATAATAATAACGGCGATGGGATTGGTTCTGTAAGCTTTTTTCAAAAAGATGCTAATGGTAATTGGAATGAAGTTCAAAGCGTTTCTAATCCCACCGATGTGAGAGCGTTAAAAGATAGAAGCTTTTTTGGCGCCAAAGTAGATATTTCAGGAAATTATGCAGTAGTTGTTGCACGGACAATGAATGGTGCTAATGCTCCAACTTACCCAAATGGTCAAACTCTCTTATTTAACTTGGGCCAATCAGCAGTCGTTCTTTTTGAATTAAAGAACGGCCAATGGCAAAGGATGCCTAACACATTATTTAGGGCAGGCGAGAATGATTCTGGGCATTATATGAGTTTTGGAGCGGATGTCGCTATTTCAAACAATTATCTAATTGTAGGTGAACCGTTCTATCCTTTGGAAAATCAAATTCCTGTTGGAGCAGCACGACCAGGAAGAGCAAGAATATATAGCCGAAATAATAATTGGAGTGAATTGACGACACCACTTACTCCTATAAATGACACTCAAAATGGCTTTTTTGGAGGCAGTGTTGATATTTCTGATAATCATGCTATAGTAGGAGCGCAAGCAGACAATGATGGTGCAGGAACCGTTCATATTTTCAACAATGAAAATGGACAATGGAATAATGAACCAATAATAGATGCTCCAAGTGGCGATATTCAAGCATTTGGAAGGAGTGTTGCTGTTTCAGGAGACTATGTAGTTATAGGAGCTGAAGGAACTGCTTATATATATAATTATGAAGACGATAGATGGAATCTGCAAAGTACATTAACACCTCAATTTAATACTCCTGAAGAAAGGCAATATCTCACTAGTTCCTTTGGTAGAAGCGTCGCTATTTCAGATGAATACGTTATTGTAGGAGCCTCTGGATCTGCTTTCAAATATAATATACAAGGTGAACTACAAGAAATACTTGTCGCATACGATAGAAACATGACGGATAATTTTGGACAAGCTGTTGACATCTCTAATAGCAACATTATTGTAAGTGCAATGGACGAAGACGAAGATGTAGAAGGCGAAAACACCTTAGATGGTGCAGGAGCCGCTTACATATTTTCAACTTCAGAGCTTAGTAGTCCTACATCAGATATACAGCCAACAACGACAGATGAAGTTTCAGCACAAATAAAGGAATTTACTCCAAATTCTTTAATTTCTGCAATCAACGATAATACAGCTTGGGGATTAGATACAGACGATAGGATATACTGTATAGAAGATACAGGATGGAAGCAACCCTCTACCGAAGCCAGACTTAGAGTAGTCTCTGCTGTTGATGATGATATAGCTTGGGGGGTAAATAAGAATGATATTATTTATCGCACAAATGATGGTGGTAAAAAATGGAATGTAGGAGGAAGAACAGCTAGACTTTCTATGGTTTCCGCAGTTGACTACAATACTGCTTGGGGAGTAAATAAGGAGGGCAAAATATATCGTACAAATAATGGCGGTAAAAACTGGAATTCAGGAGGAGGAGTAGCAGCTAGACTTGCTGTGGTTTCAGCAATTGACTACAATACCGCTTGGGGAGTAAACAAGGAAGGCAAAATATATCGTACTAATAATGGTGGCACTACGTGGCAATTATTAACACCTAACAGTCGCTTAGTCAATATTTCCGCAGTTGACTACAGAACTGCTTGGGGAGTAAATAAAGATGGTCTTATTTATCGGACAAATAATGGAGGTGGAAAATGGCAAGGAGTATCGGGCAAACTAAAGACTATTTCTGCGGTAGATTATAATACAGCTTGGGGGGTAAATGAAACAGGAAAGAAGTACAGAACTACAGACGGAGGTAATACTTGGCAGGAAGTACAGTAGTAGCTGAGTGTAATTAATCTGAATGGTCATAGTCACCCATAAACTATGACTATTCAGATTCCGTTTTAGATCAGAAGTCAAATAAATGCTATGAAGACATTACTCACTATCCTATTACTCACTTCCACCTTTCTTTTACTAGCTCAAAATGACATCTGCCAAGATACCGACTGCCCAACAGCCCTTTTTTCTATCTCCACAACGGGCGATATTCAACAAGCCTACTTACAGTTTCAGCAACTCAAAAACAGCTATGCGAAGGATGCAGCTTGGCAAAGCAAAAGAGACGCTTCTCAAATTGGTGGACAGAGCTGTTTGCGGCATTATCAGTTGGAGAGCTTTTTTGCGAGTGAGTATGTGAAGAATAAAGCGTTTCGGCAATTTGTAGATCAGCAAGGAGGAGGAAATGATTATGTAGAAAATGGATTTGAAAATAGTAGAAAAGGCATCAATCTGAAGAAGCGGATGGAGATGAGTTGTCCTTCGGAAGTGAAAGCGGTGGAAAAGCAGCAAGAAGTAGATTTGGATAACTTGCCATCAGAGTATCAGCAGTTGGGTAAGGAATTGGGCTATTTTGATGAGCAAGGCAATCCTACGGAAGCCTTTGTGCAGAAAGAAAAAGAACGCGAAACAAAAGAACAGCCAGCTAAAAAAAAAGTAAGAAAGAGCAAGTAGAAGACCTCAAGACAAGAGTGGCTAATCTACCGCTAGGACAAGCCACACGAGATAAAGTGCAAGGTGTGGCGCAGGACTTGAATAAAGTCAAGGAACGAGGAAATAAGCTTGGTGGATTGATTAAAAGCTTGCTTCCCGTAGCAGCAGCTTTTGTCGCACCACAATTACCATTAGCTGCTAATATTGGGAAGGTTACCGACTTGCTTGGTGGACTTTTGAATTGGAAACCTAAATTCCCTCGATTGGGATTGATGGATAAGCTGGGGAAGCTTTTTAACAAAGGTAAACAGCTCAAAGATCAAGCCGATAATCTTATTAATCGCTCGAAGCAGTTGCAGGATCGCTTTAAGCAACTAGATGATAAAGTAGAAAAAGTACAATCCAATATTGAAGACAAAGTGAAAGAGGCTTCAGATATTCAAGATCAACTCAAAAAATTGCAGCAGCAAAAGGACGAATTGGTGCAAAAACTAGAAGATAAGCCAAAAAAGATATTAGAGGAATTGCAAAATACAGTGGCTGATGTAGAAAAGAAAGCTAATGATCTTGTAAAGCAAGCGGATAGAGCGATTGAAGATAAAAATGAGCTAGAGCAGCAGCTAGAACAACTGGAAAAGGAGAAGGACGATTTGTTGGCTCAGAAAGCTAAGTTAGAGCAAGAACTAGAAGACTTAAAAACCGCAAGTAGTCAACTAGAAAAGGATGCTCAGGCAGCAGAGCAGGAAGTAGAAGCTGCTCAAGTGGAAGAAGAAGAATTGAAAGGATTGGAACAGCAAATAGAGGAATTACCTTCGGATGAGACATTGCAAAATGACTTGACAATCTGTAAAGAAGAATTACAAAAATTGCTCTCCAAAATTGATCCTGCTGGAGCAGCACAAGCCAAAATTCAGTCCGAATTTGAGCAGATAAAAGAAAAACCTAAAAAGCTATTCGATAAGATCAAAAATTTGAAGCTTTTCCAAGAGAAACTGAAAATACCTACTTTGAATATTCCTATTGCGGATAAATACCTTCAAAAAGTAGATCAGCTACTAAGCAAAGCAACTGCCATAGGTGAAACCGCAGAGCTACTTACAGGCAAGCGGACAAAACTGAAAGATCGAATAGAGCAGATGGATAATACATTCAGCACTATCCAAAACACTTATGAAAATAGAGCTGAGCAACTGGAACAGTTGAAAGGTGACCTTATCAAGATCTTTGGTGGACGATCGGGTTTGAAAGCGCAATTAGAAAATGCTATTGGGAAAGTAGAAACTATTGAAACCTCCTACGAAGCATTGTTGGAACAGATTGAAAACTTTGGCAAAGACTCAAAATTTAGTGATCTCAATGATCTTGCGGAGCAATTGAAGGAATTAAAAAAGCAACAGGAAGAAACCACATCGGATATCGAAGAATTGGACAAAGAACTCAATACTGCAGAGGTAGAAGAAGCGCAACTGGAAGCAGAAACTCAACAAGTGAAAGAGGAAATAGATACTGCGACGGAGCAAGCTCAAGAAGTGCAAGCAGAGGAAGAAAAAATCAAGAAAGAATTTGGTCAAGAAGTAGAGCTAGAACCGGTGACCGTGGAAGAATGGAAAGAGGGTTTTGAGGTGAAAAGAGAATACTGGGACGCCATCTTCCATCCTGATGATGAAGTTGTAGAGGGCTATCAAGGACGTTGGTTTCAAGTACGACTAAAAGACGCAGAAAAAAATGTAAAACTCCTATTTGAACCTGGCAAATATTTTATGAGTACCTCAGATTTTAGAGACAGCTACGGTTCCGTAATTGGCGCATTTGTTACAGAAGCATTAAGTGGCATCAAGCAATCGGAGCGAGGAGAAATCAAGTTATTTGTGCAAGGCAGCGCAGACATCACAGGACAGAACACTTTCCGAGGACGATTGAGCGATGACTTTATGTACGACAAACTCACTATACTTCCACAAAAGGA
Organism: Bacteroidota bacterium; assembly: GCA_039176995.1. Classification (GTDB taxonomy): domain Bacteria; phylum Bacteroidota; class Bacteroidia; order Chitinophagales; family Saprospiraceae; genus JAAUTG01. The sequence continues at coordinate 9,001 of JBCDFY010000040.1, forward strand.
CGATAGCGAAAATTTTTCCAATATTCCAACACAAAAATCAGTCTCCTCCTCTAGTTTCACCAATGATGATTTACCTGATTTGCGTGGTAATTATTTGAAAGAGATGATTAGCATCTACTCTAAAAAATTAGAGCCTATCCTATTAGAAGGCTCAGTAAAAGCAAAAGAGAGCAAGACCGATCGGAATGCAATTATTTACTTGTTTATCCCTGAATCCTTGCAAGAATAGCACTACCCATAAATATCATAAATCAACTCCGCCACCAGTCCTGTCCACCCCGTCTGATGCGCAGCACCTAGCCCCTCTCCTGTGTCGCCGTTGAAATATTCATAGAAAAGCACCAATTCTTGAAAATGAGGATTGTCTTTGTAAATAGTAGCATCGCCATAAACAGCACGCTCTTTATTTTCATCTTTGGTAAATAGAGAAATCAAACGTGCTGAAATGTCATCTGCGACTTCCGACAAACAAACATATCTTCCAGAACCTGTTGGAGATTCCACTTTCATGCGGTCACCATAGTAGCTATCATATTCTCGCAGCGATTGAATAATGAGGTAATTCATTGGAAACCAAATTGGTCCGCGCCAATTGGAATTGCCGCCGAACAGACCACTTCTGGACACCCCTGGATCGTATTTCAAGCCAAATTGTTGTCCTTTGATATTGATATAATAAGGCTGTTCCTCATGAATTTTGGATAGGGAACGAATACCTCCGTCAGAAAAGAATTCTTTTTCATCCAATAATGCTTGCAATAGGCGTCCTAGTCGCTCTTTTGGAATAAGAGAAAGCAACAAATCTTCCCCTTCTTCTAATTCTTCGATGACTAGAAAATTGTGATGTTCTTTACGATAATCTCTAAACCATTTCAAACGCCGAGTGAATTTAGGCACTTTAGCTAATCGCTCTTTTTCCAATAATAAGCTCGCAAATAAAGTCGTCAAACCCACTAGAGAGCGGATTTTTAGGGGTATGAATTGATGATCCAAGACGAGCATATCATAAAAGAAGCCTTCCTCTTCATCCCAAGCACCTGGAAAATCTTTACTGATACTATTTAAAGATTGAGCAATATAGACGAAATGTTCCAAAAACTTAGTAGCCACATCTTCATAAGTTGGATCGGTTTGTGCAATTTCGAGTGCCATATCCAACATATTTAGGCTGTACATTGCCATCCAACTCGTACCATCGGCTTGCTCTAACGCACCTCCATTGGGAATATCCATACTTCGATCGAATACACCAATATTATCCATTCCAAGAAAACCTCCCTCAAAGATGTTGTTGTCGTTGTGGTCTTTTTGATTGACCCACCAAGTGAAATTGATAAGTAGTTTATGAAAAGCCATTTTCAAGAAATTCACATCACTAACACCAGCCACTTTTTGCTCTATTCGATAAACTTGCAAACAAGCCCAAGCATGCACTGGTGGATTGACATCCTCAAATTTCCATTCGTAAGCAGGCAATTGACCTTTAGGAGACAGATACCACTCTTTCAGGAACAACAAAAGCTGTTTTTTTGCAAAATTGACATCCAAATGCGCCAAAGGAACACAATGAAACGCCAAATCCCAAGCCGCGTACCAAGGATATTCCCATTTATCAGGCATGGAAATGATGTCTTCATTAACTAAATTCGTCCATTTATGATTGCGTCCTCTTTTACGATCGGTAGGAGGTGCCAATGTTGCAGGATCACCCTCTAGCCAGCGATTGACATCGTAGTTATAATATTGCTTCGTCCAAAGCATTCCCGCGTAGGCTTGTCGCTGTATATTTCTTAGGTCATCATTAGCTTTTGAAAGAATAAAATTATCGTAAAATTGATCCGCTTCTTGAATTCGTTGTAGGAAAACTTGATCGAAATCATCCTCCAAAGGATCACTTAATTTACCGTTATTACTCAATCGCAGACGAATCTCTACACTTTGTCCACCTTCCAACTCAAGGGTGTACATCGGCGAAAATTTTGTTCCTTCAGAACGTTGCTCCACCAACTCATAATCTTGATTAACGACCGCATCATTGATCGCATCTTTTACAAAAATACTTGCATTTTCAATCCCAAAAAGTCGTTCTTTATTGCTTTCATTATCCGTGAACAAATAACGACGAGGTGTCTCAAAATACAGATGATAAGTTCCTGTTTCTGAATGGGTTATTTCTGCGCGATCGAAAGTCACCTTCTTTTCTTTGAGTTGAATATTTGGCTTTTTGTCCATCAATCCAAAAGACCATAAATTGCGCAACCATAAAGTTGGTAGCAAGGTCAAATCTGCCTTTTCCTTCGCTCGATTGTGAACCGTAATTTTGATTAAAATATCTTCCTCACTAGATTTCGCATATTCAGTAAATATATCAAAATAGCGATTATCGTCAAATACTCCTGTGTCTAAAATTTCATATTCTTCATCTCCGTAACCCAATTTGGCATTGGTCCCTAGTAAGTCTTCATAAGGAAAAGCAGTCTGCGGATATTTATACAAATGCTTCATGTAAGAATGCGTTGGCGTATTGTCCAAATAATAATACAATTCCTTTACATCTTCTCCATGGTTTCCCTCTTTGCCAGTCAGACCAAACAATCGTTCTTTAATGATCGAATCTTTTCCATTCCACATCGCAACTCCGAAACAGACACGGCAGTAGCGATCACAAATCCCAGCAATGCCATCTTCTCCCCAGCGATAGGCACGACTTCTGGCATGGTCGTGTTTGAAATACGTCCAAACTTCTCCCCTTGCGCTGTAATCTTCTCTTACCGTCCCCCACTGTCTTTCACTGAGATAAGGTCCCCATTTCATCCAGTTTTTTCTTCTGGCGTAGTGTTCTGTGAGCCTATTGTTTTCAGGATTGGGTTGGATAGGTGGTGGCATATGGTGCTTTATAGTTGTAAGTACTAGAATACAATCAACTTAACATTTTATAACAGCATCTTTTGGGCTTTGTGCGTCCCGTCCGCTTGCGGTTCATTTACTTGAATGTTATCAACATTCATCCTGCGGAGTTACCCATTCATCATCTGCGTGCGGTTCATTCTGTTAAAAAGATGATTAATTTTTTTGCGAACAACACTGCATAAGGAATGAAAATTAAGTAAACGCTACAAGTTTGACGAAGTTATTTTTTTCGTTATCAAAGCAAAAAACATAGGCATCCGTACGGAAGACGAGGCTTTTTAACACAGAGAGCGGAAAAAAGAACGAGTCAAGATATAGCAGTTGTTTTGTTTTCATTCCTAAATGTTATTTTTTATTGCAATAACTCGTTATTTCTACGAAAGATGCCTTGCTTAAATTCAAAAATCTGCTCAGTCAAAAAGCATGTCCTAGTACTTATTTCGCAAAATTTGACTATTCTTGCTGTAGCATGGCAATTGTGTAAACAGCAATCAATCAAACTCGTTCATCCCAGAGAGCTTGGTAAGAAATTAAGCCCAATCATAAAGATGTTCCATACCTTTCAACATAATGTATCAACTTGATTGGAGTTCCTTTTCATCTCAAGGATCAAAATCCAAACAAGTCTTAAAATAACTTACTCTTAATGATGACAGTTTTCCAAAAAAATATTTCAACACCTCTTATTTTTGTGTCTTAAAATTAGTCTTGTACGAAGTATTAGGAATTAAGTAATGGGAATACAAGTTTTGTGATAAAACCTGAATTTTGGAACTATTAACTCACTAAAAATACTGGATTTTATGCCTTGACAGATAGATTTTGCTTACTTGATGCCCTACACTTAATACTCCGTACAACCCTATCTTAAAATAATAAACGTGAAATCACTAACGCTCACTTATCTACTTTCCTTATCCGTCTCTCTCTCCGCACAAATTCTAACAAACTCTTCTTTTGCTTCATCAGTGTATAAGGACAGTACCAAAATGATCCCTGAACTCGAAAGCATCATCGAGGAGGGCATTCAAGCGCAAGCCTTTCCAGGAGCGAATGTGCTAGTGGCTAAAGATGGAGCAATCGTCTTTCATGAGGCTTATGGCTATTGGACGTATGATAGTTTGCGTGCGGTGAAGAAAGACGATATTTATGATTATGCTTCCGTAACGAAAATTAGTTCAGCGCTCTTGGCATTGATGAAATTGCATGGAGAAGGACGCTTTGATTTGGATGCACCTTTGAAAAAATATTTTCCCAAAATGCGTTTTTCCAACAAGGCAAAATTGACTTTCAGAGAAATGTTAGCACATCAAGCGCGTTTGCGTCCAGGTATCGTGCATTGGCAGCAAGCTAAAAAGAAAAATGGAAAGTACAAAAGGCGAACGTTCCAACGCGATTCTTCTAAAAACTACAATGTTCGCATTACAAATGAGCTTTGGCTGCGTCGGAAATATCGAAACAAGATGTACAAAGCCATCAAAAGGTCAAAACTACTTGAAGACAAAAAATATACTTATTCAGGTTTGCTGTTTTATTTATTGCCTCAGATCATTGAAAACATCACAAACGAAGATTACGAAAGCTATCTACAAGGTAATTTCTACGACAAAATCGGTGCTTCTACCATCACTTACAATCCACTTAAAAAATTTCCAATGAATCGTATCGTTCCCACAGAGCAAGATACTTTTTATCGTCATCAACAAGTGCAGGGTATCGTACATGATGAGGGAGCAGGCATGATGGGTGGCGTTTCTGCCAATGCAGGTTTATTTAGTACGATTGATGATTTGGCAAAATTGGCGCAATTGCTGCTCAACGAAGGAAAATATGACGGAGAACAGTTAATTGCTGCAAAATCTATTCAAGAATTTACACGTTATCAGTATCCTGGGTTGAACAATCGGCGTGGACTAGGTTTCGATAAACCTTTGATAGAATATGACGCTAAAGCCAGCTATATCGCAGAAGATGTAAGTCCGTCGAGTTATGGACACTCTGGTTACACTGGCACTTTTGTTTGGGCAGACCCGAAATATAATTTAATTTTCATCTTCTTTTCTAATCGAGTTTATCCTTATCGCTCGCATAGAAAATTGTATGAATTAAATATTCGCCCGCGCTTGCATCAAGCAGTTTATGATGCTATAAAATCATTAGAATAATTTTCTCTCACAATTACAAGCAAATGCAAATACGTTTCTACCTTTTATTTATACTACTACTTTCGTTTCTCCCTTCTTTATTTTCTCAATCCTATAATGCAGAAAAAATTGAGCCTACGCTATTAGGAGAAGCACAAGCAGAACCTAAAGATTTTCGATCTGTGGTTTTATTACTGGAAGATCAAGTGGATGCTTTAGGAATGGAGCAATTGATGTTGAAAGAAAATTTGTCTTTGCATGAACGCAGAGTCAGATTGGTGCGAACCCTCGAAAAGAAAGCACAGACGACGCAAAAGCCGCTCTTGACAGCCTTGCAAAAAGTAAAAGGAATTGAAAAAGGCAGTATCACTTCATATTGGATTACTAATGCAATTGAACTGCGTGCTAACTTCGGAGCAATTGCAGAATTGAGTCATTGGGAAGATTTAGAAATTATTGAAGGAGTCTATCCCGCGAAATTATTCGATGCAGAGCAAGAAGCTACTTTTGCTCCACCCACACCCAATAGTGCAGAACCTGGTTTGAAAGACATCAATGCTGATAAGATGTGGGCATTGGGTTACACAGGTTATGGGACGAAAGTTTTTGTCTTAGATAGCGGACAGTTTCCAGATCATGTCGCACTGCGCACTAACTTCTTAGGTAACAATGTACCTGTTCGTCAAGCATGGTCAGGTACGAATATACCGGAAACTTGCGACGATCATGGTACTCACGTTGCAGGAATCATTGTGGGTATAGATCGAGTTACCAACGATACTTTGGGCGTAGCACCAAATGCAAAGTGGATTGGCGGTGCAGTGCCTTTAGCTGAATGCAATTTAACACAAAACATCCGTAGCTCCATTGGGAATATGCAGTGGGCACTGAATCCCGATGGAAATAGCAGTACGACTAATGATATTCCAGATGTGATTAATAATTCTTGGGGAAATACGGTTGCCGATTGCTTGACGGTCTTGCGCAATGTCTCTAATTCGTTAGAAGCAGCAGGCGTCGCTGTGGTTTGGGCGGCAGGTAACGAAGGTCCAAGTGCGAATACTGTTTTTGGGCATCAAAGTTTAAATACATCTTTAGTTAATACCTTTACCGTTGGAAACATTGATGGAAACAGTAATCGAATAGCAGCTAGCTCTAGCCGAGGTCCTTCCTATTGTGAAGGCACAGGTTCTCTTCTGATTAAGCCAGAGGTAGTTGCACCAGGACAACGCATTCGTTCTACACAAGCTGATGGCGATTACGGCTCCATAAGTGGTACTTCTTTCGCAGCGCCTCATGTAGCTGGAGCGATTTTATTGCTCAAAGAAGCCTTTCCTGAACTACCAGGCTCAGATCTAAAATTGGCTTTATACCGCTCTGCCAGAGATTTAGGCGAAGAAGGCGAAGACAATAATTACGGTATGGGCTTAATTGATGTTTTCGCTGCTTATGAATTTTTGATTGATCAAGGTTTCACCCCTACTCCACCTCTATCTGCTTTGGATGATGTGACTTTAGTAGATGTTCAGACTGCACGCAGTGTTTTCTGTCGAGGTGGTGTAGATGTGAATGTGGTCTTTGAAAATGTGACGGATAGCGACTTGAGTTCATTACAAATTGATTATTTTATTACTGGAGAAGCTAGTCGCGTAGACCGAGTAGAATGGATGGGGAACTTAGGAAAAAACGAAACCACCACATTTGCGCTCCCAACCATAGAAGACTTACCTGTTGGCAATTATAATCTGATTGTTGATATTTTTGCACCAGATGGTAGAAATGACTTACGCCCGCTCAATAACCGTCTTCGACATACGTTTCAAATTGCTGACTTAGAGTATGTAAACGCTTCTATATCAGCGGACTATACAGAGACTATTTGCAGAGACGCAGAAGTTGTACTGGAGAGCAATTTTGTTCCTAATCCACAAGGAACGCAGCGCGTCCGATGGTATTCAACAGACGATGGTCGAGATTTTATTGGCGAAGGTAACCGTGTTTTGACTCCTCCACTTACGGAAAGTACCACCTTTTTTGCGGACATCGTCACGGTCAATAATACAGGAAAAGCAAATATAGCAGAAGGAGAACGTACCAGTTTTTCAGTAGATAAAGGTGGGCTGGCTTTTGATGCGCATCAGTCCTTTATACTTCGTTCCGTGAAAGTAGTTGCAGAAGAAAAAGGAACACGCATCATCAGATTAGCGGATTTACAAGGGAATTTAATCAAGCAAAGAGTCATTAACATACCAGAAGGAGAATCTAGTTTAGAATTAAACTTCGAAGTGCCTCAAGGCGATGGATTAACCTTAGAATTAGGGGCAGGCAAACCTCTAATTCACAGCAACTCCAATGTGAGTTATCCATACGAAATACCTGAAACAGTGACCATTACGCGTTCCGAGCCGACTAGCTCTTTTCGCTACTATTTCTTCTACGATTGGGAGATAGAATCTGATTTGGTTTGCGGAAGAACAGCAGTAACTGTTGATGTGAATGATAATACTTCTGCCGAACCTGTTTTCTTTTCCATTTCCGCAGATACGGTCTCCCTTTCTGGTGACCCAACCGTCAATTTCACCAATGAAACCAATGGAATCGCAGGTCAAATTTGGGATTTCGGAGATGGCGCACGCAGCAGCGAAGCTAATCCATCGCATACTTATGATGCCATTGGCACTTATAAAGTAATCCTCACGGTAACCACCACGGATGGCTGCGTAAATAGCGCAGAGAAATTCATCCACGTCAGAACCGTCTCTTCTACGCCTAGAGTGGAAACGCTGGAAGAAGCCGTTTTGGTTTATCCAAATCCAACGAATGAATTCCTATTTGTAGAAACCGAAAAAGTGGGTACGATGAATATTCAACTGCTAGATATGCTTGGTAGAAGAGTACAGCAGTACAACGAGGTTCGTTCTTCTTTTCAGATGAATGTTGCGAATTTGCCTTCAGGCATCTATTATGTTTGGTTGGAGAAAGGAGGGAAGTATTGGATAGAGAAGGTGATAAAAGAATGATCTTCTTAAGCATCGGACGCTTTTGGAAGCGTCCGATGCTTATAACAGTCATTCTCGACGACTTTCTGTTGGTGCTTGCTCAATGTTTTGTTTGCTCAATAGTCCGTGCAGTTTTTGCATAAAAAGCTAGAATAAAAGCCAAAAAGGTCGTAAGATTAAGCAACGACACAAAATCTACGACCTATGCTAAGCACCATTGCAGTACTCGGACTCGTGATCACAAATGTTGGCGTAAAAAACAAATCTCAACGCACTTTTTTAGAAGAATTGTTTAGCCTGCTACCCGCCATAAGAGGCAGGTTCAATTTTTGTAATCTGGCACGCTACAGCAACTTTAATGAAATTAGCTTTCGGCGTAACTTTTCTAAAGCCTTCAACTGAGTTGCTTTTAATTATGCGATGATTCAGTTAAATATAGATAGACCTTGAAGTACATCCAAAATTTGACGATTTACATATCTACACTCAAGAACTCTATTCAGTACAATTCAAAATGACCCTCAAAGTGGTCATTATGATTAGTACCCGAAATAGTAAATATGTACTCTTGGCATCAACTAATCCATTTCAAAGTGCCTTGGAAATCATTCAGTTTTATGCCTTACGTTTTCAAATTGAGTTTTTGTTTAGAGATGCTAAACAGTTTACTGGTTTAACTCATTGCCAAGCCAGAAGTGAGCAAAAGCTAGATTTTCATCTTAATATGAGTTTAGCAGCCAAAGTTATTGAACCAAACAGTAAATAATCGGTAGCTGCCGCTAGAAGTGCATACAGCAAAGTAATGTTAGGCAGTTGGAAATAAGGATAATGCAAATAAGGTAGTAATCCCTCTTTCACTAGTAAATATCCACTTGCCAAATATTGATGCTCGTCGCGGTCAATATGAATAAGCATCGCGTAGGCAATTGCTTGTGCTAACAAGATTGCAAAAAAGAAAAAAAGGTATAAGGATATTCCTAACTGCTTACTCATTTACTACTTTTGAGCTCGAACATTCGCTCATTCAAACATTCTATCACTCATTATCATGCGCAAAAATATTTCATCTGGCTCAAAATGGGAAGACATTGTTGGTTATTCTCGTGCCGTAAAAATTGGAAACATCATCGAAGTAGCAGGAACAACGGCTGCTGATGGTGATAAAATCATTGGCAAAGGCGATATTGAAGCACAAACGCGTTTCATTTTTCAGAAAATTGAACGCGCACTAGAAGAAGCAGGTGTGAGTTTGAAAGACGTAGTGCGAACAAGAATGTTTGTGACTGATGTAGAAAGCCAGTGGGAAATTGTTGGAAAAGTACACGGCGAGTTTTTCAAAGAAATCAAACCGGTTTCTACCATGCTGGAAATCAGTCGATTAATTGATGAAGAATTGTTGATTGAAATAGAAGTGACGGCTATATTAGACGGTGAACGACAAACGGTAGACGGATGACGATGCACAACTAGAAAAAGAGCAAGCTCCAATTTTGAACTAACTCAAAAAAATTGACAGCCTCATTTTTAATGAAGTTGTCAATTTAATCTCTGCGCCCTCTGCGTGCAAAATTCTATATCCCCATAATCTTCCGATTCGTCTCTTCGTCTGCTCCGCCACCTGCAAAATCATCGAAGGTTTTTCCAGTCACTTCAATGATATGATCTGCAATGAAAGGCGCGCCTTCTCTTGCTCCTTGCTCTGGCGATTTGATGAAACATTCCCATTCCATTACTGCCCAACCATCGAAATCATATTTGGAAAGTAAAGTGAAGATAGATTTAAAATCCACTTGTCCATCACCTAAAGAACGGAAACGACCTGGACGATCTTTCCAATCCGCATAACCTCCATAGACACCTGCGCGTCCATTCGGCACAAATTCGGCATCTTTCACATGGAACATTTTTAAGAACTCATGATAGATATCAATATGTTGCAAATAATCCAATTGTTGCAAGACGAAGTGACTCGGATCGTACAGCATATTCACACGAGGATGCTCATTAGTAGCTTCCAAGAATCGCTCAAAAGTCAAACCATCGTGCAAATCTTCGCCTGGATGAATTTCGTAACAAACATCTACGCCTGCTTTATCAAATTCATTTAAAATTGGAGTCCAACGCTTCGCCAATTCTTTAAATGCCATATCCACCAAACCTGCGGGACGCTGTGGCCAAGGATACATCGTATGCCAAATCAAAGCTCCTGAAAAAGTGGCATGCGCTTTCAATCCAAAATTTTGGCTCGCTTTTGCCGCATATTTTAGTTGTTGCACTGCCCACTCCGTTCTCGCCTTTGGATTGTTGCGCACTTCCTCTGGTGCAAACACGTCAAAACCTACATCATACGCTGGATTGACGGCTACCAATTGCCCCTGCAAATGTGTAGAAAGCTCCGTGATTTCGATGCCCATATCACGTAACTTACCTTGAATTTCGTCACAGTAAGTCTTACTTTCCGCAGCTTGTTTCAAGTCAATCGCGCGTGCATCCCAGGTTGGAATTTGTACGCCTTTATAACCCAAATCGGCTGCCCATTGGCAAATACTTTCCAGTGTGTTGAATGGCGCAACATCATCCATGAATTGCGCTAAGAAAATAGCTGGTCCTTTAATCGTTTTCATGTAATTGTTATAAATTTTATAGGTTCGAGGCTAAAAGAGATTCTTCAAAAACAAATAGAAAAAATAAATTTTTTCTATTTGTTTTTGATTGGGTGTTTTGAAGAGAGAAAAGTGATTTTGATTTTTTGAAAAAATCAAAACCACTTTCTCTCTTCGGGAAGTCTTTAAATTTTTATGCAATAAAAATTTTAGGCTTGTAACTTATTTAACCTCAATTAATGTAAAAACAAGCGTCTCTTGCTTGTAATTTTCGTACTTCATCTCTACAAATCCATATTCGTCGCTAAACTTATATAAAATTTGAGATTTTCCAAACGAAGCTCTTGATTTTGCGAAAAATTGCCAACAATCTATGGTTTTTCCTGATAGACTGAAAGTGGATTTGCCGATTAGCTTTCGCTTGGATTTCACTTTCTTATTTGCCCATTCTCCCCAACCTTCATCGACGAATAAAGTAGTTTTCCCTTTAGTTCTTTCATCAATTGGTAATGACACTTGTGGAAAAGGAGCAACCTCTGTAAATTTATATTGATTTTGCCTAATTGGATGTATCCAATATTCTTTGCCATTATCAATCACTCCTTCTATCATACTTGTTGTCCAGTTTTGTAGTTCTGGATTGATTCGATTATCCAACTTTATAGAGTCTTCGCGATAGTCACCATACTCGTAGCGAACCAAAAATTGGCGTGCAGGTTCAAGCGGATACCGTTCATCTGTAGGAATCATTCTAACCAAACGATCAGAAAGTGCATTGCCATTTTTATCTTTATAAACCGCCTGATAGATAAAGACTTTTCCTGTCTCTAAAATGGTTCTCGTTTCTTGCTGACCCCGAACTAAAATCGGTAGAAGCAATATTAACAACAAACTAATCAACTTCATATCCTCAACTGATTATAAATTAAAAATCTCTGCGTGCTCTGCATGCTGAAATTCCACAACCTCTGCGTGTATTTCTACAAATCAACCTTCACCCGAAACAACTTTTCCCCCGAAATCTGCTGCCGTACCATTGTCTCACTTTCGTACTCAATTTCCACATACTCAAAAGCCACATTATCAAAATGCTCTACTTTCAAGCGATGTTTGCCTCTAGTAAGATAAACACTTCCTTCACTTTGACTCTTCCACCTTTTTTCCGCAGCATCCACCACCAGTTCTCCATCGATAATTACTTTCAAAGCATCATCTTCTTTGGTATAAAAATGATACATTCCTGCTTCCTCAATTTGTAAATCTGCTTCAAAATGTAACTCAAAATTATTTTCGCCTTCCGCAATCGGACGAATATCAAAAGTATAAGCCACACCACTGGCGTCAGGCTTTCGGTTACTTGCCAATTGATAAGGTTCTGCTACATTTTTGTAGAGTTTCCAATTCATTCCATTCTCATTTCTATTCACCGCGTGCAACTGGCGCGTGATAATGTTTCCCATTTCTTCGCCATCAATTATTCTTGCTTTCACCAATCCACTTTTATTGCTAAAAAATGGGGCATCATAAATGTTGGAAGCAGTTGTCGGTTCACTCCCATCCAAAGTATAATAAATCTCGCCTCGTTTACTAAAGTTAATCATTTCAATGAGCGAAGAATCGCCTTGCTCGAAGATGCTTTTGCTTTCAAAAACAGCGACTTCTAAACCTTCTTCGCCTTTGGAAGCCACTTGCGTAATGAAATATAACAAATCCATGATTTCTTCCTTAGTCATGTTGCTTAATAATCCAGCAGGCATATCAGAATAGCCTGCTTCTTTTTGCGATTTCACCTCCTTTTTAGGCACTTCTCTTGTACTAGCAGGATCAAAAGAGGCTTGAACAACGAATCGCTCTCGATCTTCTGTCATTAATCTTCCAGCCATAAAACTGCCATCCTTCATTTGAAAAACGGTAGATTGAAAACGGCTATTGATGTCTTTAGAGGGTTCTAAAATGGCAGTCAACAAGTCTTCCACCGCAAAAGAATTACCTGCTAAGGTCATTTCTGGACCAAAACCGCCACCTCGATTCAGCATGTAATGACAATTGTAGCATTGCCCTTTTTCAAACATTTTCTGTCCTCTATTGAAATCGCGCAGCATCGAATCGCGCGGAGAACTCACGAGCTCCAAACCATATTGCAAATCTTCCATTTTCCATTGTGTGAAGTTTTTGGGTGCTTCAAAAACTGATTGTACAAACTTGGGTTTAGGTTTCACTGGACCTTCGTAGCCTTTCCGAAGCGGTCTTAGCTCATTTCGATTTAGCCAAGCTAACTCTTTATCAGTCAACGTACTATCAAAATCTTTCTCTATTTCATTTAAGAAATATTTGTATAAAGAACCCCCAGTCAGATTATCTTTAGCATAAGTTATCCAATGTTTATAAGCCGCTCGCTGCTTCAAAGTCCAACCTTTTGGAATCAGGCGCATCATTTCCAAATAATGCACAAATTGCACAGGGTCAGGTGTCGTTTCCAATAGCTCAAAAGTGCGCGTAATCATTTCGCGACCTTCTCCTTGTTGCAACGCCAAATAACCTAATAAGCGACTCAGTTCTTTATTCAAAGTTGCCGATTCCGCAGGATAAAATTTCAAGAATTTATCGTACAAATCAGGCACTCGAACACTTGGAACATCCTTTGCTCGAACGAAAACCAAAGCGTACAAACGCAGCAGACCTAATTGGTCAGTTTCATTCAAACTGGCAAAGTCAAAAGTGGCGAGTTCATCAAAAATAAGTGCTTGATATTGATCCGTAGAATCAGAGCGAATTAAAGCGGTCAATAAGGTGATTTTTTTAGTGGTTTCGTTACTTTCTTTTAGTGTCGCTAACCAAGTTTCAGGATCGTTGCGCTCCAAAATAGTTTTAGCAGCATTGCGCACAAAGCGATCTTCGTGTCCAATATTTTCAAGTGCCAAATCTAAGCCTTCGCCTACTCCTGCAAAATGAAATTCTTCCAATCCTCTGCGCAAAGTCATAGTAGAATTTAGCTCATTTTTTTGCTCCACTTGCTCCGTAGATTCATCGCCATTGTAAGTCACTCTAAACAAGCCCGTATCCGTCCCATTTCCACCAGTCGTGAAGTATAAGGCACCATCTGCACCCACAATCATATCCGTAATATTCAAAGGTTGTCCAGTGATAAATGGCTCATAATCAGCTGTGTAAGTTGCACCATTTGGTTGTATAAACATCGCGTAGATTTTACCATATGACCAGTCTCCTAAAAACAATGCTTGTTGATATTTGGAAGGGAAGGCTGCTCCAGTACCAAAGCTAGTTGCGGTTGGTGAACCTCGACCAAATTCTTTTAAAGTAGGTAGAATATCAGGGTAATAATTGAATCGTTTTGCGGTACTTTGTCGCCAAGCATAATCGCCTCCCGATACCAAATGATTTACCCGCGTTGGACGATACCACGGCAAATTGAAATCCCATTCCATATCTGAATCGAAAGTGAAGAGTTCACCTTCGGGACTAAAGCACATATCATAAGGATTGCGCAAACCGTAGGCAATCAATTGCCATTCTTTTCCTTCTTTGTCCGTGCGCAAAACATAACCTCCAGGCGGTGTCTGGCTTACCCCAAAAATGCTGGTCAGTGGCATCAAATGATCGTTCCGCCAATCTTCATAAACGTAGGAAACATTTTCGCCTTTCGGTGGACGATTTTCATTACCTGACAAAAAGTAAATATCGCCTTCTGGACCAAGTGCCAAGGTATGTCCAGAGTGATCGCCATTTTTAGGAATTTCTTTCATCAAAATTGGCTCACCGTATTTGCCTTTTCCATTCAAATCGGGCACGCGATAGATGCCTCGAATTTCACCTGTATCTTGCCCCATCATGTACAAATGATCGTAGGCATAAAGCAAGCCTTGGCAATCAGTCACACCAATGTCCAAGGTATCTATTTTCAGATTTTCTGCCTTTTGACTAGGAATGCTAAAGCGCAATAATTTTCCATCACGCGGAGAAACCAGCAAGCGTCCTTGTGGGTCTTTTGTAATAGACAACCACTCCCCTTCTCCTTCCATAATCATCTGAATTTCAAAACCTTCTATTTTTGGATTTAAGTGTTCGGCAATTGGAAAATCGGCATAAGTTCCGTATGAAATTTTGTTTTCTTGGCAAGCCAATAAGGTACTAATTACTAATAGCAGATAAAGTTGGTGTTTGAATCGCATGATTTTCGTTTTACGTTTTTCTTTTTTGAACCACTGAGGGAAGTAAGTATAGCCTTGTTTTAACTAAGTTAGGGAAAAGGATTAAGGTTTTCTAATGCTAAAGAATACTTGGTCGAGTTTTTTTAAGAATTTGACGATTTCAGCTTCTTCGATTTCAGTCAACGCAATAACTTGTAGAAAATCATTTTACTATGCGACAATTTGGCAAGACACCACGCCTCAATGTTTGGCAAAAACTTTGGAGGCTAGTCAAAGGAATGTGGTTCATCAATGGCGTTCCTATGCAAACTCATCATGAAAGGATGGAAGCAAGAAGAAGGAAAACAAGGTTTCACAAATAAAAAAAATACGATGAAATGAAAACACAATTATTCAAAAAAGTCCTCCTAATATTTAGCTTACTTTTAGTTGTTACTAGCGTTATTCACGCCATAGCTTTTCCACAAGAAACGCGGTGCATCCTCGTTGACCTCTATGACTTTGAACGAACAGATAATTTGTATTATCGAGCCAATGTAGATAATGCTACAATTAACCAATTACAAAATTTGATTGAACAAGCAGAAGTCCGAGTAGCTGACTTTTGGGGAGAAAAAACCGTTGAACCGAAGTTCATTTACTGTGATACGGATGAAGACTACCTGAAATTTGGAGTACCATTTCTGACGCCTGCTTGCGCGAATATGAAATTAGGAGCGTATGTTGTTATTAGCAATCAAGGTTTGAGTCTAGACATTATCGCACACGAACTTTCACATACGGAACTCTACAACCGAATTGGATTTTTCAATCGACTTCGCAAAATTCCAACTTGGTTCGATGAAGGATTGGCGATGCAAGTCGATTGGCGAAACTATTATTCTACTGATTCTTTGAAAGCAAAAACCAATTTTGAAAACCTTCCTGCGATCACTCAGATGCAAAATCCTAAACAATTTGGAAGTGGAACTAGAGAAAAAATCATGCTCAATTATTCAACTTCCAAGTACCTTGTCGAACAGTGGTACAGTAAAGAAAAATTAGATCGTTTTATTGATAGGATCAATGACGGTGCGAGTTTTCGGGAAGCCTACTCACAAAAATAACTAAGCTCGTGTATTGAACATTTTACGAGTTTTTGTCATTACGCAATCAATTCTTTTCAATAAAAACTCTTCGCGCCTGTGCGTGCGCTTTAAATAACGAAAAAATGCTAAAAGTACTCAAGTGGATTGGTATCGTCTTAGGTATATTGGTCATTGCTGGATTTATATTTTTCAAAATTGCGAGTGAACCCAAACCAACTGGAGAACAAGGTGGAGCAGCAGATGCACTGGCAGAGAAAATGCTGACCGCAATCAACAAACCTGCTTGGGACAGCACGCGCTATGTGCAATGGACTTTCGCAGGAATGCACGACTTTTTTTGGGACAAAGAGCAGAACTTAGTCGAAGTGAAATGGGGAGAAAATCGAGTATTGCTCAACCCTGATGAATTGACTGGAAAAGCATGGAAGAAAGGCGAAATGGTCAGCAATCCAGATAAGATGGTCAAGAGAGCATGGTCTTTTTTCGCGAATGATGGTTTTTGGTTAAATGCTCCTGCCAAAGCATTTGACACTGGAACAGAGCGCAGTTTGGTGACCTTAGAAAATGGAGAAGAAGCATTGATGATTACTTATACTTCTGGTGGGGTAACGCCTGGCGATTCTTACTTATGGCTCTTAGATGAAAATGGATTACCGAAATCCTTTAAAATGTGGGTTCAATTACCCTTACCAGGAGGAATTGAATCTACTTGGGAAAATTGGACAACTTTACCGACTGGTGCGAAAATTGCTACCACTCACGATACGAAAGGCTTTGAAGTGAAAATTACCAATTTGAAGGCTGGACAGACTTTGGAGGAAATGGGAAAAGTTGGAGTTTTTGACGAGTTGTAATATGCCGTATGCAGAATTCTAATTTTTAGTGCTCTAGCTTACCTATATGTGCTATGTGAAATATACTATTGTGACTATGTGGTAAACACCTTACCTTTGGGAATCAAATAACACTCCTAGCGTGAGTCACCAACTCAGTATCATACATCATCTTTCCGAAGATAGCATTAAGCAGGCGACTTTGTCTTTTTTGAAGTCGTACTACCGCTATCGTCCGAGTTTGATGGAAAATGATTTGCAAAAGGGCATTCATATGGATGCGCGTTATGATGAAACCATCGGAACGGACATCACGATTGATGGATATATTGCCTACCAGCAACGCAGTGGTTCTACTTTTACGGCAACTTTTGAGGCGAGTTCTTATGACAAGCGTTACGAAGTTTTGTACCAAATCCAACCTACTTTAGTCATGTGGGATGGTTTAACTATTGCTACTTCCATTGCAACTCTTAGCTTTCTTTACTCTTACGCTTTTTGGGATTACAATTTAAAGGAAATTTGGGGCGTTCTTGCTCTTTGTTATATCCTTGGAATTGGTGTTTTGACACTACTCTACCGCTGGGCGTGCATCAATTGGCCAGATGCAATTGATCGTTACCATTACATATATGCTGTCGAACAATTCAAGCGGTATCATGCAGATGAACAATGGATAGCAGTCGGGGAAGATATTTTTACTGGGCCAACTGACCCGAAATTGCTAGAATTGAGAGATCAGTGTATCAAAAATGGTTTTGGACTAATTGAAGTGCGAGAAGATTTAGTACCGTTCATTTTGATTACGCCTTCTCGCGATACTATCCTCAAAAACAGAAAGCGATTTGACCTAAATATCACTGCTGAAAGCATTAAACAACTCATAAAAAAGACGCCTTATGCCAATTATCTAAGGAAAAATCTAGGGCGAGCGCGAAGAAGGTTACAAAAAGTTATTCGGCAAGATGCAGACGCTAGTTTGCGGTTTCAGAGAAATTACTATACACAAATGGGAATTACTTCGGCTGGCATTTTATTAGTAGCTGCTTTATTTTGGAAAGATGTTCGCGTGAAAGAAGTAATCGTGGAGGATTATGATGAGTATTTGAGAGAAATTGATGAAAGAAAATATGACGTTTGGAAAGCTCCCGAAACCAAAGTACAAGATACCTTAGATCAGTTATTTATTCAACCTTTTACGGAGGTAGAATTCGATTATTTACATACGCCCGAAGATCAACCGAATTACATTTTGAGGAAAAAAGAAGAGCAAGAACGTTCCTCGGACATTGTAGATGATTTTGTTCCAGTATTACCATCAGAGCAAATCATTGATAGTTCAGGAAAAATGATTGTCGTCGAACGTCCAGGATTCTATTTTACGTCTCAAGGCGAGTTGATAGATAGTTTTCCTTGTAATTATATCTTAGAAGATGGCGGTGTTCAATATATCGTACAGCAAAGTATTTTTGCGAATAAGAAACTGGCATTCAGGCAAGTAGACACCTTAGCAACTAAAGGAATTAGCTCCAATTTATTCCATACCATTTGTGAAAATTCTTATCCTGATAGCTTCATTGTCTTCTTGGATACACCTTTTGATAGTTCAAGTATTGCAACTACACAAGCCTTACTTTCTATGCAGAAATTACAGCTTGCAGGTTTTGATATTCGAGAGGTGCAAGTGCGGGAGTTGCGGATTCGGCGGAAGGAGTGATTTTTACCACACAGTCATATAGAATTTTCACATAGCGCACAGAGCGATTTCAATCCAATTTTTACCATAAGAACTTATGACCTGTATGAATCAACTCTGTGACTATGTGATTAATAAGAAATAACCTTCAAAGTATCCAAACCTGCTCGTTGCTGCACAAATTGTAGCAGCTTTTCTTCTTGTTCTTTGCGTTTTGATCTAGTTTGACGCTTATTTTTCCATTCTACTAGCAAAGTTGGAAAATCTGCTTCATAACTCTGAAAATCAGTAGATTGCATTGCTGCAAAGCTGATGGAAGCAATATTATCCATAAAAATACTCAAATCCTTGGCGATGGCTTCTAGTGGAATTGTTCTCTGATTTAAGCTGTCCAGATTATTCATTAAAGAATCTATGGTCGTCTGCTGAATGTTTTGCTGTGTATAGTTTTTCTTTAACTCTGCCGCCACTTCTTTTACAGAGTTCATCTCTCCTTTCAAACGATTCAGTTCCGCCAAATCTGCATCTTGATCTTGAACCACAGAAAGTATCACTGGCGCACCAAAGCGACTTTGTAACTTATCATTATACACTTTTAAACTATCTTCGCTAACGCGTGGACCAATCAGTTTGAGCAAAACCAAATGCGTGGAATCTATTTTTTCTACTTCGTAATCAATGCAATTCGTTGCTCCTGAAAAGTAGGTTTCCACGAAGGAATCTACGACTCTTTTCTGTTTCAAGTCTTCTAGTACTTGTAGTAAAATAAACGTACTTGGAACAATCATTAAGACACTGAATCCTAAAATTAGCCAATGCGTTCTTTGTCGTTCGCGTGCAGTGGCATATTCTTTCTCTTCAAATTTTAACATTCTGACAATCAAGAAAGTAGCCAAGGCTACGAAGAAGGCATTAAAGAAGAACAGGTAGAAAGAATTGAGCATAATTTGCCATTCACCTTTTGCTAAACCATAGCCGGTCACACAAAGCGGTGGCATTAAAGCCGTAGCAATCGCGACGCCAGGTATCGCGTTCGATTGATCTTTTCGACTGCCTGAAATGATACCCGCAACACCTCCTGCGAAAGCAATTAGCACATCAAGCGTAGTAGGTTTTGTTCTTGCTAAAATTTCTTTGGTGACATCGCCAAGTGGTGTAAAAGAAAAATAAATATAACTGGTAATCAAAGCAATCAATATCGCTACGGCATAATGTTGCAGTGATACGTATAGCATATTTTTATCATTGATCCCAACGGCTAAACCAACTCCTAGAATTGGAGACATCAATGGCGAGATCAACATTGCTCCGATGATGACCGCAGGTGAATTCAAATCCAAACCTAGAGACGCAATCATAATCGAACACATTAGCAACCACGCGCTATGCCCGCGCATCCGCATTCCTTTTCGGATACTAATGATCGTTCCTTCACGATCTAGTCCTGATTCCAGATTGATGAAATCTCGAAACCAACTTACGACTCCTTTCCAAAAATTGCGGAAAATATCGCCCAGGTGATGTTCCTCTTGCTTTAGGTTTGGTTTGGGTGCTTTGCTCATGTTCTTTATGTTGATTTGTTGAACTGTTGATTTGTTGATTTGGCTATTCAGCCTTTCAATACTCCATCTACCATTTCCAAGCGTCGATCACTCATTTTAGCCAATTCTTCATTGTGCGTTACAATGACAAAAGTTTGCTTGAAATCCTTACGTAGGTCAAATAAAAGTTGATGCAATTCCTGAGAAGAAGCGGAATCTAAGTTACCCGAAGGCTCATCCGCGAAAACGACGGCTGGTTGATTCATCAAAGAGCGCGCTACTGCCACGCGTTGCTGTTCTCCTCCTGAAAGCTGAGTAGGTTTATGCTGCAAACGAGCAGAAAGTCCTAAGTAATCCAAAAGTTCTTTCGCGCGTTTTTCTACACCATTGCCCGATTTATTACTAATGTAAGAAGGCATACAAACATTCTCCAAGGCGGTAAATTCAGGTAGGAGATGATGGAATTGAAAGACAAAACCAATATTCAAGTTTCTAAAATTGGCGAGTTCCTTATTCCCTAGACTCGCAATACTAGTATTGTTAATTAACAATTGTCCACCATCTGCTCGATCTAATGTTCCTAGAATATGCAGCAAGGTACTTTTCCCTGCACCCGATTTTCCAACGATAGAAACGATTTCTCCTTCTTCTATTTTTACATCTACGCCTTTGAGGACTTGCAAGTCGCCATAGGCTTTTGTAATTGCATTTGCAACTATCATTTGTGGTTGTTGATATTTGTTATGTGAGGCGTCGGACGATTTTTAAAGCGTCCGACGCCTAAGAATCCGATGTGTTAATTTTCCTGACGAACTTGAGTGCCAAAAGTAAGCAGACCAAAAAGAACAATCATTCTTTGCTATTGATTTGTTGAACTGTTGATTTGGTAAATCACTTAGACTCAATCGTTTGATCTTCACTTAAAGCTATGTTTATCTATGTAAATCAACTCAAATGTTTATGTGGTTAAGAGACCAAAAGTAAGCAGAGCAATAAAAATATGAAATCCAACGCCCTGCTTTTTTCATTATTTTATAGACCAATCACTCATTCACCCTGACAAATCACTCATACTGCATTGAATATTAGTTAGAAAGGTCTTAGTTTTACGAAACCAAAAACAGAGTACAAACATCATTATTCTTACTACAATTGTTGTTTTCCATATATATAATAGCAGTTTTAAGCACTACTATGAAAAACTATATGGCTATGTGGTAAGAAACACTAACATCGAACAATAAATCTGACTACTATGCTGAAAGCAATTTTGATAGATGACGAGCCCAATTGCCTAAAGGTATTAGAATGGGAGCTCCAAAATTCTTGCCCGAACGTAAAAATCCTAGAGCTTTGCAACTCTGGAAAAGATGGACTGAAAGCCATTCAAAAGCACAAACCAGATGTAATTTTCTTGGATGTGGACATGCCTTACATGAATGGTTTTGAGATGCTGGAGTTAATTCCTGATATTGATTTTGACGTTATTTTCACAACGGCGCACGATGAATATGCTGTCAAAGCTTTCAAAATCAATGCAATAGACTATTTATTAAAGCCAATTGACGAAGACGAATTGAAAACGGCAATTTCCAAAGTAGAAAAAAATCAAAAAGCCAGTAAAACCAAAACTGCCGCAATGGAAGATGATCCTCGCAAAAGCATTATCCGGAAAATTGCGCTTCCAACTTTTGAGGGTTTGGTTTTCGTGGAAGTAGATCAGATCATTTATTGTCAGTCGGATAATAACTACACAAAAATCTTTTTGAAGACCGACAAAGACCTTTTTATCTCAAAAACCTTGAAAGAATTAGAAGAATTGCTAGGAAATTATCATTTTTACCGAGTTCACAATTCCTATGTGGTCAATTTGAATGAGATCAAAAATTATGTGAAAGCGGACGGTGGCTATTTAGTCATGTGCAATGATGATAAAGTGCGCGTTTCGAGGAGCAAGAAGGATAGTTTGTTGCAGATGTTTCAGACGCCAAGTAGAGCAAAGTAAAATCACTATTGACTATTAGCAATTAGCTTAGTTTCCCATAAAAATATCGAACGGTTTTGACTCGTCACATAGAGTTAAAACCGTTTTAGTTTAAGCAAAGATGAAAGCAATTTTCGAGCAAATATTTTCCAAATTTGGAAACAAAGTAGAAAAAAAACACGACGCGGAGTTTCAAGAAAAGTTGTATCTCAGCAATTTGGAACGCGCTTATTTGGTGGGCGTAATGGCAGTGGTGGCATACTTCTTTTTAGGAATTGCTAGTTTCTTTTGGCAAAGTGAAGATGGCTCGAACAAAAAAGTCATCACAGAGGTCGTCAACAGCTTAGAGGACGCAGAAATCTTAGATACTTTTCAAGCCTCCGAAGCACTGGAAACTTTAATTGCCCAAGAAAACAAAAAAGATGCCACCGATAGAATCATCAACTTAATTTCTTTTCTAGCCACAGCCGTAGTTTGTATCGGCTTGATTCCTACTTTTTTTGTCAACAGCAGCCGCTTGCGAGCAGGTTCTTTAAGCAGCATTTATCGGAATCGTAAGTTATTGTTTTTCATTACGTTAGCACTCTTGAGTGCCGCTATGTTACCCATCGCCATTACTGCACTTCGGAATCAAGGAAGTATAGTTGCCTTCGCCACTTTTATTATTATTGTCAATCTTGGGTTTAAGCTGCCTCAACGCATCAATCTAGTTGTTAATATATTCAGTATGATTCTTGTAGCCATAGGAATTTTATATGTCAATAATTGGCATTGGCAAGGCTTGTTTCCGAATATCCTCGAATGCTTAGCTTTGGCAATTACGGTATTCATTATTGCCTCCTATCAGTTTCAAACCGAAATTTTGCAGTTCAATTATGAGAAAGTCTTGCAGCAGCAAAATAAGCTCACCAAGAGCCAGGTAGAAGCAGAATTTAGTAAGAAAATTGCAGAAATTGAGATGACCGCTTTGCGTGCGCAAATGAATCCGCATTTTTTATTTAATGTATTGAATTCCATTAAATTATACATGATTCAAAACGATGCGCGAACCGCTTCCAAATACCTCACTAAATTTGCTCGATTGATTCGGTTGATTTTGAATAACAGCAAATCGGCGATGATAAAATTGAGCGAAGAACTCACCGCACTGAAACTCTACATCGAAATGGAAAATTTCCGTTTCAATGATAAATTTGACTACGAGATTCGAGTAGATGAAACCATAGATGTGGACGAAATAGACATTCCACCGATGATTTTGCAGCCTTATGTCGAGAATGCAATTTGGCATGGCTTAATGCACAAAGAAGACGACCGTGGTTTACTCAAATTAAGTATCAAACGCAATCGAAACGACGGTGGGCTGAACTTCGTGATTGAAGACAATGGCATTGGTCGAGAGAAAGCCTCACAAATCAAACCGCGCAACGCCAACAAACATAAATCTGTCGGCATGCAAATCACCAAAGACCGCATCGCCATCGCTAATAAATTGTTCAACACCAACGCTAGTGTAGAAATTGTAGATTTGATGAACAAGGCGAAAGCGACAGGTACAAAAGTCGTCGTTCATTTGCCCACCACTTCTACCCTTCCAAAACCGGTACAAGAGCTTTAAGGGCTATATGATTTCATGGTTGTATCGTTTCTATCAAGGAGATCGCACTAAGAGAAAAACAATAAATCTATCATGATGAAAGATACATCAAAACACGACGAACGCATCGCTAAAATGACCTTCGCCTCCGTCTATCCACACTATGTGACCAAAGTGGAAAAGAAAGGCAAAACCAAAGAAGAATTACATCAAGTGATAGAATGGCTAACAGGTTTTGATAAACAACAACTACAAGCACTCATCGAAGAAAAAGCAACTTTTGAGCAATTCTTCGAGCAAGCAACTCTGAATCCGAACGCACATCTCATTAAAGGCGTCATTTGTGGTTATCGCGTGGAGGAAATCGAAAATCCATTGACGCAAAGGGCGAGGTATTTGGATAAGTTAGTGGATGAATTGGCAAGAGGAAAGAAGATGGAGAAGATTTTGAGGGGTTAGCCCTCGATATTTGATAATCATACCTTTCACAAGTCCCGCTACTAGAGACTTTTCTATCTTCTTTTTAGCTCGCTGCCTACTCCGATAATTATTTGAGCTCGCAAAGGTTTTAATACAGAAAAAGATTGATTTTGAATCAAAACCAATCTTTTTCTGCCCTAAAAGTCCTCCCTTTCACGCCGCAGGTGCGAAAGAAAAAAGTGCCTGAGAGTGGAAAAAGCTATATGACTCTGTGATAAAAAGTTACCGCTGCTCAATTAAATTCAACATCTTAATCGTTGCTTTAATCGCAGCGATTGCTTGGTCGGAATCCAAGCCATTGGTCTTGAAAGATCGCTCATTCATTTCCCACGTGATGGTGGTGTGGCAAAGCGCATCGGTTTTTCCACCAGGTGGAATAGTAACAGCATAATCAGTCAATTTAGGATAAGGCTTTTCTAAATGATTGTAAATTTTCCAAAGTGCATTCATAAAGGCGTCGTACTGTCCGTCGCCAGCGGCAGTTTGTTCGTAAGTTTTACCCTTGATTTCTATGCTCAAAGTCGCAACGGATTGCAAACCAGCCGCTACGGAAAGATTGTAGTTTTTAATTTTGATGGATTGCTTGATTTGTTCATTCTTGAGCACATCCGATATAATATAAGGTAAGTCATCGGCAGTAACTGTTTCTTTTCGGTCGCCGAGTTCATTGATGCGCTTGGTGAGTTTTTTCATGGAAACTACATCTAACTCAATGCCCAATTCTTCCAAGTTCTTCTTGATACTTGCTTTTCCTGCTAATTTTCCGAGTGCGTAAGTACGTTTTCGATTGAAGCGTTCGGGATATAAGTCATTGAAATACAGATTATTCTTATTATCTCCATCGGCATGGATGCCACTGGTTTGAGTGAAGACAAATTCTCCAATCAGTGGCTTATTTTGAGGAATACGAACGCCTGAAAAGGATTCCACCATTTTACTAACGGAGTACAATTTCTTTTCATCGATTGCCAGCTCCAAATTCAAATGATCTTTCACCACGCCAATCACACTGGAAAGCGGCACATTACCTGCGCGTTCGCCCAAACCATTCAGTGTCGTATGGATGCCTTGAATCCCTGCTTTGATGGCATAATAAACATTAGCGGTCGCTAAATCGTAATCATTATGTGCGTGGAAGTCGAATTGAAGATCAGGATATTTTTTAATCAGAATAGAGCAAAACTCAAAGGTCTCTTCTGGATTTAAAATACCCAAAGTATCAGGCAACATATAGCGATTGATGCTCGTCTCTTTCAGATTCTCCAATAAAAAGAATACATAATCGATGCTATCGCGCATTCCATTCGACCAATCTTCAAGATAGATATTGACGGTAATACCGCGCTCATCCGCTCTTTGTACAACTGTTTTGATTTCTTCCAAGTGTTGCTCTGCGGTTTTCCGCAACTGAAACTCACAATGTTTGCGCGATCCTTTAGTCAATAAGTTTAACACTTTTGCATCTGCTTTTTCCATCCAATCCAAAGAACGGTCACCATCTACAAAACCCAAAATTTCGATTCTATCTTGATAGCCATTTTTCTTTGCCCAATCCAAAATGCGTTTCACTGCCTTCAGTTCACCCTCCGACACATGAGCCGAAGCAATTTCCAAACGATCTACTTTCAATTCCTCCAATAGCAAACGCGCCATTTGTAATTTCTCACTATCTGTAAAGGACACCCCAGAAGTCTGTTCACCATCTCGAAGTGTGGTGTCCATGATCGTAATCTTCATCTTTTGCTTGTTTTTATCACAATAGTCACATCAGTTTTTTCACATAGTTCACATAATGATCTTCCAAGTATCACTAGATCATTGTAGAAATTCAGAGGAACTAAGTTTTGCCACGAAAATGAAGTTTTAGTGATACTCAAACAAGCCAGAAATGTAAGTTTTTCCAGTCTCTGAAAGTCAACAATAACGTTTTACTAACGCAACTTTTACTTTATTTGTCGTCTTATGTAAATATAAAATAGCAAAAAAGATTGTTGTTATTGAATACTCTACCCTGCTAAAATTGCTTTCACTACCTTTTCCGCCCGTACGGGCGAAAAAGGGGTGGATTTGGAGGAGAAACATAACATTTTGCTAATAGCAAAATGTTATGTTTCTCCTCCGAACCTCCTTTGCGAGCCGCCGAAGGCGGCGAGCATACACGTATTTCAAAAATAGTAGAGTAGAGTAGTTATTGAATTTACTTATCAATGTGTTTTTTGTCTTTAGTAGCATAATAAATAAACTTAAATTTAGCTCTTACATGAGCTATGTGAAAGTTCTATATGGCTATGTGGTAAAAACAAAAACACTCAAAAACTACACAAAAGAATGAAGCGCATATTAATTATCTTAGCCCTAATTCCTATGTTGACTGCCTGTGATCCAGCCGCAGTGCAGAAAGTATTAGACACCGCTGCTGAGCTAACCGATGCTCCTTTGACGCAAGAGCAAATCGGTCAAGGATTGAAACAAGCATTGGAGATTGGTATCAGTGAAGGAGCGAAGAAGTTGTCGCAAGAAGATGGTTATTACAAAAGTGCTTACAAAATATTATTGCCTGAAGAGGCTCGGAAAGTGACGGATAAGCTGCAAAATATTCCAGGCTTTAGCCAAGTAGAAGAAGTAATTTTAGAGAAAATTAATCGGGGAGCAGAAGATGCGGCAAAAAAAGCAACGCCAATATTCGTGGACGCAATCAAGCAAATGTCTTTCAAAGATGCCACTAATATCTTGATGGGTGGACAGAAAGATGCCGCTACTCAATATTTGAATCAAGCAACTTACGACAAATTATACGCAGAATTTACGCCCGTCATTATTGCCTCTTTGGATAAATTCAACGCACGTAAGTACTGGGGTGATGCTGTAGATAAATATAATAAAATTCCTTTGGTGCAAGATGTGAACCCAAGTTTGGAAGACTACGTAACGACTCAGGCTTTGTTAGGATTATTTGATATGGTGGAGAAAAAGGAGTTGGACATTCGGGAGAATGTAGCGGCGCGTACAACGGATTTGTTGAAGAAAGTATTTGCAAAGCAGGATAGCTAAAACTAGCGCTATATTCTATTCTTAAAACGGAAAAGCGACTAATGATCCAACTCATTAGTCGCTTTTTAATTCTGGGAAAATTATTGCTTCCCGTGTAAGCTCATTTGATGTTCTCCCATTTTGATCATTTGTTCAATCTGTTTCTTTAAAAACTTGCCGTGTTCCATTTCTCGCTCCAAACGACTGATTATGGTTTCCGTATCCGTCTCTGCTTTCAAGGCAGCCATATCCGAATATCCACCCAACTTATCCATCCAACTAGACATTTGGTTATCCATATTTTCTAGTAAATTAATGGCGGCATCTACATCTGCCTTGCCTTTTGCAGGCACACTTTCTAGTGCTTTCAATTCTTTTTTCAAGCGATTGATATCTGCCATTTTAGGCATAATTTCATCGTGAGCAGCTAATACTTGTTTATATAATTGCTCTTCCTTTGGTAAATCACTATTCACCTCCATTTTTGCCGTTGCATCCTCTGTTTCCGAACTACTCACCGATTCTCCGCCACAAGCGACTAGTGCAAATAAAGCGATAAAAAAATAAAATTTCATACTAATTTTAATTTGTTATTCTAATTGTATTATGATTTAAAGTAT
>JBCDFY010000041.1:0-36582 GCA_039176995.1 Bacteroidota bacterium
ATAATCTCGCTCTCTCCACCAAAGTCTCTGCGCGCTGGAAGGCGCGCCAAGAAACAAAGCAAAATTTCAATTCACTTAGCTTCTACAGTAGCCAATTCACAACAAAACTCGCACTTTTCGCATCTTCATATTGTGGACTATTCAAGATTCAATTACTTCATTTTATTGGTCATTTTTGCTTATCTCTTCTTCTTATTTCGAGTAGAACTCGAACCAACTTATGACCCATTTGATGATTTGCTGAGAGTTAGTGTAGATAGACTATATGAAGATGGTTGTGATTATATTTTTCGGGAACATCAATCCCCTGCTCTTAGATACGAGGAAGAGTATTTTTATATAGACTATGGTATTGATATTTATGGAGAAAAATGGTTTGTGGCAGAACGCATATTTTCCTTTCCAATTGATACAGTTTCTTACACTCATTATGCTCATCAAGACTATCCATTAAGAGATTCTATACCTGTTTCTAGTGCTGTGTTAGAAAAATTTTCTAGTCAAATTGAGAGATTTCATTTTGAAATAGACAGCATTTTTCACGATGAAATTAGAATCACTTCATTCAGCAAAAAGGATACTATTTTGCTAAAAAAATACATTCGCAGAAATTATAACTTCGGTGAAGACTCGACAATGGTAAGAAACTACCGCTACCGAATAGAAACTTCCTTGAACTTAGAAGAAAAATTATGGCGGTATTTTGACGATTATAGTGTGGAACATTGATAAGTGATTACACAAAAATACATTAAGTTGGGTTCATAAATATTTGTGTATAACAAATTGCACTTTTACAGAAGGTTTGAAGTAACAAAGACTCTGTTCTCTGCTTTTGTCAACTCATGGCGGCATCAGCCTGAGGCAGACGTGGTCGAACCGCCATGAGTTGATCAAGGTTTCTTAAGGACAAAAAATGGCTTTTTAGCCATTTTTTGTCCTTAAGAAACCTTGATGGAATTGGATGGACTCGACGTCCATTCAATTCCAAAACAAGTCGCTCATAGTAAGTACTTTAGGTACTTGTACAATTTGTTATGCACACCATAAATAACAGGATACTTTCATCCCAGATTTATTCCCTATTTTTGGCATATCTTTCATACTCTAGCGATGCCAAACCAACAAATACGAAGATATGTCCAACAATACTGATCACCATTTTGATGCCATCGTAATTGGAGCAGGTATGACAGGTTCTTATGCTGCTAAGGAGTTGTGTGATAAAGGTTTAAAAACTTTACTGCTAGAACGTGGAAGAAATGTAGAACACATCAAAGATTATCCGACGACTAATATGCAGCCTTGGGAATTCAAATTGCGAGGGCGCGTACCGCAGAACATTCAAGAAAAAAATCCAGTCATTAGTCGCTGCTATGCTTTCAAGGAAGATGCGATGCACTTTTTCGTAAAAGATACCGACCACCCTTACGAACAGACCAAGCCTTTTGATTGGATTCGAGGCTATCAAGTAGGTGGAAAATCCATCATGTGGGCAAGGCAAGTACAACGTTGGAGCGACTACGATTTTGAAGGGCCTGCACGAGATGGATTTGCCGTAGATTGGCCAATTCGATATAAAGATTTAGAACCTTGGTACACTCAAGTGGAGCGCTTCATTGGAGTATCTGGTGAAAAAGATGGATTAGATGTACTGCCTGATGGGGAGTTTTTAAGATCATTTGGTCTGAATTGTGTAGAAGATTATTTCAAAAAAGTGTTGGCGGAAAACTACGAGAATCGGCACGTCATTTATGGTCGCTGCGCACACGTTACTGAAAGTCGAGAAATCTACATTAAACAAGGTCGAGTGCTTTGTCAAGCAAGAAATCTTTGCCAGCGCGGTTGTCCTTTTGGCGGTTATTTCAATGCCAATTCTACGCTTATTCCTTGGGCAATGAAAACCGGGAATTTAACGCTACGTCCTCACTCTGTGGTACATTCCATCGTTTTTGATGAAAAAGAAAATCGCGCGACGGGCGTGCAAGTCATTGATGCAAACACCAAAGAAACGACCACTTATCACGCAAAGATTGTCTTCGTTAACGCCGCTACTTTTAATACTAATGCCATTTTACTCAACTCCAAATCCAGTCGTTTTCCAAATGGATTGGGCAATGACAGTGGACTGCTTGGAAAATACGTTGCCTTCCACAACTACCGAGGTAGAATCTCTGCACAACACGATGGACACAAAGAGTTCCGCACCAGAGGTGGCAGACCAACCAGTGGCTACATTCCTCGATTCCGAAATGTGTATAAGCAAGAAACCGACTTCTTGAGGGGTTACGCTGCTGGTTTTAATGGTAGTCGCAATCGCGATATAGAGGCAACAGGCGTAGGAGCAGAACTACGAGATGGACTGTTAGATACCGATCAGTTTGGACCTTGGCGCGTTGGCTCACATATGATGGGCGAGACTATTCCAAAGGAAAGTAATTTTATTTCCCTAAGTCCGGACAAAACCGACGAGTGGGGGATTCCAATTATTCAGACGAATATTGACTATGACGAGAATGATGAAAAAATGATCGCAGACTTTCATGAGCAGATGACGGATATGTACAAAAAAGCGGGCTTCACGAATATCAAAACAGGTGATACGAAACAAGCTCCTGGTTTAGACATTCACGAAATGGGTGGTGTGCGTATGGGCAACGATCCAAAAACTTCATTGCTCAACAAATGGAATCAACTCCATGCTTGCCAAA
This sequence comes from Bacteroidota bacterium, assembly GCA_039176995.1. GTDB lineage: Bacteria > Bacteroidota > Bacteroidia > Chitinophagales > Saprospiraceae > JAAUTG01. Next base: position 2,712 of record JBCDFY010000041.1, read on the forward strand.
ATGTCTTCGTGACCGACGGTGCGTGCATGACTTCTGTCTCTACTCAAAATCCTTCTTTGACATTTATGGCCTTGACAATGCGTGCGGTGGATTATGCGGTGAAGGAGATGGATAAGGGAAAAATTTAAAAGAAGTCAGAGATCAGAACGAAAATGAAATTTTCTGTCGGAAGTCAGGCTAGAACAGTCCTATTTTGGCAGAAATTCTATTCCAATCTTATAATTAATGTCATTTCAAAAACGTACAAAAAGTATAATTCAAGCCAATATTGACCTTAAACAGTCCATTCTAACCGATCAAATTTTATTAGAAAAGCTAGAAACTGCGGTCAATTGGAGCATCAAAACCTTCAGTACGGATGGAAAACTCCTTTTCTGCGGCAACGGTGGAAGTGCCGCCGATGCTCAACACTTAGCAGCAGAATTTTCAGGACGTTTCTACAAAGATCGTCCACCACTTTTTGCAGAAGCACTTCATGTGAATACTTCTTTTTTTACCGCCGTTTGCAATGATTATTCCTTTGAAGACGTCTATGCACGCAATGTACAAGCAATGGGTCGTGAAGGGGATTTATTGTTTTGTATTTCCACTTCTGGCAATTCTCAAAATGTGCTAAATGCGCTTTTACAAGCGAAAGAGCAAGGTATGAAGACTATTGCTTTGACTGGAAGTACGGGTGGCAAATTGGCAGAGCATTGCGACTTATTGCTCAATGTTCCTTCGGAGGATACACCACGCATTCAAGAAGCGCATATTTTGTTAGGACATATTATTTGTGAGTTAGTGGAAGAGGATTTATTTTAGCAAAAGTTGACGATGTTGACCGTTGCGAAATGTTTCCGCGATGCTATTACGCTCATCACATTTGCCAAAAATACAAGAGCCAATTATTCCCTCGAACAACTAGCCCTTGCAATTTGACAAGCGTATCGTATCGCGATGATACATCATCAAGAATTAATGCAGTATATAGTGTATTTTATATTGATTGTAAAAGAAACGAAGCTATTGAGCATCATTCTTTCTCATTTTCCTTTGCCTTCATCTTCATATAATCCAAAGTCAGATTACAAAGACTTTTTACGCCTAGTTTCATTCCGCTTTCATCAATGTAAAAATCAGGCGTATGATGTGGCGCAGCATCAAAGATGCTGACATCCTTGGGTTTTCCTCCTAAAAACAAAAATAGACCAGGTGCTTCTCTAGCAAAGAAGGAGAAATCTTCCGCACCCGTGATGGCAGGTGAAATCAACACATTCTCTTCACCAGCAGTCTCAAAAAGTGTTGGCAGCATCATGCGTGTTAGTTCAGGATTATTGTAAGTCACTGGATAGCCAATTTGAATATCTACTTCCGCCGTCGCGCCTGCACTCTCTGCAATTTTCGTTGCGGTCAATCGAATTTTTTCGTGGATGATGCGCTGCATCGCTGTGTCCAAGGTGCGAATTGTACCAATCATTTCGCAAGACTCAGGAATGATGTTGTTCCGCACACCACCTTGAATTTTTCCTACGGTGATGACGGCTGCCTCGTTCGTCAAATCTGATTGCCGACTAATAATCGTCTGCAAACCATTGATGATTTGTGCAGAAACTACAATTGGATCTACACCTCCCCAAGGACGTGAACCATGCGTTTGTTTACCATTCACTTTGATGACAAAACGATCTGCTGCTGCCATCGCGCCACCTGGTTTGTAACGAATTTTATTCACTTCCAAACCCGAGGAAATATGCAATCCAAAAAATACATCTGCGCCCACTTCTTTAACTAAACCTTCCTTTACCATCAACTCTGCACCACCTTCTTCTCCTGGAGGCGCACCTTCTTCCGCTGGTTGAAAAATGAAAACTACATTGCCTTTCAGTTCTTCTTTCATGCCCGTCAAAATTTCTGCTGCACCCATCAACATAGCAACGTGTGTATCGTGTCCGCAAGCGTGCATCACTCCGACTTCTTGTCCTAAATAAGTAGAAGTCACTTTAGAGGCAAAAGGAATATCCACGCGTTCTTTCACAGGTAAGGCATCCATATCTGCTCGAAGCGCAACTGTTGGTCCAGCTTTTCCACCCTTTAAGATTCCGACAACTCCTGTGTGTGCAATACCTGTTTTCACTTCTAAACCTAACTTCCGCAAATGCGCTTCTATTTTCTTTGCGGTTTCAAATTCTCGATTGGAGAGCTCTGGATATTGATGTAAATCGCGTCGCCATTCAATAACTTTGGCTTCAATTTCGTCAGCTTTTTGGTCAATGCTTGTGCCTTGCGCCATTAAAGTATGGCAAAACAAGAGCACTGTAAATAAAGACAGTAACTGTTTCATGTTATAGTAATTTATGTAACTAGATGATGAATGAATCCATTCGGAGGAGAGGAGATCGCTAAGGTAGAACTTATTTATAAATTACTTCAAAATCGCATTCCCCACTGCACAATCTAAACAAGCATTCGCATTGCAAAAGTTGTTTTTCAATTGAATCAAGGCTTGCGTATCATAAGCCGATCTTGGACTCATCCCCAATTGTTTCCAACCTGAAATGATTTGATTGCTTTCAGGTGGCAAATGTTCCAACAATCGAAGGGCTTTATCGCATTGCTCTTTAACGCCGCGTTGTGAACCATAGAAAAATAAGAAAGGCGCAATGGTATTAATGATAAGCAAATGAATCGTCGAGCGACCTAAGGATTTATTACGTTCGGCTGAAGGCTTATCAAAGACATAATGTGTCAGCCAATAATCACTTAAATTGACTCGGAACAAACCTTCGATTTGTTCGATGGTTTCGGCTTCTAAAATTTTAGAAAAGAGGTGAACAGATTGATGAATGAGTGTCGCAAATTGCGCTATACGAATAGTTGGGAAATTGGCAGGTCGCAAGCGTAAGAATTTCCAAGCAACTCCTGCGATGGGCTGTAAGCGATGTTTTTTCTTGAGGAATTCGTATTCTTTCAAAAGACTTTTGGGATATTCGTCTTCTAAGGTTTTATTGAGCAGCGAGGCCTGTCCAAACAATAAGGCTTCTACTTGGTGCAAATTATTTTTGTGCTTTGCTAAGATATTGAGCGGCAAAGACTTCGCCAACCATTCAAAAGGTTCGGCGTTCACTTTTACACCAAAATTTCGTGCCAAGAACCAATAGAAAGTTTCTTCCCAATCATTATTGTTCCTCGCCAATTCTAGCTCAATCATCTTAGTTTTCTGCTCCAAGCGTTCCACCATCATGCGATCGAGCCACATATTTTTGGTCATGTCATTCACTTCAAAAAAGTGATGCTGACAAGGGATCCAATATTCATTGTGCTTTAATTTTTGGTAGGTATTCGCTAATCGAAGTGGAATCAGTTTGCGGAGCTCTAAGCAAGGAATGCGTTCTGCCGTTCCTCGATAAATAACCAAATCTTCTTCCAGTACAACGTGTAAAATTACATTATCATATGCCCGATCTTTGTTATGTTGGTGCTTCATCCAGTCCGAAGAACGAACGTGCATTTCTACATTGCCTGCCCACAAAGTTCCTCCAATTCTGACCTTCGCGTTCAAAAAATCTGGACCTGCGTTAGGATTGTGTTGCCCAAAATCTTGCACTTCGATGGGTTCTCCTTCTGTCGTTTGTAAGTTCGAAAGTTCAAAGCGTTTAGTGCGCCAGATGTAGTGGAGAAGGTCTTCTTTGATGGACATTTTATGAACTAAATTGGTTTCACAATGATTGGATATGGATTTTCAGTTTCACTTATGATCAAAACTCTTCCTGTCAGCCATTTCAATTTCTTTTTGAGCTTTCTACTTAACACTTGTAAAGTTGCCTTTTTCCTGCTATCAGAAATTAGCATTTCAGGATGAGGTTCAAGCCAAAAGACAGCATCTACTCTTTTCTCTATGTTTTCAATAATGGTGATGCAGTCTTTATAAAAATCTCTTTTGTGAGTTGAATTCCTAGCGCTTGCTAACATCCCTGGTAGCGTATCTCTGATTTTTTGCGCAAAACCGTTGAGCAATTCATCACTTTGGAGCAGTTTTTCCTTGAGGAGTTTTTCGTCTTCTCGAAAATTTTTCACCTCCATTAAAACCAAATGCTGATCTAGTTGAATACCAATGAAATCAACTCCTTTGGTATTTTTTATACTGTTTTTGAGTTTGCCATAATCTTTTTCTTGGTCGTAATGAACGACTTGTTTCCAAGCCGTTTCATCAAATTCAAATTGCAAGCGGCTTTCTTCAAATATCATGCTTTTGTTATTAGGGTTTCACTGAACAGTTGTTGCTCTAAATCATATACTTTGGCGTATTCTTCTACGATACTATCATGTTCTATATCCGCCAAAGTATTGCCTGTTTCTATTTTTGTGCCATCATCAGTGTGATAAAGTGCAAAGAATTTTATGTTTGGAAGATCTGATTCGTCATTCTTGTATTCTGACGTTAAAGACAATAGTTGAGTAAGCAAATAGTCGTGTGTAGAAATAAATATTTGACAACCTGCATTGGCTAGAGCTTGTAAGAATTTAGCAACGGTTTTAATATATTTTGGATTGAGATTGGCGGTAGGTTCATCCCAAAAAAGTACCGTATTTTTATCCAAAGAACCATTGTGAATTAACCTTAAAATCTGTGCTAATTTATTGATTCCTGTAGCGACCACCGTAGCTTGATTTCTTCTTTGGTTCTCTTTAAAAACAATGTAGAAATTATCATCTTCTCCCAATTCCACAGTTCCACCAATCGCCTCTTCTATCATAGAGAGTAGAGGTGCAATTCCATTGAAGTTTTTATCTCTAAATTCTGCTAATCCTAGTGCATCTGCTAAATCTAAATACGTTCGATCAAAGCTTATAAAACGTTGCCGATAAAGAACACTGAATCCTTTATACCAAGAGAGCATTTCTTGGACGGGAAGAAAAATATGCTTTATGCTTTCTAATCTTTTTGATGAATTTGAATTTTGTGAAGTGTTAAGGTTAGAGAATAAGCCACTTACATCGGGATTTGTTCTTTTGAAATTAATCTTAGCTTCGATCAATTCATCGTCATGATGGTAAATGATATTAGATTCATCTTGGTTATTGCGAACAAGTTGATTGTTGTGAAATCTTAGCCCAAATAATTCATTGAGATTAGAATTTTCATTTCTTGAGCCATATTCACTAGCATATCTTAGAAAATACAACCCTTTCAACAAATGTGTCTTCCCCGTTCCATTTTCTCCAATGAAAACATTGATACCCAACGAAAAATCTAGCTCCACTTTAGAAAAACAAGTGAAATTTTCTAGCTCTAATCGTCTAATCTTATGCTTGAAGTCATTTGCCATATTCATAAAACCTTGTCAGTAGTCGATAAAGTTCTGAAAAAATCATAAAAAGCGGAAATTTTCTAACTGCGAATGAGATATGTCATATTTAGCCTTTGCTCAAAAGTAGTCTGTTATGCCTTAACACTTATTTCAATTAATAAGAAATATGACATATCTACACTAAGTACTGGTGTATCTATTTACTCGCACCACCACCGACTTAGAAATCGGCGTCCGACTCTCGTCTGCAAAATGATTAATCGGTACGACTTCATTGCCTTCTGGAAAATAGCAAGCGAGATTGCCTTTAGGAATGTCATAAGGCACAACATGGAATTTTTTCGCTTCACGAATGATGCCATCATATTCACTAATCAAATTGATGAGTTCCAATTTTTTCAAGCCTTGCGCTTGCATATCTGCTTCATTCATAAAAACAACACGTCGCTCATTATAAACTCCTCGATAACGATCATCTAAGCCGTAAATCGTTGTGTTGTATTGATCGTGGGAACGAATGGACATAAGTAAAAATTCGTCTGCTTTCAATTGATGATCGGGCAAGGCGTTGACGCTGAATTGCGCACGACCATTAGGTAATTTAGAGAAATCGCCTTCCCGTGCGTTGTTGGGTAAGTAAAATCCGCTGTCCTGATTTACGCGTTCGTTGTAGTTTTCAAAACCTGCTTTGGTTTGACCAATTTTTTCTCGAATCAAGGCATAATTGGCACGATAGGACAACCAATCTACTGCATGATTATCTCTGAAATACGAATCTGCTATTTCCAAAACAATATCTGGCTCACTACGCAAATGCGGGGAAGCAGGTTCTAAATCACCTTTGGATAAATGCACTTTTCCAACACTGTTCTCTACGCTAACTTTGCGCTCTTTTCCACCATTCAAATCTTTTTCTGAACGTCCTAAAGTTGGTAAAATCAGGGAAATTTTGCCTGGTACAAGATGCGTTCGATTCAATTTGGTACTAATCGAAACCGTCAAATTACAATTGCGGAAGGCTTGTGCTGCATAGTTGGTATCCGAAACTGCCATCAACAAATTTCCACCTAAGGAAACGATCACTTTTGCGCGTCCTTCGTGCATGGCTTGAATGGAATCAACCACGTCGAAGCCCTCTTGAGTGGCAGGCTCAAATCCATGTACCTTCCGAATCGCTTCCACCGAAGCTTCTGATATTTTATGAAAAATTCCAACACTTCGATCACCTTGTACATTGCTATGTCCACGCACAGGGCAAGTACCTGCGCCTTTTTTGCCAATACTTCCTTTTAAAAGCAATAAATTGACACATTCTTTAATATTGGCAACACCATTTTTATGTTGCGTCAAGCCCATTGCCCAACAAATGATGATTTTCTTAGAAGCAGCAAGCAAAGCAACTGCCTTATCAATATCTTTTTCTGAAACACCTGATCGCGCGATTAATTCTTGCAAATCATACTGCTCTAAATCTGCCAAAAGAGCTTCGTAGCCTTGCGTTTTTTCAGCAATAAATTCATGATCGAAAACGTCGCCACTTACTGCGTCCAACTGCTTCAATTTTTTCATGATTGCTTTCAGTAATGGCACATCTTGATTGATTTTTACTTGTAGAAAAACGTCGGTAATAGCTGTTCCACCATTGAAGTAATCTTGTACACGCTGTGGATTTTTGAAGCGTTCTAAACCTGCTTCCTTCAATGGATTGATGGTGATTACTTTTCCACCATTCAGTTTGCATTCTTGCAAGGCTGACAACATTCTTGGATGATTCGTTCCAGGATTTTGACCTATTACCACGATTACTTCTGCTTTATGCAAGTCTTCTAAAACTACTGAGCCTTTTCCAATACCCAAAGTCTCTCCCAAGCCTACACCACTTGATTCGTGACACATATTCGAGCAATCGGGTAGGTTATTCGTCCCAAAAGCTCTGGCGAATAAACCGTACATATACGCTGCTTCATTGCTAGATCGACCAGACGTGTAGAAAGTTGCTTCATTTGGATTGTCTAACGCGTGAAGTTGTTCAGCAATTATTTGATAGGCTGCTTCCCATTCGATTGGCTCATAGTGCAAGCTTCCTTCGCGCAACACCATCGGATGGGTGATCCGTCCGCTTTTCCCAATTTCATAGTCTGACCAAGTGGAGAGTTCCTCGATGGGGTATTTGGCAAAGAATTCAGGTGTCACGCGTTTTCGAGTCGCTTCTTCTGCGAGTGCTTTTGCTCCATTTTCGCAATATTCTGCAAATAACGAACGCTTATCATCAGGATCTGGCCAAGCGCAGCCTGGACAATCGAATCCATCTTTTTGATTCATTTTGGCGAGCATTTTCATTGCTCTCGCTAAACCCATTTCTCCAATGGCATGATCGAGTGCAACTTTCACGCCCAATGCACCTGCTGCGTAATTTGCGGGTTCTTTTAGTTCAATGCCAGTTAGTGCTTGAGTGGTGTTGGGAGAGATGTTGCGTTCGTTTGTCATTGATAAATTTTTCGTAACTATTTACTTATCACATAGTTGCCTACACTGTAAACTATATTTTTTATAATTTTAAAGCAAAGGAATTTGAGGAAGAAAAGCGGTTGTGAAGAAACCGTTTTTCTTCCTCAACACCCTATCCGCCGCCGTCAAAAACGGCGGCGAGTATTTTTTTTAAAGCTCGAAAAGCTAAGGCTTTTCTCGTTTCTCAGAATTTAGATAAACTTTCGTTACGCTGGATTCAAGATGAACATCGGAGCTAAAACTAATAGTTTCTTGCGAATGTTCTGGCGATGAAATCATTTATGGCATAAACATAAAAGTAGCGTCCCTATTTTCACAGTCCAAACATCAAGTTGCATTTTTTACCTTTGCAAAAAAACACTATTATGATTCAGTCTATTACAAAAACCTTGTTAGTTGTTGTTCTTATTGGCACATTCGCCGCTTGCGACAAAGGCAAAGAAGCACTCAATTGTGCCATCCAAAATTTTGATCTGGCAACAGCACTATCCACAGAGTTGGTCGCGCTCAATGAAGCCGCTTTCAAGTATAGCGACGATCCTTCTCCCGAAAATTGTAAAGCGTACAAAGAAGCTGCCAACTTTTATTTAGAATCTGCTACGGAATTACAAGATTGCGCTAAGTTGGTTGGACAAGAAGATTTGTACAATACTGCAATCGAAGAAACAGAAGAAGATTTAGCAGAGTTAGATTGTGACTAACATAAAATCATCGGGTCATAAAATAGTTGACTCACATTTTTCGTCTAGTAAAATGTAATGTCAATGCGATTGACTTTTTTTAACACTCAGAGGAGATTCATTTCTTCTCACTTATAAAATCCTAATCTTATGTTGGATAAATTATTTGACTCTATTGGCGGAGACGTAGTGAGCAGCTTGACAGAAAAAACTGGAATCAATTTAGAACAAGCAAAAGCAGTATTACCGATCGCTCAAGATACCATGCAAACAGGTTTGATGGATGAAGTAAAATCTGGAAATATCAGCGGTATTTTGGGAATGTTGAACAGCAGCGGCGATGCTTTGCAGAGCAACTCTTTGTTTGATAAAATCAAAGGAATGTTCCTTCAAAATATCTTATCCAAATTGGGTTTGCCAGAATCCGTAGCGGGTATGGTGGCAGGTACAGGAATGAATAGCATCGTCAGCAGCGCAAGTAATTTCCTTGGCGGCGGTGGCGAAGTGAAAAAAGATGACTTGATGTCAAAATTAGACCTTGGCGGTATGGCTGGCGATATAGCGAAAGGAATGTTGAAGGATAAGTTAGGCGGCATCGGCAAGATGTTTGGTTAATATTCTTGATCGACTAAAATTAAAAAGGCTTACTGAACACTTCACACTCGGTAAGCCTTTTTTTAGCTGCTCATTTAGCTTACAAATACCGTCCAATTCATTCCTGTGCTCAGCCAAGATAAAACTGCCTAGTAATTTCAACATTGACTAATTCTTCATTAAGACGCTTGTCCAGCTTAGTCCTAAATCACTGGAAACACCACTTATTGGAGTCTTCATTTTGGCAGGCAAAAACAATAAACAAACCACTACCAACAGTGAGTGTGTTAGAAGTTTCGTAGTACTTTGCTTGATAAAACTTGAGTTTGTTCAAAAGTGTCTCACGCAGAGATCGTAGAGATTTGATGCTCAACGTTGGTACTTAGTTCAGTGAGATAAGTTGATGGCTACCACCAAAAATAAGCCTACGCTACCATGCCATAGGATCGTTGTTCCATTCTAGCAAGAATGGCTTCTTCGTTTAGAATATCGTACAAATAATCGTGATATTCTGCGAAAGTTGGTAGGTCATTGTGTCCACCACCTTCGATAGCGAAAAGTTTCGTTTTTGAAGGATTGACTTTTGCTAATAGTTGGCTTTGTTTGAAAGAAATTAGGCGATCTTTAGTGCCATGAATTAAAAAAATAGGACAGTTTACTTTTTTGAGGTAGCGGTCTGTCCGAATTTGATAGCGCAGCAATAAGGACAGCGGCACCCAAAATCCGTAGCGTTTTACTTGGTACAAAAAACTGTAGTAAGGCGAGTCCAAAATCAACATTTTAGGACGATTCCAAGAAGCAATTCGCGCTGCAATTCCACTTCCCATAGAGCGACCATAAACGACAATATTTTCTTCACTGTATTGTGTCAATAACCATTTATAAACCGTCTGTGCATCATTGTAAAGCGTCGCTTCCGTTCGCTTCCCTTTGCTTTTCCCAAAGCCTCGATAGTCAATCATAAAAAAGTCATACCCCTTACCCACAAAGTCTTTTGCGAATTTCCCCCAACCTTTCACACTCCTTGAGTTGCCCTTGAAATAACAAATGACGCCTTTAGAATTGGGAACTTTAAAATGAATACCATTGATGTAACCACCATCTTCCATATCAAAGTGGACTTCATCAAACGGAAAAGGATATTTGTACTGAAAGTGCGCAGGCAATAATTCAGGACGGAAGAAGAAGTAATGCTGAAAAGAATAGAAAATTAAGCATACCCCAATGTACGAAATTGCTATGTAGAGCAACAATATCATAAGCGATCAAAATGTAGTGTCCAAACTATTATTTGGAGTAAATACTACATAAAGATATAAAATTTCTTAGAAAGAAGATTTTAATTTTATCGTCTTGATTGCGCTTCGCTTGGTTCGTCTTGTTTGGCACTTCCTTTAGGTTGCTTAGTTTCCAAAATTTTGAAAACCATACTTTCTAGCATCTGTACGATTTCTTGATGAAAGTTTGGACCTTCCTTCACATCGGTAAGACGAGGGAGATGCTCTACAAAGTAAATGTTATTATTAGCAGTTTCGATGATAGTGCTGGCAAGTGCTTTTGGATAAGGATAATCGTCGCGCACTTCCAAAATAATGTCTGCAATTTTTTTGCATAAGGCTTTATAGGAAAGAAAAAAGCCCATTTTGTTTTCTTTATCTACGTATTTTCCGTGGTAGGCTTTCGTTCCTTCGGTCACAACGATACGATGCAATACGTCTGTATTTACGAAGTCAATGGAAGCACGTTTTTGAGAAGTATCTACTATGGTATCTATGATTTTGCTCAGCTTTTCTTTGGCGTTTGGGATGTTCATTGTGTTGAAACTGATTCTAAAACTCGTCCATTCCCAATACCAATTGACTAAGTATACAAAGAAAAAATGCTTATTCTCGAAATAGCGATAAACCGAGGCTTCTGTAGACTTAATCCTGCTCGCTAGTTTTTTGAAAGTGAAGGCATCAAATCCAATTTCGTCAATCAATAAAATGCCATTCCGCACCATGCGCTTCCCCAAATCTGTTTGCTGAGGATCCCTCAAAAATAGTCGCTCACTTACATTTAATGATATATTGATCTGTGCCATCTTTAATTTGTTTAACGGTTGGTTCGTTGATTTGAGTGAACCTTTATTCAGAAATCAAATCACTGTTTCTTAGTTTTTCGATTGTTTAGACCTATTCCTAGGCTACTCTAGTCAAGTTGCGCTGTAATTCTTTTCGCGCTAAAAAAATTCTACTTTTCACAGTTCCAAGTGGCAACCCCAACTGGTCTGCAATCTCTTGGTACTTATACCCCATGGAACGCATTCTGAAAGGTGTTCCAATAGTATCATCAAGCTTAGAAATGACACCTTGAATTTCCTCCACTGCCATGTTCACCTCTCCTGAATTTCCTGTTGTATGAGTACCAGAGTTGACTAGGTAATCAGTATTCGTCCAATCGGACAAAGTTCGATTCTTTTTTCTTTTTCGGTAATCATTTATAAAAATATTTCTCATAATTGTCATCACCCATGCTTTCAAGTTGGTTTCATCTCGAAACATATTTCGGTACTTGAAAGCACGATAAGCAGTCTCTTGAAACAAATCTTCCGCATCATTGAAATCGCTACATAGTTTTAAAGCAAAAGCCTTTAGCAGATGCTCCATAGCACTGAACTGGCGAGAAAAATCATTAGTAGTCATAGATCAGATAGTTTTACTCATTAAATTTATGATAGTATTACTTTCATAAATAATACAACAAAGATCATCTTTTGTTTTTAAAAAGCAAAAAATAATCCATACAGGCAATTAAATATTTGATTATCAAACAATTAAAAATAAATTAGAAAAATAACATCATTCTTAAAACCAAAAACTTTGAATTTTGTCAGCTTGATAGTAAAGCTATTGTATCAATAATCAAAAGTAGTATTCCCAATAATTGAATTCCTCATTTAATAGTATTTCTTTTCAAAAGAATCTTATTGAAATTGAAGAGCCTAAAGTTGTTGTAATAATTGGTAAGGAGGCATCATTCCTTGGATGGGAGTCATTCCTATTGAGTAGTTGTTTGTATTCATTTAGATGCCTTCTTTTTTTGAGTCTTTTTAGAAATCTTGTTTATTAGTGGCAATCTGACTTTGTAGTTAGATTGCTTTTTTATTCTATCATTTCGACGCTCCACGCCTTTGCACGTTCTGCAAAAAGAGCTTTTGTCTTATGCCAAGTTGCTGCAAAAAAATCAGATTTGCGGTAGTTGTTTAGTGCTTCTTCGCTTTGCCAGTAACTATATGTAAATAGCACATTGGAAGGCTGCTTAGCTCGCCAAAGCTCTAGATGCTCACAACCCTCAAAAGCGCATATTCGCTTTTTGCTGGCTTCAAATATTTCTAAAAAATCAGGAATTTTTTCTTCTTGAAAGGTAAGTTTGACAATGCGTTTAATCATGTTTACATTCTTTAAATCTACAAACCACAAGAACCAAAACATCAGTCGCATATCCAAGAACCCTTTAAGATACTTTTGCCTTTTCGTACACGTACTTGATTGAGTTTTTATTAGGCAAGATACGGGTCTCCCGTCTTCTCGCCCAAACTTGAATAAATTCTGCACCCAGTATCAAAATCATCGCACTGTAATATACCCAAAGCATCATAGATGCTAGTGCACCTGCACCGCCAAAAGTAGAGGTAGCGTTGCTGTTTCCAATGTAAAACCCAATTAAGTATTTTCCTGCGATGAAGAGAATTGTCGTGAAAACTGCACCTGCAAAAACATCTTTCCATTTAATGATCGCATCTGGCAGATATTTAAATAATAGGCTAAAGAGGGTTAAAGTAATGACTCCAGAAACGACAAGCGGCATGACTACGGTAAGTCCTCTGTCTAAGAAAGGAAATAACTTAATGATTTCATCTGAAAAGAAGGCAGCAACAGAATTGAGTCCTAGGGAAACGAGAAAAATGAATCCTAGACCAAGAATAAAAGTCAAGGAAAGCAAGCGATTTTTAATGTAGGCAAGGACACCACTTTTTTGTGGATCTTCCTTAATATTCCATGCCGTATTGATTGCACTTTTCAATTGTCCAACCACGGCAGTTGCACTGAAGAGCAAAGCCCCAACACTTATAATCGTTGCAAACACAGATTGCCCACTAACGTAAGCGTTTTTGACGACTTCTTGCAATTGGATCGCTGTCTCTTTCCCTAGCAATCCACCCAATTGCTCGTACAGTTGCCCTTGTACAGCTTCTGCGCCTAAGAAAAAACTGGTGACTGCCAGCACGATGACCAAAAGCGGCGCAATTGAAAAAACAGTATAATAGGATAGAGCCGCGGCCAAAGTCACTGCATTATCCTGTCCAAATTCGGTGAACAGCTCTTGTACGAAAGAAAATATACGTTTCAAAAAGCCTTGTTTCTTTATGTTTTCCATAGCGAATTATTGATCGTTTCATCAATAAAACCCACTCCGAAAAGGAGGTGTTCGGTAGTGATGTTATTTGGTCAATGATTGCGGATTAAAAATTATTAATAGGTGTTTTTATCTTTACACTTGATCTTCAACAGCATTCAACATACTTACTTAGGCTAAATTGATTCCTCATGAAAAGAATTATACTATTTCTCAGTGCACTTTTGTTTACCTTTTTATCTTTTGGTCAACTCCGAATTTCGGAAATTCGCATTGCCCAACCAGGAGCAGATAGTGATGAGTATTTCGAGATACAAAATATGACGGGTAGTCCCATAGACCTGAATGATCCCAGTTGCGATTATTTTTATATCGTTATTGGAGATGATGGAAGTGGGAGCAGCGGCGTAATAGAAGAAGTTACAGATTTAACAGGAACGATTCCTGCCAATGGTTTTTATGTGGTGGCGGAGAACTCTTTTTCTCTAGGAACAGCTGATCAAACAACTTCATTGAGCTTTGAAAACAGCGACAATGTTACTCATTTGCTGGTGAAAAACTTCACAGGAAGCAATGGAGATGACTTGGATAGTGATGATGATTGTTCACTGGATGCAGCTTTTCCTGGGACAGTGATAGATGGAGTGGCGCTGATTGAGGAAATGAATCCACCTACTAATACAGAATGTGAATATGCTACTGATTTGTCTCTGCCTGTTGTTGGTAATGATGGCAGTGCCGTTCCTGGCCATGTTGGTAGAAATCCATCGACTGGAGATTGGGTCATTGGTGATAACGATCCTGACGAAGGAACAGATACTCCTGGAGGACTCAATATACCTTTGCCAGTAGAGCTGCTCTCCTTTATCGCACAACTACAATCCGACCATTCCGTTTTATTGAAATGGTCAACTGCCTCTGAAGAAGAAAACGACTATTTTTTAGTGGAAAAAAGTAAGGATGGACAAAAATTTCAAGTCATCGGTAAAGTGAAAGGCGCAGGAAATAGTCTGGAGAGGCAGTATTATGAATTCAAAGATCAAACTGCGAAATCTGGTATTCATTACTATCGCTTGGCTCAATATGATTTTGATGGGAGCGTTGAGCGACATCAAATAATTGCTATTACGAAAAAGAGCAAGCAATCGAATGTGAAGATTTACCCTACTTTAATTCGTGATGAATTGACTATTAATTTGGAAGGAGACGCCCAAATCTCCGTTAGAAATATTGCGGGTGCTTTGGTGAAAGAAATGCAAGTATTTGGGTTTACTATACTTGATCTGTCTACCTTAAATTCAGGTATTTACTTTTTGGTTGTAGAAGGAGAAAACTTCATAGCAACTGATCGTATCATAAAACAATAAGAAGCTTTATTCGTGTACTCGTTTTCTGTAAATTTCTGATGCCCTAATCAAAATTCACATAGCCTAATTCTCCGTTTTGCGTCCTTACTCGATAAAAACGAGCGGTGCTTCCAAGTAATGTAACTTCTTCATCTGCAATCAATTGCCGAATGATATTTTCTGCTCTTTCGGGGGAAGTACGCAAATAATGTCTACCACGTTGAGGTACTTTTTTTAGCTTTTCTTCAATAGCAACTTGCGGAGAACGAGGCATGCGGTCTGGATCATTCAGAAAGTTGAACGGATCAATTGCGCCAGATTGATAAATGCCAAAATGTAAATGCGGAGGTGTGAAACGCGCATTACCTGTGTTTCCAACCAGTCCGATGGTATCTCCACGTTGAACCACATCTCCAACGCTTACCAATTGACTATCCAAATGCGCATAATAATAAGAAAGATCGCGTCCTTCTCCATCGCGCAGCCAAATAGTTTTTCCACCCAAATTACTGCCGCGCGTACTGGAAATTCTACCATCTACAACCGCTAAAAGAGGCGTTCGTCGGGGCGCAAAAATATCATTGCCTTCGTGTTTTCTTCGCCCACCATCTCTTGGGTCGCCCCAAAAACTGAGAATGGATTTAGCAGTTTTCCCTGCTACTGGAAAATCAATGACGGGTTGGGTAATGATCTGTAAATCATAAGAAACCGCACTTTCAGGCATTGCTTGAATGAGCAATAACAAATTGGAAGTACGCACATCGCCTGACTCAATATTGAGCTGGTTGATTAAGGTATCTAGTGAAGAAATTGGCTGATTACTAGGTTTTTCATTGATATTATCAACAGAAATCTCGTATAAATCCCCAAAGATTTTTTCACTGCTATTGGTTGCTCTAATGAAAACTCTTCGACCAGCAGGCAGTTTGAATCGCCATGCCTGAACGCCTTCTTGTAGGGTATTATTTAGTGCTAAAATTTCTCGATATGGAAGCTCAATTTGTAAGGTGTCTTGTTTTGCCGATTGGTATAGACTATCCCATGTTTCTAAAGTATTTTGACTAACCCAATCATTTCGTTTGGCTTTTTTTAGAAAGGCTTCTCTCGGTGTAGAAGGAGAAAGAATCTTTCCGAGAAAATTGCCGACCTCTTCCTTGAAGAAACGAACACAAGTTACCACACTCACTGCAAATAAGAGCAAAATAAATAATCTCCAGAATGACTTTTTCTTTTGCATAGCTAAAATTAAAAAAGGCTTCCCATTAGAATGAGAAGCCTCTTTTACTGTATTTTGTTTGATTCACTTTACATGAATCCCACCTTTCTAGTACTTGATAGAGAACTCGTAGCTATCTGTGTTGCCGTCAGGAACTACGTTTACGGCTGTACAAAGAAGTAAATAAGTTACATCACCACGCTTCACAGCAAAGATATCTCCTACTTGTACTGGCTGACTTACTGCCTCTCCATTCGTTGAATCAGAACAGTTACAGTTGGAATCATCGCCATCTAGTGCCGCACCAATTGCAAAAGCATCTGTAATTTGCTCTTTGAATTCTACCGCTTCAAAAGTCAAGCCTTCTACTACATTTCCTAAGTCATCAATGAATACAACTTCTGCATCGTTGGCACCAGAGATTTGTTGTCTCCAGTTGTTCGCTGCAGTTTGATCTAAGTCAATTCCTTCGTCTTGAATTTCTGCCGCATCATCGTTAGAACCAGTTCCTTCACCTGCGTCAAGGTCTAGCCCACCCGTTCCTGCTGCACCACCCTGGTTCAACAATGCACCAGTAATGTCTGCATCAATTGCAGTGAAAGGAATAATCGTAGTAACAACTACAGAAGCAGTTGCTATTTCACCTTCTTCGTCTTCTACTTCAAAAGCATAAGTATAAACCCCCTCTTTATCGTCTGGAGTTACCTCAATTTCTAAGGTTTGTCCGCCTGTATTTGCTCCAACGAATAAGGCTGGGTTTGCACTCAAACTAATACGCTCTAAAGGTATAGTAGAACCATCCTCGAAAACAGTCAATGTTTTCAAGTCAGCAGAACCTTTAGTTGCACTTACTTTGAATCTCAAAGGTTGTCCTAGATCAATTTCGCCATCTGCAGCAATGAAACCTGCTTCGTCCACCAAAGCGATGCTTGGAGGAGTACCGTCTCCACCACCAGTGCCAGGATCAATAATGTCTTCTTCACAAGCCGTGAATAGTAAAGCAACAAAGGCAAATAGGGCAATAAAATTTAAATTCAAATTTTTCATAATAACCAATTCGGGTTTTGATAAATGATATTAATGTGCGTAAATAATTATATTGATATGAGTTGAATGGCTCAATAGTATCAATCAAACTTGTGTCGTGAAAAGTAATCTGAGTAGCTCTTTCTGTGTAAGTGAAGTATCTGTTTTCACTTTTGTTTTTTATTGAGACTCTAAACTCAGAAAATGGTAACAAAATTTGTTACAAATAGAAGCAACTGGATATTGGATATGTTCGTTTTTTGGTAAGAAAACGCATGAAAACAATATTGCTTCCATGCGTTTTCAAAGGAGGAAAGAAGAACTGATTTTACTGTCTTCTTTGCGCTCTTTGCTCTTTTTTCATTTCTTGGTATTTAGTAAATTGCTCAGGCGTCAAAACGGCTTTCATATCCGCAGCTTGTGCCTTTCTCAACTCTTTTGCTTTAGCTCTTTTGTCTTCTACATTCATGCTCTTATCCATACGCAAAGACAAAGCCTCTTTTTGATATTTACTTTTGATTTCTTTCAACTTCGCTTCTTGCTCCTCGCTCAATTCTAGTTCTGCCATGGCAGCATCTCTTTGTCCCTTCTTCGCTGTTCTTTTCTCTACAGTCAAGGCTTTGAATTGCGCATAACGCTCCTCTCCCATAATCTCTGCTACTTTTGATTTGCGCTTTTCTTTCAACTCTTTAGTTTGCGCTCCTTTCTCCTGACCACTCAATTCTTTGTTTTTATGCATTGCCTTTATAGCCGTCTTATACTCCTTGTCAGCAGCTTTCACTTGCTCCATTTCCTCTTCTGTCAAACCGACTTCTTCCATAGCTGCTTGTTGACTACTTTGCGCAATGGCAAGTGTTCCAAATAAAACGAAAGCTAGGGCGAAAAAAATCTTTGATAATTTCATAGTACTCTTTTTTATAAAATTTAGCGATTGCATTAATGTGTTCAATTCATTAGACTAGCATAACCCATTTAAGTCTCCTAAAAGTATGTTAAGACTTCATAATGTTTTCCTAAAATTCGAGCCTGCACTGTTAACAAAATGAATGCAAAACTAATTTTTCTCCACAATGTTGTAGATGACATTCACGAAAAAATATTTGTCCATGCGTTTTCTATTCTTGTTTTTGCTCTTTCTATCTTGCAGCAGCAAAGACAACAGCATATCAAACATGAAGGAGACAGAAATTCCAAAAGAATATTCTTATTTAGCACTAGGCGATTCTTACACCATTGGCGAGAGCGTAGCGGAAGAGGCACGTTTTCCGATGCAATTGGCAGCTCGATTTCGTGAGGACACCATAAAAATGGATAAGCCTTATATTATTGCGACAACGGGTTGGACGACGGATGAGTTGCAAGCAGGAATTGATAATGAAAATGTAGATCAAGTCTATGATTTGGTCTCCTTGCTCATTGGTGTCAACAATCAATATCGAGGCTATTCCAAATCAGTTTACGAAGTAGAGTTTGAGTTTTTATTACAACAAGCAATCTCTTTTGTTAATGGAAAAAAGCAGCGCGTTTTTGTCGTTTCCATTCCAGATTATGCTTACACACCATTTGGACAAAATGCTGATTCAGAAGTAATTAGCAAAGGTGTTGCTCAATTTAACGAGATCAACCAACGCATTGCCAGAAAATATGAGGTGGCGTATCACAACATCACCCCCATTTCACGAAAAGGAATGGAGCAACCCAGCTTAGTCGCAGAGGATAATCTGCATCCTTCTGGTGAGCAATATCAACTTTGGGTGGATAGCTTTTATGAAGAGGTGAAAGCACAATTGTTGGCAAATTAGTTAAGTTTCATATTCAACAACCATACCTCCAATTTTTGAACCACAAAAGGAACAAAGAACACAAAAGATTGATAACCAAATAGATGAATTTTTAAGTTTGATACCTCTAATATTCAATCGTCTATTAATTGTGTGCGAATTCTTGATTTAAATTTAATCTCTCCATATGATTTTCATCACAGGCAGCACTGGTTTTTTGGGTTCTTATCTTTTGCGTTACTTAATTCAACAGGGACAACAATCCATTCGAGCATTGAAGCGAAGCAGTAGTTCAATGGCTTTGGTGGAAGAAGTGAAAGATCAGGTAGAATGGGTGGAAGGCGATATTTTGGATTTACACGCATTAGAGGAAGCCATGCGTGGAGCAAGCAAAGTGTATCATTGTGCGGCAGTAGTTTCCTATGATCCCAGTGAGCAAGATTGGTTGTATCAAGTGAATGTGGAAGGTACGAGCAATGTAGTCAATTTGGCACTGGATTTAGGGATAGAAAAATTGGTGCACATCAGTTCAATCGCCGCTTTGGGGCGCAGTGAAAAGAGCAATCGCCTAGACGAACAAGCAGAATGGCAAGGTGATAAAGGACAATCGCATTATTCCATCAGCAAGTATTTGGCAGAAATGGAAGTATGGCGTGGTATAGCGGAGGGCTTGAACGCCGCAATGATTAATCCATCCATCATTTTGGGAAGCGGATTTTGGAATCAAGGCACAGGGAAGATGTTTATGAACGGTTGGAATAATTTCAAATTCTATCCACAAGGAGGAAGTGGCTTTGTAGATGTACGCGATGTGGCACGCGCTGCTATTCAATTGATGGAAAGTGATATCAGCGCAGAACGATACATTATAAATGGTGCAAATTGGTCATACCAAGAGCAAATGAATACCATTGCTGCAGCTCTAGACAGGAAAATACCAAGCATAAAAGTGACGCCACTGATTCAAGAAGTTGCATGGCGAGGAGCATGGTTACAAGGAAAATTGATGAGTAAGAAGCCATTCATTACTAAAGAAACGGCTAGGATGTCTGCCAAACGTTATTACTATGATAGTAGCAAATCCATTGAACAATTGGGAGTAACCTATACACCTATGCAAAAAACCATAGAAGCTACTTCAAAGCAATTGAAAGAAGCTGCAAATAAAGGTTTTCAGCCAATGTACTTACCACTAAATTGAACATCTTTACTAATACTTCATTGATTCGTCTTATCCAAATTTCAGCACACTATTAAAAATCAAAACTCTGCAAACGCTGCGTGACAAATTTCCTCGAATGCACTCTAAGACTAATGTCCACAAAAAAATGGCTTGAAAAAGAATTCCTTTCCAAGCCACTGGTATTTATTGCAAACAGTTGTTGCCGTTAAATAAGTCTGAGTTCAATAATAAACTTACCTTTTAGATTTTCCACTTTCATCAAAATCACGCTATTTGCAATACGCTTTGATTTTACTGAAAATGAAAAATGGTAAATTTATTATTTCACAGTTCCTAAGCCAATGCTTCTTTTACTAAATCTGCGGCATCTTGTAGGATAATTGCAGATTTTACGGCTAAACCAGATTCGTCAATGATCGTTTTTGCGATGTCTGCATTCGTTCCTTGCAAACGAACGATGATCGGTACTTTGATTTCGTCGCCCATGTTTTTGTAGGCTTCCACAACTCCATTCGCCACGCGGTCGCAACGTACAATTCCACCAAAAATATTGATCAAAATGGCTTCCACTTTTGGGTCTTTCAAAATGATGCGGAAGGCTTGTTCTACGCGTTTTGCATCTGCCGTTCCTCCTACATCCAAGAAGTTCGCAGGTTCTCCACCAGACAGTTTAATCACATCCATAGTCGCCATCGCTAGTCCTGCACCGTTTACCATACAACCGACATTTCCATCTAGGTTGACATAGTTCAAACCAAATTCTCCAGCTTCCACTTCCATTGGATCTTCTTCATGTACGTCTCTCCAGTCAATAAAACCTTTGTGGCGGAACAAGGCACTTTCATCCAAAGTCAATTTGGTATCCACAGCAATAATTTCATCGTGCCCATTGTGCATACAAGGATTGATCTCGATTAAAGAAGCGTCTGCTCCAACGTATGCTTTATACAATTTAGAGATGAATTTCACCATATTTTTGAACGCCGCCCCACTCAAACCTAAATTGAAAGCCACACGACGTGCTTGGAAACCTTGCATTCCTAATCGTGGATCAATGTATTCTTTGTGGACCAGATGTGGCGTTTCTTCTGCAACAGCTTCGATGTCCATTCCACCCTCGGTAGAATAAATGATGACATTGCACTTCTTCTCTCTATCCGTCAAAATGGAAACGTAATATTCCTTGCAAGAATCAAAATCTGGCTTATACGCATCCTCAGAAATCAAAACTTTTCTCACCAATTTTCCTTCTCCATCCATTCCACCTGGCGTCTGGGGCGTTTTCAGCATCATCCCCAAAATATTGCCTGCGTGCTCTTTAAGGTCATCCATATTTTTTGCCAATTTCACTCCGCCTCCTTTTCCGCGTCCACCTGCGTGTATTTGCGCTTTGACGATTGCAAAATCAGAACCTGTTTCTTCTTTCAATTTCTTATAGCCCGCTACTGCTTCTTCAACAGTCTCTGCAACGATTCCTTCTTGCACAGGCACGCCATAACTAGCTAATAATTCCTTGCCTTGATATTCGTGTAAATTCATAATTTGATCTGTGGATGATTGATTAGTTGTTGACTTGTTTAATTGTTGATTTGCTGATCTGAAATCAAACAAAAGGGCAATTAGACCTCATCATACATTATTCCAGTGAAAGAATAACAAAATGAGCAACATACGGATTTAAAAATCGGCACAAAAGTAAAGGATTTTTATTGGAATTGGAGAGTGTATTCAAAAAAGTGTCCAGTAGAATTCACGGAGCACCTTATCTCAACTTTCAGATTTCCACTTTCCCATTTCCATTTTCAAATTTCAATCCGCAATCGCCTGATAAACCATTTGGCGAAACATTCGACTATAATAATTATTGAACGGCCAAAGCTGCGTCATCATCACGCCAATCATATTTTCTTTTGGATCAATGAAAAAGTAGGTATTGAATGCGCCATTCCAGTAAAATTGCCCTTCTGTACCTAGCGTTCCACCTTCTGCTAAGTTAGTACGAACACCAAAACCTAACCCAAAGCCTTCTCCATTGCCTTTTAAACCACTGATATGATTGGCAGTCATCAATTCTACTGTTTTTCTGCTCAACAGTCGTTTGCCGTTGTACTCGCCTTTTTGCAACATCATCGTCGCAAATTTCAAGTAATCTTCGGCAGTGGAAAATAGACCATGTGTACCACCAAAAACAGTGCTTCCGCTAGTAGGGGTCTGCTGTGGTGCATAGAACAGTTTTCCATTATTGGAAGCGTGCAAACCTGCAGCGCGTTTGCCTTTTTCTGTAGGCAAATTATAACCCGTATCCTTCATTTCTAAAGGATCAAAAATGCGTTCTCGCAAGAATTCGTCTACGGTTTGACCAGAAAACTGCTCAATTAACAAAGCTAATAAGTCAGGAGAGGCACTGTAATACCATTGCTCGCCTGGATGTCCGACCAACGGCAATTCGCTCATGGAATTCACACGTTCTGCTATCGTTTTGTGTGGATCTGCTCGAAGCCCACCGCCGTACAGGGCTTTCCAGTACATTTGATCAATCGGACTTTGTCCTAGTCCATGTGAAAAACCAGCGGTATGGGAAAAAAGCTGAGCAATCGTGATCGGTTTATTCGCATCTTCTAAAGTCATTTCCTCTCCTTCGAAGCTAGCAACTTGTGGATTTTTGAACTGCGGCAAGTATTTGGCGACAGGATCGTTTAACTGAAAATGACCTTCTTCGTATAGCATCATCATCGCCACACTAATGATTGGTTTAGTCATGGACTGGATGTAGAAAATTTGGTCGAATTCAATGGGCGTTTTTTCTGTCCAATTGGTGTAGCCATAAGTTGCTTTGTGTGCAATGACGCCATTTCGGATAATCATGCAAACGCCACTTGGAATTTTACCAGATTCGATTTCTTGCTCCCAAAAGTCAGAAAGTCGCTCTAGGCGTTCTTCCGAAAAACCTGCTTTTTGAGCATCAATTGTGGTGGGTAGTTGGGCATGACCGTGAATTTGGAATAGTAGAAAGGTCAAGGCAAGTAATAGTCTCATATCGTATTTTTTAAATGCTGGAAAGTCTAATTTTGATGAAGAATAAATCTAATGAAGTTTTTCTTTCAAAAATTTATTAAAGCAAACAGTTGATTAACAATATTTTTCTTTTTGCTTGACCAAAAAGAAACAAAAAGTCAAGACTGTATGTATTTCTTAACGCTCCAAAAGTGTCAAAAAGACTAAACAAAATAAACTCGCTTCGGTAGCTGATTTTCAAACTTTTAATTAGATGGTTATGTCAACTTGTGACTTTAGCTAACAATTGGTTTTAGCTCATACAGTATTTTGTTCTTAACGCCTTTTTGGCACTTTTTCCACTAAAATCCATAAGGTCAATCAAATACAGCGGTTCAAAATTTTATAGAAAACCTCTTTAGACCTACTCAAAACTTCACTAACTTCTCCACACTCAAAATTTTTCCTTTCCTGCGCCACTCAAAGAGATACAAACCTTGCTGCCAACTAGATAAATCAATCTCTAACTGCTTTTGATTGACCTCAATTTTCTCTTGTAATTGTCCGACTGCATTGTGCATCCAGAGTTCATCATCAGCCTGAAAATTATCAAAACTAAGTTGAGTGATTTGACGAGCGGGATTTGGGTGAATTTTGAATTTAAAATCACCTTCCTTTACCTCTTTCGTACTGGTCTCAACTGGATCATCCACTACAATTTTCACATCATCTAAATAGAAGCCATCGTAGTGATTATTGGCATCTGCGCGTAGTTCAAATCGCACATTTAGCGAAACTGCTCCTTCTTCCAGATAAGGCGTCAGATCAATATCTTCAAATATCCAATCTTCCTGAAAAGCATTATAGGTAGGTTGGTTTCTCCAAAAACCTGCTTTCGCTGCCGAACTGTATTTTCCACACAAGGGATAAAACAATTTTCTACCATCGTCTGTCTCTACTTCTACTTTAACTTGCACATGATCGTAGCGAGGTTCTAGTCTCCACTTTGCTCGATATTGAAGGCGTGCTTCGGTCACTTTGGTTAAATCAATTAAATTTTTGAGTTCTGTAAAAGAATACTGATTTGGGGAATAATTTCCATTTGGGGAATCGGTTAAACTAGCTGATTCAGAATAGAAAGTAGCATTGGTCACTTGCCAATTTCCTATCCAATTGCTATCATCTTTTATCTCGTCATCAAGTTCAAATGCAATATTCCTATTGCGTTTTTTGACTTCTTTTTGTTGTACAAATCCTTTCAAATTGTCTATTTCTACCAAGAAATCTACAATGTCCGCAGTTTCCTCAATTTCATAAGAAATGGAGATCATTTTGGTCTCGAAAGGTTCAAGTGCTATGGTTTGCGCAGCACCGATAGCGCGGACATCCTCACTGGAAGTCATAGCCTGAACTTTAAATTGTCCACTCTCCAGACCACTATTTTTCAGATTGATAATCAACGTATTATCTCCTGCCTCAATGTATGCGCTACTTTCTTCTTCAAAAACGGCATAAGCACTTGCCAAATGAGCCGTCATCGTATTTTGTAGAATGTTGGCTTGACAATTGGGTTCTATTTCACTGATTGGCGGCCAAAAACTGCTTCCAACTTCTGGCGTAAAAGTCAATATTTTTCCTTTGCTCGTTTCCTCTCCGTACATCCAATCATTCGCATCTCCATTCACTCGATAGCCAACTGTTTGAGTAGGTGTTCCTGCCAAATAATCATTTTCTCTAGTCATTGCGTTGGCAACACTAACAAAAATAGTTTCGTCTTCCGTCGGTTGGTCGGAATAGCTCCAAGGATGAATCAACAAATTGCCATGCGAATGATAATTCATGGCAATTTTGAAGTCGTGGGCTTCGCAAAAAGCGGCAAGTGCTTGCGTTTCGGGTTCGGAAAAAGCAGAAGTTCCTCGATAGACTTGAGAAGAAAAATTGGAAGAAGAACCAACATACTCTGCGCCCCATTTGTAGCCATAATTTCGATTCAAATCAACGCCATCCGAACCACTAATGACGCCGTCTCCATCATTATCTCTTAAATTTTTTCGCCAAAAACCTGCACCATTTGGATTGGTCAATTCATTGTATAAATAACCATCTGGATTAATGCAAGGCACGAAATATAAAGCAGTATTATCCAACAAATATTTGATTTCTTCATCTTTTTCATAGTTCTCTAAAACGTACCACATGAAATAAATCAATTGCGTCATGCTCATCGGCTCGCGTGCATGGTGAATGGCAGTGTAGAGCACTTCTGGTTTCTCTTCCAAAGGACGAAGATCACTACTGATGCGTAACCAATAAATGGAGCTATCCTGGTGAGTGCGAAATTCTTCAATTCCTTGTCGAGCAGTGATGAGGTGTGGAAAACGAGTATGCATTTCATCCAATTCTGCCAGCATTTCTGCGTAACGATAAAAGCCAATCATTGTACCCAAGCGGAAGTTATCAGGTCTTGGATACTCATAATCCACGTTGGCTTGGCAGTTGTCACTTCTCGACTCCACACTTTCACCTTCCTGATTCAAATAATACTGCTGAACATCTTCTACCAAAGTTTCAATTTCAAAACCTGCCTCCACAATCATTTGCTTTTCCATAGCGGAAAAATCGCTAATGAAACATTCATCTTTCTCCCAAAATCCATGATCTACTTCTACACCTAGCTCGGCAAGTTGGGAGATATTGTGTTCGGAAGTTAGTTTGATTTTGAGTTTAGAATATTGTTGTTGGGCAAAAGAGGGAATGGTAAAAAATAGAATCAAAAATAAGTAGTAGTGCTTCATTGTATTTGTTTTGAATCCAACTGGATAACGCTTATTCCAAAGAAACGAATGGCAGGAGAAAAGTAGTCAGCTTGGAGTAAAATTTCTTTACTTCAAAAAGCGCGCTATGAAGTCTTCTTTGTACGCGCGTCCAATTGGAATGGCATGATTTGCAACTAAACAAACCTGATTTCCAGTAATTTTCTCAATTTTCAAGCCATTGATAATGAAAGACTTATGTACTCTAATAAATCTTTTACGCTCTAGTGTTTCCAGCCAGTAGCGTAGTGGTTCAGAAGACAAGTATTTCTTATCAGGAAGATGTATTTCTGTGTAATCCGCATCGGATTTTATGTAAAGAATATCCGAGATATCAATTTTGATATAATCGTAGCCTGATTTAATGAAAATGGCGGAATCAGTATCTTCTGTCGAACGAGCGCTTGTTTTAATCGGTACTTTATTCACCGCTTTCACAAATCGCTGAAAGGAAAAAGGTTTCAGCAAATAGTCTACGACATCAAATTCATAACTTTCCAAAGCATAGTCCGAGAAAGCAGTTGTCAAAATTACGTGTGGTGGATTAGGCATAGTTTTTAGAAAATCAATTCCCGAAATTTTAGGTAAATGAATGTCCAAGAAAATTAGATCTACCGCCTCGTTTTTCAAAAATTCCATTGCCTGAAGCGCGTCAGGAAACGTGGCTTTCAATTCTAATGAACTGATGTCTGCAATGTATTTTTTCAGAATTCTTTGTGCGGGCGGTTGATCTTCTACTATGATACAAGTCATGCGCTAATCTATATTTTTTAATTGCATATTCAAATCCACTTCATAAATAGAATCTGTCTTTTTAATCATTAAAGTATGTGTTTCAGGATACAACAATTGTAAGCGTTTTTGAACATTCTCCAAACCAATCCCATTTGCCAAACTCTGCGTATTTGCTATTGCTTGGTAGTTATTTTTACACACAAAATGCAAAGTACCATTGTCCAATAATTCAATATAAATATCAATAAAAATATCTTCTGATTGGCTAGCTTGACTATGCTTGAAGGCATTTTCAATAAAGACAATTAAGATGAGTGGGGCGATTTGATAGTCTGGCTGAATATTTTTGGTTTCAAATTGAATGACCCCTCGCTCTTCAATCTGTAATTCGTTCAACTGAGTGAAGTTTTTCAATTGCTCAATCTCTTTTACTAATGGCACAAATTGCGCTTTGCATTCATATAACATATAGCGCAAAACGCTACTCAATTCCAAAATGATTTTTGGCGTTTTCGGTGAGTTTTCGATGGCATAGGAATAGAGATTATTTAAGTTATTGAACAAGAAATGTGGATTGATTTGAGATTTCAAAAACTGCAATTCGCTTGACCTAACTGCTGCTTTTAATTCCTCTACTTCTCGCTGTTTATTCAAGGCGTCCCAAGCAAACTTGAAACCAGATAGAATTGTGATAATTGGTAGTACTCCCATTAAACTAAAAAACACACCTGGGAATCTCATTGCGCGTGTATCGGGAAAATAAATTTTTTCTAGCACCAATTCTTCTATCAAGATGATTGCTATAATAATTAAAGTAAAGTAAAAGAAAAAATGTATGTATTGTTTGTTATAAAAAAAGCGCGGCAATAACACATAACTGATCAATATTCCAGCGATTAAATAAGTAACAAAAAAGGCTATTCGATAGGCTTCTATCGTATTCTCTTGTCTATTGTAGATGTAGAAAAAAAACACTACCAAATGCAACACCACTTGGAATAATAACTCTTTTGAAGATATGAACTTCGCTTTTGTCATGATGCAAAGCTACATTTACTAAGCAACTATGAAAAGTTCTAACTGCGAACAACTAGAACTCTCCTATGAACGTCAGGTTTGCTGTTCAACCTACTACTTTTGTCGTTCAGAGATTCTATTTTACATTGGAGTAGACCATTTTAACTTTGATCTTATTATTTACTTCAAGCATATCTAAACATGAAAAAATTGAAAAGAACGGCTATCCCTCAACGCGTATTTGAATTATATGATGATTATGCTCATAATCGCCTTGATCGCAGAAGTTTTATGGATAAACTCTCGGTCTATGCAGTAGGCGGCATTACGCTTCCACTTTTGCTAAAAGCCATTATGCCTGACTATGAAAATACGCTGCAAATCAAAGCAGATGATGACCGCTTGAAGTCCGAAATGATTAGCTATGATTCTCCTAAAGGTGGGGGAACGATCAAAGGCTTGCTTTCTCGTCCCGTTGGCACGAAAGAAAAACGATCGGGCATCATCGTCGTTCACGAAAATCGAGGATTGAATCCACATATTGAAGATGTGGGAAGAAGGGCCGCACTAGATGGTTTCATTTCCTTAGCTCCTGATGCTTTGACACCGCTTGGTGGCTATCCTGGCACAGACGATGAAGGCAGAACGATGCAGCGCAAAAGAGATCGCGAGGAAATGTTGCAAGATTTTATCGCCGCTTTTGAACACCTAAAATCTCATCCCGAGTGCAATGGAAAAGTAGGCGTAGTCGGTTTTTGCTTTGGTGGTTGGGTATCGAATATGATGGCGGTACGCGTTTCTGAACTTTTGGCTGCTGTTCCCTTCTACGGCACACAACCCAGTGCAGAAGAAGTACCGAATATTAAAGCAGCTTTATTACTCCATTTTGCGGCATTCGACAAGCGGGTAAACGCAGGCTGGCCAGATTACGCTAAAGCCTTACAAGAAAACAACAAAGAATACAGTGCACATCTCTATGCTGATGTGAATCATGGTTTTCACAATGATTCTACTGCGCGTTATGATTATGAAGCTGCGCAACTGGCATGGCGGCGAACCATGGACTTTTTTAGGAATAAATTGAAATAGGATTAAGTTCCTTCCTATTCTCATTTAGCTGGATTCATAGCTATGCTTTACATTTTGGGTAGTGGGTTAAACCTGTGGATGGAACTCCCAAAATCCCTACAAATTCTGGGATTAGAAGAAATGAATCAACGGATTCGAACCACTACCACATTTTGAGTACCAAATACATATTTACATACTACAAGACTTCGCTCTTGCTCAAAATTAACAGAAATCCTACAAGCCAGTTTTTACGAAGTGGGTAAGTAGAGCGAGTCATAACCGTATAAAGAAATACCAATCCTTGTCGTTCACCCGCTTATTTTTGTCGTTCAAAGAAAGCTGTTTTCCAATCTGAACAAGACAGGAATCATTTGTATTTGAGATTGTAGAAAAGAAATGGTCGGTTTGATGATGACTAAATTATCAAACTGGCAACTAACGAACTGTCTAATATTACTAGAATTAAATACAATGAAAAAGAAAATTACCTTTGTTTGCTTAATAGTTCTATGCTCTTATTTGACCTCTTTTACACAAAGCACTCGCATACAAATTACGGGAACAGTGACGGAGAGTAGAAGCCAACAACCACTCGAATTTGCAACTGTTCAGATAAATGACGCAGAAACTAATAAGTTAATTACAGGAACCTCGACTGATTTAGACGGTCAGTTTACCTTAGAGACTTCGGCTGCTAATTTTTATATAGAGATTGGATTTATTGGTTTTGTAACCCAAAAAATCACAGAATTTGAGATTCAAAATGGTAAAGTCAATCTAGGTAAAATTGCTATTTATGAAGATGCGGAGCAACTAGAAGAAGTGGTGGTGCGCGCAGAAAAATCGCAGACGGAATTTAAGTTGGATAAGCGCGTTTTTAATGTTGGTCAAGATTTGAGCAGTACAGGTGCGAGTGCACTGGAAGTTTTGAATAATGTGCCTTCTGTAAATGTCAATATTGAAGGACAGATCAGCTTGCGTGGGAGTAACGGCGTACAAATTTTGATCAATGGAAAGCCTTCTGTCCTAGCCAGCGAAGGGGGCAATGCGCTCGGAACCATCACCGCCGATATGATTGAAAAAGTAGAAGTCATCACCAATCCTTCTGCCAAATACGAGGCTTCTGGTACAGCAGGAATCATCAATATTGTGCTAAAAAAGGAAGAAAAACAAGGCATCAACGGCTCAGTAACCGTCAATACAGGTGTGCCGCATAACCACAATGTAGGTTTAAGTTTGAATCGCAGAACCGAGAAATTCAATTTGTTTAGTCAGTTAGGTGTTGGTTATCGCGAACTGCCTCGAATCCAAGAAACCGTTAATCGAAATTTGAGAACCAACACCACTATCGAAAGTGAAGGAACAGAGTTTCGTAATGAAAATTTCTACAACCTGATCCTTGGAACAGATTATCACATCAACGATCTTAATGTGTTGACGCTTTCGGGCTATTTTGCTTACGAAATTGAAGACCAGCCTTCCAGTTTTGACTTTGCGCGCAGAGATGCTACCGCCGCAGTGACCGACCGCTGGAGTAGAAGTGAAGTGACTGAAGCCACCAATCCGAAATGGCAATACGAATTCCAATACAAGAAAGATTTTGAGGATAGCGAAGAGCATACCTTTTTGTTTAGCGCACTGGGGAATTTCTTCGGTAAAGATCAATCTTCCATTTTTCAAAATACCAATGAATTCGGTGACTTTGCACAAGGCGATCAAGAAACACGCACCAATTTTCAGGAGGCAGGCTATACCTTCAAGGCAGATTATACCAAACCATTTTCGGACAAAATTACGATGGAAACGGGTGCGCAATATGTCATTCAAGACGTGAGCAATGATTTTGCGGTCAGTGATTTTAAGGATGGCGAGTGGGTGTTGAATCAGGATTTCACCAACATATTTGAGTACAACCAAAAAGTGTTGGGAGCTTATGTGACGGGAGCTTACGAAGATGAGAGATGGGGACTCAAACTAGGTGCAAGGGTGGAGAATACCGATTTAGAGACCTTTTTAGTGAATACTGAAGAGCGCAACGACCAAAATTTTACCAACCTCTTTCCTACCCTACACACTTCTTACGAAGTGAACGAACGCTTTTCTCTACAAGCGGGCTATTCCAGACGGATTTACCGTCCAAACCTCTGGGATTTGAATCCATTTTTCAACATCCGCAACAATTTCAGCATTCGACAGGGAAATCCAGATTTGATGCCTGAATTTACAGATTCTTATGAAATGATGGGTATCTTAATCCTGGACGCTGCCTCTTTCAACTTTGGCGTTTATCACCGCTACACCACCGATATTATTGAACGTATTGCTTTCTTTGAGGATAACGTCAGCATTAGTACTCCGCTCAATGTGGGTACCAATAATGCAACTGGCGTGGAGTTCAATGCTAAATATACCCCTACCCAATGGCTGACGCTAAATGGTGATTTTAATTACAATGTATTCGACCGAAAAGGAGAATTTGAAGGACAATCCATTGATTTTTCTGCCGATGAGTGGTCTTCTCGTTTGACGACCAAGCTGAAATTACCCGCAGATTTTGATGTGGAAGTGATGGGCAACTATCGCTCCAGAGTACAAACGGTACAAGGCATTCGTGCGGGCTTTGTTTCCGCTGATCTAGGTGTGCGTAAGAAAATATTAAAAGGCAAAGGAGTCTTCAACCTAAGTGTCCGCGATATTTTTGCTTCTCGAATCTTTGAAAATGAAACTTTCCAAGATGATTTTTATCTCTACAGTCGAGGGCTGCGCGGTCGATTTGTGATCGTTGGCTTTAGCTATGGCTTTGGCAAAGGAGAGGCGATGCAGTATGGTGGGGGAAGAAGGCGGTTTTAGCCAGTTTAAAGTGAACAAAGCTCTTCTTCTTTGCGATTTCTTTTTAGAACTTTGAGTAAATTTTTCTAATCCAAATATTTATAATGAAAAACTTCATCAAAGACTTTAAAGAATTCGCAGTAAAAGGGAATTTGGTTGACTTAGCAATTGGTATCATTATTGGAACTGCGTTTAATAAAATAGTTTCTTCCCTAGTGAAAGATGTCATTATGCCTCCTTTTGGCTTGGTGTTTGGCGAAAAGGGCTTCACGGAATACATTTGGACACTACAAGAAGCTAATTTGGATGAAAATGGAGAAGTAATAAGCGAAGCAGTCGTCATCAGCTACGGTACATTTTTACAGCATTGTTTAGATTTTCTAATTGTTGCACTCACTATTTTTGTGGTTATTCGCCTTTTCAATAAGCTCAAAAACAAAGCAGAAGACGAAGCGGAAACAAGTGTTCCGACACCAAAAGACATCCAACTACTCGCTGAAATTCGAGATCTGATGAAAAACCAAAATGAATATTTCAGGGATAATTTTGGGAAGCAGTAGAGTAGAGAAGTACAATTTTTCAATTCCAGTCCGTAGTGTTTATTTTTGTGATTTAAAACAAACTCAACTATGCGCTATATCTTTTTCGCAATTATTGTATTACTCTTTGCAGCTTGCTCTTCTTCTACTTTAGATAAACCTTTTCAAGCTGAATACCATGACGCTTACTACCAAAAACTTTTTCAAGAAAAGGAGATCACTCCTAACGAACTCTTCCTAACCAATTACAGTGTTGTTCGTCAGCGAGATTACTATGATTACGAAATAGAAGGTAAAACCTATCGCGAAATACTAGAACAAGCCAAACAGTTCTCAGAACAAGGCTTACCTATTAAAACAGAATATGCAACTTTTAATAAAGTAGAAAATCTTTCTATTACTACTGAAAATGACGGCAGCAGCACCATGCGCCCTGATGCAGGTAGTTCGCGCCTAGTTAAAGTTTTTCGATTCAATGCCAACTACGAAAACACAGGCGAAAAAGACATAGCTTTATTGAGCAGTACTTTCTTAATCAAAGGTCCATTTCAAGAACATATTGCGACTGTGGGCTATGAAATCAACTGCTTATTAGAAGCTGGAGCAAAAGTGCCAATGGGATTCTTAGTCGAGGCAAGAGCGATTCGAGATAATGTACTCTATGCAAAGAACTATGAGACCAAACAAGTAGATATCGAAACGTTAATTTATAATCTCACCGTAGAATCAGCAGGACAGGAAGTGACTTACAATACGGCGTATTTTGATGATTGTATTAAGTCAGAAGCAAGAAGAGCACCTTTCAAAATAATTGATTATGAAGAAGATATGAACGAAGAAGATTGGATAGTAATGGATGATACTGGAAATGTAATTTCCTTGAAAATTCAGCCTACCTTCTTAAAAGCAGAATATAGTGATGAGGTAATTGATATAAATGATCTGCGGAATTGATTTATAGTTATCAGCTATCACAGTGGAATAATAGATGTTAAATTAGTCTTTGGAGAGTCTCTGTGAAATAATTTGCTTCAAATAATTCAGAATACGAAAAATAGAAAATAAATCATCTGTAATTGCAGAAAAATCTCTACTGAAAGCGTATTTTTTTTCTTCTAAGGTCATAAAATACCAATCATTTCCAATGACATAGCAACCATATACTGGTAAATTTGAATTTGAATTAAGGTGCTGTCCTACCATCATTGCTGCTAGAGTCTGAGCTTCTGGCTCGCCCTTTGGATTTTTCTGTCTTTTATATTCTGAAAAAGCAAAGAAAGGTAGCTTAGGAGCACGACGCCCTGATGCAACCATACCATCAGGAGTTCCAAATAATCGCCATTCTTCTACTATTGCCTCTATTGGCCTTTGAGCAAACAGATTGAATTTTTCAGAAGAAAAATTGACAATACTAAATACTGGACCAATAAAGTGCATATCTAATTCTTGTTCATTCCAGCTTCTAACATTGTACTGTAACAATGCTTGAAGTTCTTCTAAGAATCGAACCTTTAGCTCAGGTATTTCTTCATTAGCGCTGCTACTTAGCCATTGATTTAGTGAATCCAAATTTTCTACTTGGCGTAAGCCGAAATGGGTATCCAGAAAATCTAATGTGCAATCGCTAAAAGATTTTTGTTTTAATACTTCCATTTTCTTGTAGTTTGCTTTTGATAATCTATTGTACAATAATAACTTTTTCATAGCTCAAAAGCAAATTAGTAATATAAGGGAGGCTATGACAAAAAAAGCCCATCAGACGTAGTCAGATGAGCTTTTAGTTGAGAGGGATAAAAAGGTCGGCAGCGACCTACTCTCCCGCGAGATGCAGTACCATCAGCGCAGAGGGG